>JBFYZU010000154.1:0-13499 GCA_041309365.1 Myxococcota bacterium
CGACGATCATCGTACCCACCAGGAATGGAAGCGGTCCCATGCCTCTCGCAAAATGCACGAGGCATGCCAGACACGCGCTCCAGTCATCCAGCGAGGTTGCGCGACACCATACGGTCGGCCGCCACTGCCGCGCCGGCAGCCGCCAATTGCGCTAGGGTGCGTTGGTGATGGTGAGCGCGATGCTCCCTGTGGTGCAGGAGTAGCAGTCCACCACGACGAGGTATGTCTGGGTGGATGCCGTGGAGTTTGTGACCGTGATCGTCTCGGGCGAGTCCTTGTAGCTCAGACAGGAGGTGGCGCTGCATGACGATAGCGCGGCCAGAACGACGTCCGTGAACGACGTCTCCTGGACGGTCAGCGTGTAGCCTGGCAGCACTTCAGCTGAGAGCCACACCTCGTGGCCCGTCGAGTAGCCGCATCCACTCGGAGGGTCCCACAGGTCGGCGAAGCTAGAGTAGTTACCGCTCCAGGAGCCCAGGGAGGTCACGTCCACGGCAGAGCCACACCAGTATCCATCGGGTGCAGGGGCGTTGCCGGTCTCCACTGCCCACGATCCGGTGGACCCCGAATAGTACTTCTCCACCGCGATCCACAGGGTGGTCGAGCCGCCCGTGTTGTTGAGGAGCTCCAGTCCTTCCGGCGTGTCGGTGTAGTCCATGCAGGTCGTGGCCGGGCAGGCCGTGAGGATCTGCAGGACGACGTCGGTGCTGGACGTCTCCTCGAATGTCAGCAGGTTGCCGGCCGGGATCGTCGCGAAGAACCAGAGCTCAGGTCCGCTCGCGTACCCGCATCCAGTGGTTCCGTCCCACAGATCGCGGTAATCCACGAACGATCCCGTCCACGTACCCGACGCGGACACGTCCACGGCGCCGCTGCAGGTGGTGCCCGCGGGGGGAGGCCCGTTGGTCACCGTGACGGCGACCGAGCCTGTGGCGCCCGTCGAGTACCTCTCCACCACGACGAAGAGCGTCAAAGGCGCCCCCGTCGTGTTGAAGTACTCGAGCTTCTCGGGCTCGTCCGAGTATGCCGTGCAGGTCGTCGAGGGGCAGGTACCGATCCTGTGCAGGACGACGTCCGTTCCGGTCGTCTCCGTGATGGAAAACACGTGACCGTCCTCGACCGTGGCCATGAACCAGACCTCGGCGCCGCTGGCGTAGCCGCAGCCGGTTCCACCATCCCATGAATCCCTGTAATCGGTGAAGGTGCCGCTCCAGCTCGTCACTGACGTCACGTCCACGGGGTTGGTGCACGACGAGCCTTCTGGAGGAGGAGCGTTGGTGAAGTCGAGATCGATGGGACCTGCGGAGCCCGCGTAGTAGCCCTCCACCACGAACCAGAGGGTCACCGGAGATCCCGACGAGTTGATGTACTCGACGGATTCCGGCGTGTCGCGAGACATGCTGCAGGACGTCGCCGAGCACGAGGTGAGGACGTGCACGACCACGTCCGAGCTCGACACCTCGGCCAGCGAGAACCTGTTGCCGGCCGGTACGGTGGCCTGGAACCACGCCTCGGGGCCGCTTGCCGACAGACAGCCAGTACCCCTGGACCAGAGGTTGCCGTAGTCTGTGAAGCTGCCTGTCCACGACGAGAGAGAGGACACGTCCACCGCAGAGGAGCAGGTGTATCCCTCGGGTGCCGGCGAAAGGCCTATGTCCAACCCCACCGCACCCGTGGTGGCAGCGTACTCGCCCTCCACGGCCACGAGGATGGTGGCAGTCGAGCCCGTTCCGTTGAACCACGACAGGGTCTCGGGAGAGAGGGCATAGGCCGAACATGTGGCCAAAAGGCAGCTCGAGACGAACTCGATCGCCACGTTGGTGGTCGTGATCTCCGAGATCGTGAACGTGAAGTTCGCGGGGACCGAAGCCTCGAACCAGATCTCCCTGCCAGAGGCCCCGGGGCATCCCGATGCACCGATCCACAGGTTGCCGTACATGCCCAGATCTCCGGTCCACGAGGTCAATCCTGTCACGTCGATGGGATCCGCACAGGTGGTGCCCGGCCCGGTCGGTATCTCGTCGATTCCTGTGTCCGTGATGGTGTCAACCGCCGTGTCCGGCAATGTGTCCGGCCAGGTGTCGATGACCGTGTCGATCGCCGTGTCCGGCGCGGTGTCGATGACCGTGTCGACCGCCGTGTCCGGCGCGGTGTCGATGACCGTGTCGATCGCCGTGTCCGGCGCGGTGTCGATGACCGTGTCCGGCAATGTGTCTTCCGAGACGTCGACCGTCGTTTCCTCCGTCGTATCCGGCAGAATATCCGCGAGGCTGTCGTACACGGTGTCGGCGCTAGTGTCCCAGGACGGGTCCACCACCCAGTCCGTGCCGGGATCGGTCCACGTATCGTGGGGCGTGATGTCCGGGTCCTTGGTGGTGGCGCATGCACCGATGAGAACGCACAGGGCGATCAAAGCCGACAGATTGCCAAGCCTCATGCGCACCTCCTTCAGTCGTCGAACGGCGCGGGCCCCATGTATCTCCCGTCCTCGTCGAGCGTGACGACGCTCTTGAGGAAGTGACGATCCGGCGTAAGATCCACATGGAAATGATCGTCGTGATCCGAGTTGTAGTTGGGCGTCAGGATGGTGTTCCAGATCCAGGCCTCGTACCACCTTCCGGCGGCTGCATAGAGAAACGAGCCACCCGGCGTGACGGGCGTCTCCGTGTCGTGCTCCCAGTCGTCGTAGAGAGTGTACACGGTTCCGTCGTCGAGCTCGAATCCCGCGATGTCAATGGCATCCCCGTAAGCGTGGCGCGAGAGGGTGCTCGTCCCTGCTATGACGCGGCAGTTGTACGTGCCCATGTGCTGGATGGCAACGACACCCAGGGGCGCCACGTCATCGACCGTGCGCACGATCGCCACTGCCGCGCTGCAGGCGACGTACACGCTCCCCGGGCTGCCCGAGTAATAGGATTCGAGATTCACGCCGTGAACCGGCGAGTGGAGCATCACGGGTTGCTCCACGACGCAGGTCAGATCGGGGAAGCCGTCCGGGTGGTCCGACACGCTCGAGGAAGGCTCGAAAAAGACACCCAGGGAGGCGAGCTCATCGAGGCAGCCGGTGAGCGGATCCCCCTCGCCGGGAACGCAGACCAGCTGCATCGTCCCCGGCTCGTTGGCACGCGGGCGCGATACGCACCCATACCCTTCCCTGCATCCCGTGCCGGGGAACAGAGCCCAGTCGCAGCGGGAGAAGCAAGCTCCCTCGGTGAAGCCCGGCATCTCCACGGGCAAAGACGCCTCGTCCATGCAGAAGGTCATCGGGTGCCCTTCACGGTCGGGGCAGTACAGGTCGCACTCCAGCGAGCACATGCCCGACGGTGCCGAGGTCAGGCAGACTGCGCCCCCGTAGTCGCAATCTGCCTCGCCGGCGCATGGGCTGCCGATGAAGCCCGATAGGCCGGGATCCACGACATCCACCGTGTCCTGCTCGTCGTGGGTCTCACCGACGACATCCTCGATGACGTCCGGCTCTTCGTCCGCATCCGATTGCTGGCCGCCGGGCGCAGTCGAATCGCACGAGGTCGAAAGCAGGAACAAGACAGGCACGAGGGCCATCCTCACGATTCTCTCCATGGAAGTACCATGTAGACTCTACATCAAGTGCCGGTGCTGGCAAGCCCACAAGCCTCGTGGGTGGACTCGCTCATGATTCCGAGTGTAGGGTATGTGGCGAGTCACTGCATGAAGAAACCGCCAAGGCTCGTGTCCAACATCGCACTGTGCCTCGTGCTCATGGCCGCGAGCACGGCCCTTTTGTCGCTGGTCAGGCCATCGCCGGCTCTTCTCGCCCGGATGCTTGGCCGCCCTCTGATGGATCAGGCCATGCAAGAGCTCGCCGACCAGGGGCTGGCCGGCTCGGTCGAGAAGCCCCTCGTCTTCGCGACGAGCGGAGACGGCGTCTGCGACCCGGAGATCGCCCGCATCGCCGCCATGCGTTCCGATCTCGTGGCAGCCGGGAACAGCCCAGGCGTCCTGACCGATGTGACGTTCAGGTGCTGGAGGGAGGACGGTCACTTCATGCTGTCCACCGTGTCGGGCGAGGAGGCCGTAACGGGCTCGAAGCCCGAGCCGGACTTCAGGGCCGTGCTGCCGCCCATCTTCGCCGTCATCCTGGCCATGGGACTGCGCAACGTACACATCGCCCTGCTTCTCGCCATCTGGACCGGCGGCCTGCTCGCGTTCGGCGTGGACTGGACCCTGGGCACGAAACCTCTCGTAGTGCGCTACCTTTTAGGGACGCTTGTGGATCAGTTCAATTTTTCCATCCTCGTCTTCACCCTGGCGCTCGTGGGAATGGTCCAGGTGGCCAACCGCGCAGGAGGAGGGCAGGGGCTTGCCAACGCCGTGGGGAGGCTGGCGAGAAGCGCCCGCAGTTCCAGGATCGCGGCCTGTCTGCTCGGCTTGCTCATCTTCTTCGACGACTATTCGAACACCGTGGTGGTGGGCACCACGATCAGGTCGCTCACGGACAAGTACAGGGTCTCGCGCGAGAAGCTCGCCTACATTGTCGACTCGACCTCGGCGCCCGTGGCCGGCATCGCCCTCATCAGCACGTGGATCGGCTACGAGGTGGGTCTGTTCCAGGAGCTCTCCACGTCACTCGGCCTGGGCATGACCGGCTATGCTCTCTTTCTCAAGGCCCTGCCCCTGCGGTTCTACTGCTTCGGGACGATCCTCTTCGTGCTCCTCACGTCCGCCATGAACAGGGACTTCGGTCCCATGCTCAAGGCCGAGCGCCGGGCCATGGAGACGGGACAGCTCACGGCGCCCGGCTCCAGGCCCATGGGGAGCAAGGCCATGGACAAGGTGAAGGCCATCGAGGGGATAAATCCCCTGTGGCTGACCGTGGTCGTGCCCGTGGTGACCTCACTTCTCGTCGTCATGTCGGGGATGGTCCTGGACGGAGGCAAGGCTGGCAGCATGGCCGCCGGGTGGGCGTCGGAGCACTCGCGCATCAGCCTGACCTACGTGCGGCTCTGCTTCGAGGGTGCGGATGCCTCGTTCGTGCTGCTCGTCTCATCCCTGGCCGGAACCTGGGCCGCCCTCCTCATGGCCATCACCCGCCCCTTCATCGGTGGCACGGTTGGAGCGGCCCCTGTCACGCGATGGTGGGAGCTTGTGCTCCCGCTTCCTCTGTGTGGGCTCACTGCGCTGGTCATCGACGTCATCCATGTCACCTTCACAGTGGATCTCGAGGACGGATCGAAGGCCAGCGCGCCATCTCTCGCCTATGTCGAGGCGTTGCTCCAGCGGCCCGACTCCCGGATCGTGGGCGTAATGTTCATCTTCCTGGGCATCGTGGGCACTGCCGTGCTGGCATCGAGGCTCGTCGCGGAGCGCGGCTCGCGGCGCTGGGGCATGACCTTCGTGGACGCTTCCCTGGCATGGGGCCAGGGTCTTCGTTCCATGTCATATGCCATCTCCATCCTGGTCATGGCCTGGGCCATCCGCCGCGTGTGCGACGACCTGGGCACGTCGACCTTCATCGTCTCCACCCTCGGCAGCGTGGCCAGGCCCTGGCTCATCCCAGCGCTGACCTTCGTTCTCGCCTCCATCGTGGCGTTCAGCACTGGCACGAGCTGGGGCACCATGGGAATCCTCATCCCCACGCTCATGCCCTTCGCATTCCACATGGGAGGAATGCCAACGCTGGTCATATCCCTGGGAGCAGTGCTCGACGGTGCCATCTTCGGCGATCACTGCTCTCCCATAAGCGACACGACGGTGCTCTCCTCCATGGCGTCCGGCTGTGACCACATCGATCACGTCAAGACACAGCTCCCCTACGCCGTCACGGTGTTTCTCGCCGCCCTGGTTGCAGGATATCTTCCCCTGGGACTCGGAGTGCCAGTGGCCGTGGAGCACATCGCCCTGGCCGTCCTCTTGCTCGTGGCCGTTCGCTTCCTGGGCCGCAGGATCACCTCCTGATCTTGTGTCCAGAACACGCATCAGGTACTGTCTGTCTCTATCCCACGCGTACGTCGACCATGAGGGGAAAGACCATGCACCAGATGACAGGGACCACGGGCGCGATCGCGCTTCTGGCCATGACGGCCTTCGCATCGACGAGCTGGGCCGACGAAATGACGGGCGAAGAGATGTTCGCACATCTTTCGAAGCTCGCACGAGGTGAAGGGAGAGGGGCAGAGGCGATCGAAGCACTGACCAGGGAGGCCTCCACGATTGACTGGAAGGGAGCAGAGACCGTCACGTTCGAGGGCAACATCCGCGGGTTCGATATCGAGGGGAAACCAGAAACCTCCCTGTACGCCATCAGAGCCTCTGATGGCGCCATCCACGTGCTCTCGATGCCCACCGAGAGATCCGCGATCGAGAAGGGCTCCGGGTCACCCTATGCCGACCTGAAAGCCAAGCTGGGCAACAAGGTCCGCATCACTGCGATGCTCGTGGACGGCGATGTGGACGGCGTGCGCATGAGCTTCGCGAGTCTCACCGCCCCACCCGAGCGGTTGCTGCTCGACCGGCTCTTTTTCATCGCCATCGTCGTCCTGCTCTTCCTCACGATGGTGGGCATGGGTTTGACCCTCACCCTCAAGGACTTCGCCATCGTGTTCAAGAAACCGATGGCCATGATAGTGGGTCCGGTGTGCACGTTCGGACTCATGCCTCTCGTCGCCCTGGCGCTGGGCCATCTGTTTGGTTACTACGAGACCTACCCGTTCGTCTTCCTCGGCCTGATCCTGATCTCGGCGAGCCCGGGTGGCGTGACCTCCAACCTCATGACCTACTTCGGCAAGGGTGATGTGGCGCTGAGCGTCTCGCTCACCGCCGTGTGCACCGTGCTCGCCCTGGGGCTCACGCCTCTTCTTCTCAAGCTGTATGGATCGAACATCCCGGACTTCTCCATCCCCGTGATGGAGGTCTTCACTTCCATGCTCATCCTCGTCATCGTTCCATTGGCAGTTGGAATGCTCGTAAGATGGAAGGCCGAGCGCTTGGCGAGGCGCGCGGAGAAGGTGTTCGCCGGCATCGGGATCTTCGCCCTGCTCTTTCTCATCGTGGTGGGAGTCCTGGGCAACCTGGAAAAGTTCGCGGACACCGGGCGCTACGGCCTGGCATTCTACACCTGCGTGTTCGTCCTCACTTTCGCGGGAATGGTGGTGAGCGGAGTGCTCGCAACGCTCTGCCGCGTGAAGAACTACCAGGTCAGGGCCATAGCCATCGAGACCGGGATACGGAACGCTTCGCTGGCCATGACCATCGCGCTCCTGCTCCAAGACAGGATGGGGGATTTCTACTCATCCATGTTCTTCACGGCCGGGATCTTCGGTCTCTGGATGTACGCGGCCGGGGTGGCCACCATCTTCCTGTTCCCCAGGCTCCTTCCCGTGACCGAGGAGGAGCTCAGGCTCCACAAGGAGATGGGCAAGTCGGGTGCCGCGGCCGCCTGAGGCCCCTACTTGTCGTAGGCCTCCATCATGATGAAGTCATGGGGACGTACTGTCTTGCGGCCGTTGGCCTTGGCCCTGAGCGACGCCTGCTTGATGTACCACCGAACGAGCCCGTTGAGGGCTTCCAACGAACCCTCGCCCACGTTCACATCCTGATCCTTCAGTGCGTTCTTGACCTTGCTCACCACCAAGAGTGTGTCGAAAGAAGCCATGCGTTCTCCTCCTTGCCACCGCCCATGCGGGGAAAGCGATCATCTAGCGCGTCCGGAAGGGAAATCAAGGCCTATCGAGGTCGTTCAGAGACCGAGCCTGAGACGTTCTGTGCAGACCATGTCGCCCTTGTCCATGGCGGCGATGCACCTGTTGCAAGGCTCGCAGCGCGATAAGGAGGTCTCGCCCCTGGCCATCCGGTTCACGAGGTCGGGCTGCAGAATGAGAGGCCTGGCCATCGCGATGAGCTCGAACCCCTCCTCGAGAACCCGGGTCATGGTGGAAACACTTCGCATCCCGCCCACGAGCATCAGGGGGATCTTCACCGCCTCACGCACGCTTCGCGCATCACTGAGGAAATACGCCTCGGAGAATGGAAACGCCTTGACCATGACCTTGCCCAGAAGCAGGAGACCGGCCTTCTTCGTCAAGCTCGTCTGCCCCTGGTACATCTCCTTGAACGGCACGTCCCCGCGCATGACGTACATGGGGACCTTGCTCACGAATCCACCGCTGAGGACGAGGCAATCCGCACCCCCGGCCTCCAGGGCACGCGCCACCTCGACCGCCTCGACGACCTCCATCCCCCCCTCGAACCCGTCGCGCAGGTTCATCTTCACGACGATGGGAAAATCTGGCCCGAGCACCTCGCGAACACGACCCAGAACCCTCACGGCGAGTCCCATCCTGCCGTGGATATCGCCACCCCACTTGTCGGTCCGCCGGTTGGTGTACGGCGAGAGGAACTGGCTGATGAGGTACCCGTGGCCACACTGGATCTCCACCGCGTCGAAGCCTGCCTCCCTGGCCACCAGTGCGGCATGGCCGAAGTCCGAGATCACGCGGGAGATGTCGCCATCCGTCATGGTCCTCGGCATGCAGAGGCCGTAAGCATTGAACACTCGCGAGGCTCCCATGGGCCTCACCCCGGTGACCTGTCTTGACGCGAAGTACCCGGCGTGGCCGATCTGGATGCAGGCCGCAGCCCCTCCCGCGTGCACGGCGTCCGTGAGCGCCCTCAACCGGACCGCCATTGCGTCGGCGTCCATTCGCAACTGGTGGGCATACGTGAGCCCATCGCCCGACACGGACGCATAGGCCACGGTGGTCATGCCCACTCCTCCTAGGGCCACGCGCCTGTGGTAATCCACGAGGCCCTCCGAGGGCAGGCCTCCCGGGCACATGCCTTCGAAGGCAGCGGAGCGCACGAAGCGGTTGCGAAGCTCCAGCGTGCCGATCCTCATGCTGGAAAAAAGGTCCTGCCTTTCCACCGGGCCGCTTTTAGCCCTTCCAGCCCGTCCTGGTCAACCTCGCCTTGGGTCATCCGAAAACAGGGCGTATACGTAGACCCCGTCTTCCACCGATCACTCGGGGATCTCGATATGCACGTCAGGAGGGATGAGGAAGTATATCCTGCGCTCGTCGAGAAGAGTGATGGTGTCTCCCAGCACCTGCACCGACGCAGTGAAGAGCTGGGGCTCGCCCGATATGCGCGGCACCGTGGTGTTCATGGCGGCCACGATGTCGAAGCACACGATGGTACCCGGCGCCACCCCGTCGAAGTAGTCCACGTACCCGTCGAGGTCCATGTCGCCCACGGGCAAACCTCCGACGCACACCCTCGTGGGATCCAGGGGATCGGCGACACCACCAATGGTGTTGGGCTCCACTCGCTCGACGAACAGCGAAGCGTCCACCGTCTCACCAGGCCAGTCCACGACGTCCCTGACGGTCGTGGAGATGTCCAGCGGAACGCTCCCCGCCAGGGTACCCACCGCGTCCACTATCTGCGTATCCAGCCCGGCTCCGGTGGCACCCACGTCGAACACGAACAACGACGACCCATCATGGCTGCCCGTGTGGAGCGCCACCTCTTCCATGTTGGGCCGAGGCCCCATCGTCCCTGGCACGCCCGAGCTGTTCACGCCGATGTACTTGGCGTGGATCGTGTTGAGCGCGCCCCACGCTTCCGCCACGCTCTTGCGTGGAGCGCAGATACACCCTCCCGTGGGTATGCCCATGAGGGAGAGGCAGAACGGCTCGTCGCCTATCTGGATGACGACGGGGATCGCGCCCGGCCTGAAGCACGGGTAACCGATGTACCCGGCGGCGCACGAGGAGACAGGAAGGGGCGTGCCGCTCACGTCCGCCGAGGCCGAGATGTACAGGCTCAGCGCATAGGGCTCCTCGCCACCGCACAGGGATGCCTCGGTGATGGTGTCCAGGGCGGACTGCACGGCCGTCACGTCACCCGTGATGCTGCGAAGATTGACCAGGTTGTTCGCGCATGAGGCGTTCGGGCAGTCCTCGAATCTCATCACTCCCATCTGCACGTCCGGGATGGCCGCCAAGATGCCGGGTACGATGGTGGTCTGCAGTGAGGTCTGCAGGTTGAGGATCTCGTCTATCATGCTTCCGCTCGTGTCGATGACGAAGTACACGTCGGCCATCTGGAGGTCCGTCCCGAACACCAGGGTGTCTCGTGGCGGCACCGGCTCGTCCAGGTAGTCCACGATGAACACGAAGTCCCCGTGGCTCTGCGGCCGGTCCGTGGGATCCAGCGGATCCGAACCGTAAACGACCTCCACCAGGTCCGACACGCCATCGTCGTCGGAGTCGCTGTCGTACGGATCCGTGGCGTCCAGCAGCTCGTCATTGTCGGACACGCCGTCGTTGTCCGAATCCGGATCCAGGAAGTCCGGCGACGTGTCCGAGTCCGTGTCCCGCGGTCCGGTGCACAGGTCGGCGTCGCCCGCCTCGGACGAGTCGGCCAGCCCGTCGTTGTCGCTGTCCACGTCTGCCGAGTTGGGAATCCCGTCCGAATCCGCGTCCCAGCCTCCCTCCTGGTGATCCGCGATGGTGTCACCGTCGCCGTCCACGTAGTCGTCGCAGCTCGGCACCGTGTCCGAACCGTCCCAGGGCACGTCCGCTCCACTGTCCATGGACACGTCCCACATGTCCACTACCGTGTCCTGTACCGTGGAATCCAGGATGGACGGGGTCTCCTTGTCGGGGCTGCAGGCCAGCAGAATGATCACTCCGAGAACCGAGCTCGCACGCATGTCATCACCTCTCAGGTAATACCCGAAGTGTACAACCACACTGCATTGTGGACAACGATCTGATCGGCCGTTTGCCATTGCACCCGGCCCGGTACTTCCTTATGCGAAGATCATGGGCAAGATCGAGCTCACCGACGAGGAGTGGCGCCAGAGGCTGAGCGAGGGCCAGTATCGCGTCACCCGACAGAAAGGCACCGAGATGCCCTTCTCCGGAAAGTACGTGCGTCACCACGAGGAAGGCATCTATCGATGCGTGGCCTGCGGCCTGCCGCTCTTCGCCTCGGACACCAAGTTCGACTCGGGCAGCGGCTGGCCGAGCTTCTCCTCCTTCGTGCCGGGTGCCATCGAGGAAGCCCCCGATGACACCCACGGGATGGAGCGCATCGAGGTCTCCTGCGCCCGCTGCGGCGCGCATCTCGGCCACGTGTTCCCGGACGGGCCCGAGCCCACGGGACTGCGATACTGCATCAACTCCGTGGCGTTGGACTTCACGCGCCGCCGGTGACCCCGAAGAAGTCCAATAGTGCAGAGGATGCGTCCAGCGCGTCCCCCATGTCCCCGCGCGGCCAGGAGTGGCCCAGCCCCGGCAGCTCGCAGTAGGTCACGGGCACCCTGCAGGCATCGTATCCGGCGCAGACGCCGTGCATCTGCGCCCCCTCGCCACATCCGGCCATCCGCTTCCAGTGCTCCGACGCGGATCTGCCTTCCTCGACACCCACCACCGGGTCTGCGCCTCCGTGGATCACGATCGCCGCCACGGGCACGCTGGATCCACAACCCTCTGCCATCTCCCTGAGTGCCCCGCCCACGGCGCCGATGGCTGCGATGCGCTCCGGCATCCTGCACGCGAGGACGTGCGCCAGGTGGGCCCCGTTGCTGAAACCCGCAACGTGGATGCGATCACCGTCCACGCAGTAGTTGCCGTCGAGCCACCGCAGGAGCGCCTCGACCAGCCTCACTTCCCTGTTGCCCTTTGACGCGATGGACCAGCCCGGCCCCACGCGTGCGCCCAGCCTCACGATCTCCCCTCTTGGGAGGACGGCGATGTACCCGCGCGCCACGGCCTCGGCTCCGATGCCCGTGTACTCCCGAAGCGTTTCCGGATCCCCACCTATACCGTGGAACGCCAGCACCACAGGGAGCTTCCTGCCGGCCGGCGCCGCTGGCACGTCCAATATGAACTCCCGCGTCATGCCGTCGACGTCCACCTCGGCCCACACGCCCGACGCCGCGATGGTGTCCGCCCGGCACCCCTCGCCGTCCGGCACCTCCCCGGCGCCGGACGATGCGCACCTGCACGACACACCCAGCACACAGACCACGAGAACGAGAATCGGCCTCATCCGTCGAGTCTCGTACGGATGCCACCAGCCCGGCAACCCCCATCCACTCCCATCCGCTCCTCCTCGCGAACCGGAACAGCTACTGGCCGGTCATGTTGAGGTAGAACTTGATGATGGAGAGAAAACCCACGGCGGCTGTCTCGACACGAAGTATGCCGTGGCCGAAGAAGATGGGATCGAAACCGCAGTCTCGGGCATGATCCACCTCGTCGGCGGCCCAGCCTCCTTCGGGGCCGATGCAGAGCACGGCCCTGGTGATGGGCTTTCCGATGGAGTTCAATGCCATGAACAGGGAGCGACGGGGCTCGGCTTCCCAGAACTGGAGCCGGAGCACGTCGTCGCCTTCACGGAAGAAGTCGAGTGCCTCGGTGAGTTCCGAGATCTCCTTTAAAACCGGCAGGTTCGGCCGGCCACACTGGCGGGCCGCCTGCTCGGCGATGCGACGCAGCCTCTCGACCTTGTCCTGGCGCTTGCGCGGGTCGAGCCGGGGTATGGATCTCTTGGAGATGACCGGGTGGATGGAGGTGACGCCGAGCTCGGTCGCGGCGCGCACGATGCGCTCGAGCTTGTTGCCCTTGGGGAGGGCCTGGACGAGGTGCAGCTCGACGTTCTCCTCCCAGACGATCTTGATGGGCTCTCCCACGTGCACTCTCACCAGGGCCGAGCCGGACTCCAGGATCTCGCCCTTGTAGAACTCGCCCTGCCCGTCTCCGACCATGATGAGCTCGCCGGCGCGGCAGCGCAGCACCTTGGCCAGGTAATGTGCCTTCTCATCGGTAAGATCGATCGATGCCCCGGTTTTCACAAGCCTGTCTGCCACGATGACCCGTTTCATGACGTCCCATCCTTCGCACCATCCGGTGCACATGTTATCGGGTGAGAGGGACCCGGCGCGAGAACCACCTGCCGGCGTTGTCCACTCCCCCCTTGTTGTCCTATATATGGTCACGCAGGGGCCGGTTGGGAAGGGAAAACTGAAGACCGGCCGGGAGAGGGGATGGACGCCGAGAAGGTGCTGCGCCGGTACTTCGATCCAGACAGCGGATTGCTGGCGGCCAGGATGAAAGGCTGGGAGCCCAGGCCCCAGCAGCTCCAGATGGCCCACGCCGTGGCGCGGTGCCTCGAGGGAGGAGGGGCGTGCGCCGTGGAGGCTGCCACGGGAACGGGCAAGACCTTTGCGTACCTGGTGCCGGCATTGCTGGGCGATACGCGGGTAGTGGTGGCCACGGGCACGCGCAACCTGCAGGACCAGATTTTCCACAAGGACATTCCTGCGCTGGCGGGCATCGAAGGGCTCGGCGCTCAGGCAGTGCTCGTGAAGGGGCTCTCCAACTACCTTTGCCTGCGCAGGTTCGAGCGACTCAGGAAGGGGTCGACCGAGCTCGTGAGGGATCCGCACCTGGGTAGGTTCGTGGAGTGGGGGTGTGGCACTCGCACGGGCGACGTGGCCGAATTCACGGGCGTAC
>JBFYZU010000155.1:0-11527 GCA_041309365.1 Myxococcota bacterium
GACGAGCCCCACGGCCGAGGACGTGCAGTTCGGCTTCGGCGCATTCCCCAGCGACGGCGACTGCGCAGCGGACGACATCGTGATCTACCCGGTGCCCGATGCCACGCCCACCAACGTCGACTCCTACTTCGGCGACGGTCCCTACGGAAACACACCGCTGACCTTCGCTCTGGAGTTCTTCCAGACCGACTCCACCGCCAACCTGCGAAACACCTCGTACCACAACGCCATCCTCGTGATCTCCGACGGAATGGACAGCTGCTACATAGATTGTATAGAGCGCTGCGGGATGAACATGGGTTGCCTGTTTTCCTGCGAGGCGGAGGTCGAGCCTCTGGCCGCGGCCCAGCTCTCCATGATCACGGCAAACCTGAGGGACGCCCACCAGATCCGCACTTTCGTCGTGGGTTTCGGCTCGGACGTGAGCGCCGTCGAGCTCAACGCCATCGCCTCGAACGGCGGGACATACCAGACGGAGTACATCCAGGCGTCGAACGTGAGCGAGCTCGAGGCCGCGTTCCAGGACATCCTGGACGAGATGTGGCAGTGCAACGACATCATCATCTGAGCCAGGAAGCGAGGTCATCATGAGAGGCATCACGGCTGCAGGTCTTGCCATGGCGATCTGGGCCTTCTCCTGCTCGCCCAGCTCGGACCCAAGGTACGTGGACGGATGGCTGGACGCGGACATCCTCTCGGAGAGCACGGGGGACACCGCTTCGGGATGCACGTCCACGTCACCCTACTGCTCGGCGGACCAGACGACGGTGCTGCAGTGCAACCCCGTCACGGGCGCGGTCGTGGAGCTGAGCACGTGCACAGCCGGCGAGGCCTGCGTGGCAGGAGCCTGCGTGGCCGTGGCCTGCCTGCCGGGAAGCACCGAGTGCATCGACGATGACACGGTGGGCGTGTGCAGGCCGGATGGAAGCAGCCACGATCTGCACGACTGCCCATCGGGCCAGGTCTGCGACGAGGACACAGGCGCCTGCGCGCCGCCCTGCAAGCTGCGCATCTTCATCCTGCTGGATCAGTCCGGGTCGATGGGAGGCACGGATGTGCCCACCAAATGGGACCAGGCCCACGAGGCCCTCGGCATCCTGATGACGGGAGAGACGGCAGACGACGTCGAGTTCGGGTTCGGCGTCTTTCCCACGGACGGCGACTGCGCCACGGACGACGTGGTCGTGTACCCCGTGCCCGCGGCGACGGCCGTGCTCGTGGACGATTACTTCACCGGCAATCCGCCCAGCGGCATGACTCCGCTCGTGGATGCGACGAGCCACTTCCGCACGGACCTCACGGCCAACATCAACGATCCGAGCTACCACAACGCCATCCTGCTCGTCTCGGACGGCTCGGACACGTGCTACGTGGACTGCAGCCACTGCGGCATCTTCGACATCGCCTGCCAGAACGCATGCGAGGAATCCGGCGACGCGCTCATCCTCGCCCAGCTGGCACACAACACCGAGTATCTGCGCGACACGCTCCAGATCCGCACGTTCGTCATCGGTTTCGGCTCGGGCGTGAGCGGCGATGAGCTCAGCGCCATCGCCTCGAACGGCGGCACCGTTCTCTCGGACTGGATCCCGGCAGGCGACGTGGAAGAGCTCGCACTCGCCTTCCAGACCATCCTCGACGAGATGTACGAGTGTAACCCCATCATGATCTGACAGGTGGAGATCAGGGCAGAAGCCTCCCCGTTGCACGAACCACGCGGCAGGAGCCCTATCTCACGCATCGTGATCGGCCAGACCGTATTGTTCGTCAGTTGTTCTCCGATGTGGGCTCGCTGAGGATCTCGTCGATCTGGCGGAGCAGCACCTCGGAGTCCTCCACGTACATGATGTTGCCAGACGTCCTGCCGAGGTGCACGGCCTCCTGCAGCGCGCCACGTGCCTCCTCGTAACGCTCCAGCTCGAAGTAGGCCCTGCCCAGAAAGTACTTGCCCTGGACCAGATCCCAGATGTACTGCTTCTCGGCCGCGAACCGGATTCCCTGCTGGATCTTCTCGAGGCCCTCGGTGCGGCCGAAGCGCACCGCGTCGATGTAGCCCAGAAGCGACATGTTGAACATCTCGAGCTTGGTGAAGCCGTGCTCGCGGCTCACTTCGTAGGAGTAGTGCAGCGAGGTGAAGGCCTTCTTGAAGTTGCCCCGGCGCACCTGGATATCACCGATGTTGTGGGAGTTGACCGATATCTCGTAGGGGAAATGGTACTCCTTGGCAAGCTCCAGGGCCTTCTCCGTGCACTCCAGCGCTTCGTTCCACTCCCTCAGGAGAAAGTGCACCAGCCCGCGGCTCTTCCACATCTCCGTCTCGAGGAACGGGTCGCTGGGGCCCTGGGCCAGCGCCTCTGCTTCCTTGAGGTAGGACAGGGCAATGCTCCTCTTGCCCTGCGCCGCCATGGCGTGGCTCAGAAGCCTGGTATAGTCCAGCTCGCTCTTTCGTTCGCCCGTCTGCTTGCTCAGCCTTATGGCCTCCTCGAGATAGCCGGACGCCTGGATGTACTCCCCGTTCTTGTTGTGAAGGTTGCCCAGCGCGCCGAGGATGTCTCGTCGCACCCCGACGTCCGTGAGCCCCTCGGACAGCTCCAGGGCGCGGGTGAAGTGCCTCTGGGCTTCACCGAAGCGACCGGAACCCGTGGCGAGCTTGCCGATCATGGTCACGGCCGCCACGAGCCTTCTGCGGTCTCCTATCTCCTCTGCCAGATCCGCCGCGAGCTTCATCTTCTCCACACCCATCTCGTACTTCGCGCATAGAAGCGCGGTGCTCCCGATGGCCTGGTAGGTGTCCAAGAGAGCGTCGTGGTCGGGGAGCGGCGCGTTGCGGAGCAGATCGATGGCCCTGAGATAGGTGAACAGCGCCGGCGCGAAGGAGCTGGACTGCACCAGTGTGTCTGCCCCCTTGAGAAGGTACTCGACGGCCTTGGCCCGGCTCCCGCTCTCCCGGTAGTGGTGTGCGAGGGCCTCGAAGGTCTCCTCGGTGCGTCCCGCGGCAGGAGCGGATTCTATGGCCTGTGCCACCCTGTGATGCAGATCGCGCCTGTCGTCGTGGGTCAACGAGTCGTACACGGCCTCGCGCATGAAGTCGTGGCTGAAGGAGTACTCCGTGAGCGAGTTGCGTACGATCACACCCTCCCCTTCCAGCGCGTCCATGCGCATGGACAGCTGGTAGAGCGGCGTCCTGAGCACCTCCGCCAGCACGTCCACGTGGAAGCGCACCCCCAGCACGGAAGCCACCTTGAGCAGCTGCTTGTCGCGATCCGAGAGATGCTCGATCCGCTCGGCCACCACGCCCTTGAGCGTGCGCGGCAACCCCACGCGCGCAGACCGGTTGTAGATGACCTTCCTGTTGTGCACGCTGATGGCGCCGGATACCTTGAGCGCCTTGATGGTCTCCTCGATGAACAGGGGGTTGCCACCGCTCTTGGCCGTCATCTCCGACAGAAACTCCCAAGGCACGTCGTCCGGGTTGCCCAGGATGTTGAGGATCACCTTTGTACAATCGGCGTCCGCGAGAGGCGCGGTCACTATCTCGCGAAAGCTCTGGTTTCCCGCCCACCTCGGCGTGAAGCCCGTGCGGTAGGTCAGCACGAGAAGCACACGGGAGCGCGCAACCTGCCCGAGAAGGTGATCCACGAGCCCCTGGGTCTCCGCGTCCATGAACCTGGCTGCTTCCCACACCAGGACCGTCATCCGGTCCTCGCTCAGCCGCCTGGCAATCCGGGCCACGGCCGACTGCAGCAGCCTGGCCCGGCTCTCGGGGTTCACTCCCACCGGGTTGGATCCGCCCAGGACTCCGGCCACGGCGTGGATCTCCTCGGGGCTCGCTCCGAGCTCGTGAAGCCTCGCCGTGCGCTCGTCGACGATTTCGGGCGTGTCGTCCTCGCGCACGCCCGTGACCTGCCTGAGCAGGGGCAAAGTGGTGGCGAACGGGATGGAGGCATGCTGAGGCATGCAGACCATCTGGTACCAGTTCACCTCGTTCTTGGCCGCCAGGCGGGAACGAGCCTCCTCGAGGAAACGCGTCTTGCCGACACCTGCATCACCCACCAGCCCCAGCATCCTGCCTCGGCCACGGTTGGCCAGCACGAGCTGCTCGGCAAATTCCTGGAACTCCCTGCGCCTGTTCACGAACGGGCTGAGCGACTGCACGGCCGGCTTGGCGCGGATAACGAAAAGCCCGCCAGGACCCAGCCCCTGGGCGGATGGTATGGGCTCGATCTCGAACCTGGCCTCCAGCTCCGTCTCGTCAACACCCAGCACGACGATGCGCTCGGTGAACTTGCCCGCCACCTCCCTGGTCTTCACGATGCTGCTGAAGTAGATATCGTTCTGGACGGGGTCACCACTCTTCTCGAGAATGAGCTGCACCGACTTGATGCACACGCCAACCGGGATGATGCGGCCGTATCGCTTGCGCAAATTACGGATCACCTGCTTGATCCGCAGAGCGCAGCGCGTAGCACTCTCCAGCTCACGACCACGCTGATCCGCCAGGCCGAACAGGGCCGACACGTACCCTTCCCCGTGCTCGAGCACGCGGGCGCCCTCGGCCTCCACCGTCTGTTGCATGCGGATCATGTCGTCGCCACCGTCGCCGCGCCACGAACCGTACTCCACGCTCAGGATGCAGAAGTCCCTGAGCTCGGCGCTCAGGTCCGGACCACGATCGGTGTCCGGTGCACCGAGATCCGTCCTTGTCTCCCGGGGCACCGGTATGGCCACGTCCGTGATCTCCTCCAGCGGCGGGGCGAGCAGCTGGCCATCGACCTCTACCGTGTCCTGGGCCAGGCCGAGCTCATCGATAGGTGCAGCCGAGGGCACGGGCAGCTCCCTCAGGACATTGACGAACTGGGAGAGGGTGTGCGCGCTGACTCTCTTGCCAGTCGTGTAGATGAAAGCGAGCAGCTCCTCGTAGAGCCGCCCTGTGTTCGGGAACCTATCGGCGGGATCGGGAGACATGCAGGTCTCGATGAGAGTGACGAGTTCGGTCGGAATCGATGGAGAGACCTCGGAGAGCGGCTTGAACTCGTTGCGCAGGATGCGCTCGAGGGTCATGCTGCTCGTGGTGTCGCGGAACGGGTTGTGACCGCAGGCCAGCTCGTACATCACGACACCCAGAGAGAAGATGTCGGCACGTGCATCAAGCGCCTCGCCCAGGGCTTGCTCGGGGGCCATGTAGGCGAACTTGCCGCGGACGAACCCTTCTTCCTTGTTCTCGATCACGTCCTTGGCACCGGCGATACCGAAGTCCGTGATCTTCACCTCGCCCTCGAAGGAGATGAGGATGTTCTGAGGGGAGATGTCACGGTGAACGATATTGAGGGGTTCCATGTTGGGGCCCCTGCGGCGATGGGCGTAATCCAGGCCCTTGGCCACCTCGCTGATGACGAAGGCAAGAAGCTCCACCGGGATGGGGGTGGACCTCTTGGCCAGACGGCGCTCGATGAAGGCGAGGTCCATCCCGTGCACGTACTCCATGGCGATGTAGTAATCGCCCTCGTGGGTGTCCAGGTCGAACACCTGCACGATGTTCGTGTGGTTGAGGTGGACGGAGATCTTCGCCTCGTTGATGAACAGCTCCACGAACTCGCGGTTCCTGGCCAGATGCCCGAGGATGCGCTTGATGACCAGGATCTTCTCGAACCCTTCCACGCCGTAGCTCTTGGCCTTGTAGACCTCGGCCATTCCGCCGCGCGCGATGAGCTCGAGAATCTGGTACTTGCCGAGGATGGTCCCCGGCTTGAGTGCCTCGGCGTCGTTCATCTACGGACCGATCCGATCATGGCAAGAACGCACTTTACCTCCGTGAGAGAAGATCATCATAGCACCCAGCGCCGCACGACCACAACAAGGTCCAGGGTGTCTTTCAGCGGAGGACCTTGAGGACCTTGACACCGAGCTCTCCTTCGATCTGCACCAGCACTCCGTGAGCCAGCTCGCGGCCGGCCGCGGTCAGTGTCACCTGGGCAGAGGAAGGCCTGGAAAGGGGGATCACCGTTCCGGCGGAAAGCGAGAGAAGCTCATCCACGGTCATCGTCGCACGACCTGCCTCCACGACGATGCAGACCGGCAGGTCGTCCAGCAAAGACTCCTTGGCCCCCCCGTCGCTCGACGGCATCGAGGATCCGTCCGCCATGGTCCTTTCATCTTCCATCTTCATATCACCCTCCATGACGACTGGGCCGCCCTGCATGACGACCATCCGACCGGGAGAGCACGCAACGCGTGCAAGGAAATGATCGCGCGCGCGAGTGCGCACGCACAGATCGCCCTGGCGTTCATGGCCCTCGCCATTCTCCGACCACCCCGGAGCCACCCTGTCGAGCACTATCAGATCCGTTGGCTCGAGCCCGCGGATCTGCGCCGAAGAGACCACTGTCTTGCCAACTGCCAGCGAGACATCGTACCTGAGGCTCCTGGCCGCTGCCCGGCTCTCGATCGTCCGCGCGACCCAATCCGACTGGCACATGGTGGTGAGGCTGTCGTCTTGTATCACGAGCGTGACGAGATCGCGGTGATCCCCCAAGCGGATCTTCGCATACAGGACCCTGCTATCGGGCAAGAACTCCGGAGTGTCCGCCGGGGTGATCGTCGCCAGCCCTCCCAGCCTGGCAACACCGGTATCGACCGGCAAGGCGCGCAGCACGTCCACTATCACATGGGTCAGGACCGCCTGTCTCACTTCGGGCTCCGGGATGGGTGACCTCGCCGGGCACCCGAGGACAGCCATCACGAGCCGATCGCAGAGAGCTCCTGGCACGAGAGCCATCAAAGAAAGCGGTGGGGCCAGGCACCTGATGCGCACTGCCACTCCCTCGAAGCCCGGCCCGGGCAATGGAGCGGACGTGTCCACTGGCACGACTGGCGAGACGAAGCGCACCCTCGATGGCGCACCAGCGTATCTCTCGAGCACGGTGGCAAGGGTGGGAGCCAGACACCCCAGCGCCTCGGTCAGCTTCCCGAGCGATCCGAGTAGCCTGGCCTCCGAGGCAGAAAGCCTCTCGATTGAATCGATGTCGAAGACGACCCATTGCTTCATGCGACGGTACTCTCGAACCTGGCTCACCTGGGGCCTGGCACGAAAAGCCCAATCTAACCGAGGTGATGGCGGCCTGCAACTACTGAGCAACTGCTGACAGGTTTATGGTTGACCCCCCATGTTCGGGCGTGGTAGCTTCCGGCGCAAAATCGTGATCTCGGTACGATGAAGAGGCCTGGGAGCACGAAAGAAGAAGATTGAACAGGCCAGGTCAGGACGGTCCACGAAGGGATCCGAAGAAGTGGCGCTCGGCTTGGGATACCGCTTCTGTGGGAATCGAGGTGGCCCTCTGCATCGTGGCGGGATTCCTCGGTGGACGCTGGCTCGATGACAGGTTCGGGACGTATCCCTGGTTGATGCTCATCGGTTTCGCAGCGGGGGCCGCAGCAGCAGGCAGAGCTCTGTGGCGGGTTGTCAAGCGCGAGATCGGCGACTCCGACCAGAACGGTGAAGACAGGTGAAACTTCTGCTTTTGACAGACGTGGCCGTAGTGGGCGTGGGGATCCTGGCCACGGCAGGGCTCGCTTTGGCGGGCCTGCACGAGCAAGCCACGGGCGCGGCCTGCGGGGCGGTCATCGGAGCCACGTCCTGGGTCGCCATGCATTTTCTCGGGCGGAGGCTGGTGCGTGCCAGCTCCCGCAGCAGGGTGTTCATCGGTACTTTGATGGGCTCCAAGCTCATGATCACCGCGGCGCTCGTGTTCCTGGCCGTACACGTTCTTGGATTCGACGGAGTCGGCATGGCCGTCGGGTTGAGCGCCCTGCCGGTGGGGATCGTCCTCATGGCACTGATTGGCCCATCCATGCTCCTCGCGGGGGGCAAAGGTGAGGACGAACAGCCCGCGACGGAGGTCAAGGGAGATGCCTGATCACACCACCTGGTGGGCTTTCCTGCCCGGTTACGACAACCTGGTGACGTCACTGCAGCAGAAAGTTGGACCGTCGTGGCTCGCCCACGAGCCCTTGAGCCTGCAGCACGTGGCTGGAGCGTTGTTCGTGTTGCTGATTCTCGTCATCGTGGGCATCGTGGTCCGGACGAAGGTCAGCGATGTCAAGGCGGCAGTGGAACCCGAGACGAAGCTCACCATCAGGACCTTCTGCGAGATCTTCATCGAGGTGGTCCTGGGATTCGCCGAGGACCTCATGGGAAGAAAGGCGGCCAGAACGCTCTTTCCTCTGATCGGCACATGCGCTTTCTTCATCTTCTTCAGCAACTTCAGCGGGTTCATCCCCGGGCTCGCGCCTCCCACGTCCAACTGGAACACGACCCTCGCATGCGCCATCATCATCTTTTTGTCGACGCACATCTTCGGTGTCAAGGAGCACGGGATCGGCTACTTCGCCGAGTTCCTGGGTCCCATCCGCAAGTGGTACGCACTGCCCCTCATGCTGTTCATGATCGTCGTGGAATCCATAGGGCATTGCGTGAGGCCGCTCTCGCTGTCCATTCGACTCATGGGCAACATGACCGTGGACCATACGGTGGCCGCGGTCTTTCTGGGTCTCATCCCGTTTCTCGTACCACTTCCCATCATGCTCCTCGGCGTGCTAGTGGCGGTGGTGCAGACCCTGGTGTTCATACTTCTGTCCATGGTATACATCGGCTCCGCGATGGAGGGTCACGGCGAGCACTGAGGCGATCTCGACGTACACGCAAAACCCGCAAACGACGGGAATCAGCCATGAATGGCAATAGGTTAGGAGGAAGCAGATGTTGAGCAATCGTACCACCACGATCATCGCTGGTCTCGGAGCATTCGTCATGATGCTCGCAATCCCACTCACCGGCTTCGCGCAGGAAGGCGAGGCTGCCGCAGGCGCCAACCAGCTCGTGGCCCTGGCCGCTGGTCTTGCCATCGCCCTGGCCGCCTTCGGTGGAGCACTTTCCCAGGCCCGGGCCGCAGCAGCAGCTCTCGAGGGTATGGCCCGCAACCCCGGGATCCAGCCCAAGCTGTTCACGGCCATGATCCTCGCCCTGGCACTGATCGAGTCCCTGGTGCTGTACGCGCTGCTTATCGCGATCATGCTCCTGGGCAAGATCTAGTTCCCCACAAGGCACGTGGGGCACAACCGTAGGGGATTTGAGCCCCTACGATCGACACTGGCCGCCCATGTCTGGACGGTGAATCAACATCGTATCCCCGATGTCCAAGCCCACAGTGCAAGGGGCAATGGTGCGTCGTGCCTCGACCGCCAGTTCCTCGACGCCGGGGAATGTGATATATGGATAGAATCGTTCCGGTTGCGCAAATGAGCAGGGTCGGCTTCACAGGTGGGGTCATGGCACTCCTGGTGTGCGTTGCGCTGCCAGCGCTGGCGCTGGACTCTCGCACCGAGTACCTCATCGACCTGCTCGAGAACAGCGGCAACTTCCGCTCCAGGGTCCAGGCCGTCGAGACGCTCGGGCAGATAGCGTCCACCACGACGGACGAGAAAGAAAAGGCACTCATCATCAAGGCACTCAAGGCCTCCGCGGTGGACAAGAACGAGTCGGTCAGGCTCATGGTCGCTGCCGCGCTGGGCATCATCGGCGATCCCGAGGTGCTTCCCACCCTCAAGAAGCTGGCCAGCGACGAGGTGGACGAGGTCAAGAAACAGGCCAAGGCTTCCATCGCCAAGATCGAGAAGAAATCCGCGGCCGGCGATGATACGGCAGCTCTACTCGGGCTCGAGGACACCACCCAGGCCGATGCCTCGCTCCCTTTGACCTACTATGTCGGCATCGGTACCTGGGCCGACAAGAAGGTGCCCGAGTTCTCCGACCTCGAGCCCAAGACCTTCATCAAGAAATCCCTCAAGAAGCTCTTGTCGAAGATATCGGCGGTCCAGCTGGCACCGGACGAAGCATCGACCACGGCAGTCAAGCAGGCCGCGGTGAAAAAGAAGCTCACGCCGTTCGTCCTGACCGGCAGCATCAGCGAGATCGAGCTGGACGAAGAGAACAACAAGGCAACGGCCAAGCTGCAGATGGTGGTGCTGACGGGCGACGGCAACATGGCCATGATGCTCTCGGCAACGGGTGGGGCCAGCGTCGAGAGCAAGGGCCAGATGAACGATGCACGCCGCAAGGATCTCGTCAACTCGGCTCTCTTGAGCGCAATCAGCGGGCTGACGACGGACCTCAACCAGCACTTCAAGAAAGAGATCGAGAGCAAGGGTGGCAGCAAGAAGGACGGGAAGAAGGGCGGGAAGAAAAAGAGCAAGAAGGGTGGGAAGAAAAAGGGCAAGTAGGCGCGGTCGCCACGAACGCCCATGCCATCCGGGAGGATTCTGCAGATGAACGACAATCTGAGCCCCGATCAGGGCGGGCCACCCGTCAAGTACAAGCGCAAGCTTCGAAACTACCTCATCGACGGCCGGTTCCAGCTCAAGTACACGACCATGATCATGGTCCTGTCGCTCGTCCTGATCTCGGCCCTCGGCACGCTCCTTTACCAGCAAGTGCTCGCAACGGTGAAGGAGAACGCCAGGGCCACGGACATGAGCGCCGAAGCGGCCCGGGCCAGTGCCGATGCGGCCAAGGTCAGCGCCGAGAACTCGGAGATCATCATCGCCCAGGCCCTGGCCGACGACTATTTCAAGGACCCGGCGGTGACAAAGAAGTTCATCGACGAGATGAAGAAGCCCGTCGAGGAAGTGGACGCGCAAGCCAGGGCCATGGAGAGCCAGGCCAGCAAGATGGAGAAGACGCGCGAGGAGTTCAGGAAACGCGCGACGCTGTTGCCCATCTACCTGGCGGCCTTCGGCGCCGCCTTCTTGCTGTTCCTCTTTCTCATCAGCATCTACACGACACACAAGATCGCAGGACCCATGTTCAAGATCCGCAAGCTGATGAACGCAGTGGACGGCGACTCCCTGCACGTGGATGGCTCCCTGCGCAAGGGCGACGAGATGTGGGACCTGTTCAGCTCGTTCAACTCGATGGTCGAACGTCTTCGTTCTCACCAGGTCTCGGAGATCGAGAGGCTCGAGACGCTCGCGAAGGATATCGAATCGTCGGACGGATCCAGACAGGAGCAGATCGTGAAGCATCTGCGCGAGTTCAAGGACAAGATGCAGCAGGCGCTGCAGTAGATCTCACCGGTCCTTTCCTCTTCAACCACGGTCCATGGACAGGGCGCCGAGAAGGGCAAAGGCAGCAGCCTGCTGGGCAGTTTTCTTGGACGGCCCTGAACCCTCGGCCTTCCTGCCTCCCGGCTCGCTCACCTCGAACACGAAGGTCCTGTCGTGATCGGGGCCGGTCTCGAGAATCAGCCTGTAGCGGGGCAGCTTGCCCGTGCGCGAGAGCACCAGCGCCTGCAGCTCGGACTTGGCATCCAGCGAAAGATCGGCCCCGAGATCCTCCACGGCTTCAGCGAACAGCCTCTCCGCAAGGGCGCGCGCGGCCACGATACCTCCGTCGAGGTACACAGCCGCGATCACGGCCTCTGTGACGTCCGCCAGGATGGAAGGCTTCACGTCCGCTTCCCTGCCCTCGCCATGG
>JBFYZU010000156.1:0-15759 GCA_041309365.1 Myxococcota bacterium
CACGACGAGCATGTGCCCGCCGTGGACGGCAACGTGGTGCGAGTGTGGACCCGTCTCACCTCCACCACGGCCGACCCCAGGACCGCAGCAGTGCGCAACCGCATGCAGGCCGACCTCGCCTCGCGCATTCGCCGCGTGAAGAAACCGGGTGACTTCAACCAGGCTCTCATGCAACTCGGCCAGCAGATCTGCACCAGATCGCTGCCCGCGTGTTCGTCCTGCCCCCTAGAGACCCACTGCGAGGCCCTGGCGGCCGGAACGGTGGACCGCT
Organism: Myxococcota bacterium; assembly: GCA_041309365.1. Taxonomy (GTDB): domain Bacteria; phylum Myxococcota_A; class Polyangia; order DRWM01; family DRWM01; genus JAFDER01. The sequence goes on from JBFYZU010000156.1 coordinate 272, forward strand.
GCCCCGCGCCCAGGCCCCGGCGTGCATCCGTGCCCCTCTCGGTCACAGTGCTCGTCGTGCGCGACTTGACCCGCAACGCCCTGCTCGTGGGCGAGCGAACGACGGGGCTATTGCGACTCACCACGGGCTTTGCACTTCAAATTGCCGGCTCTGAGGTCGATACCCGCTTGCCCATCAGTCGCCTCCTGGGCCGACCATTTTCCCACTCCATCACACGCTACCGGATAGATGCCCGCGCTGGTCTCGTGGACCTGCCCTCCCGCCACCCGCGATCTTCAACCCTCATCGGCCGCTCGCTCGGGCTGCGATCTGCCTCCTGGGTTCCCGTCCACCTCGCCCGCGCGGCCGTGGCTTCCGCCCTCGACATCAAGGCCCTCGACGCACTCTCCGCGTTCTTTTCATCCGCGATGGGCCACTGAGGCCCGTCCGATGATGCCCGATGACACCACGGGCCAGTGCGCGGGCCGATTGCAGGCTGAAACGACCGTGGCAAGCCGGGTTCGTGTCGGGCGTGCCTCTCACGCCGGCGTCACGGAACGAGGCAGCATCGAAATCCCACAGCGGAACGGTAGATCGCTGGAGATGTGTAGGTACATGAGTGCAGGGTTGCCGAATCCCCACAGTTGTAAGCCCCACCCTTCACCTCGTGCGCCGCGCCCTCTATCCACTCCCACAGGTTACCGTTGATGTCGTGGATCCCCTCGGGGCTCACGCACCCCGAGAAGCTACCCGTGGAATCCAGGTGGAATCCACCCAGCTCCATTCCACAGAAGGGGTATGGATCGGGGCAGTAGGCGTCGATGCCGTTGCAGGTAGTTGGCTCGTAAACGTCCCCGTAGCAGTAGCGGCGCCCCTCCGGACCCGCACAGGCAAGCAACCACTCATGTGCAGAGCACAGCCTCTTGCCCGCCTCCCGGCACGCCTCTTGCGCCAGGGCATATCCATCCGCCCCGCTGGACGTGCGCCAGGGCATGACACCAAAAACACTCGACGCCGGACCCGTGTCTTCCCCCTCGCTCGTGGCCGAAGCGTCGGGTCTCGACGCCTCGTACCTGTCCATGCAGACGACCCCCTGAACGGACACCATGTCCTCCGGACACAGGAGCAAAGGTGGCCCATCCGCCCCGGTGTCCACTCTCGTGTCCGTGGTCACGTCCGGGCCCGCGATGTCCGTGTGGCTGTTGTACCAGCAACCTGAAGCCAGGGAGGCGAGCAGGACCGGAATGCTCGCGAGCACGAGCAGTAGGAGGCCCCGATGGTAACCCGTCTCTCCGCCCCCTTTCGTCTCCTTCCTCACGTCCCCTCCAGTCCCACATGATGCCATGGCCCATCGATCATGACGCGGCGCGGCGGATGGCGCAACCATCACTCTGCAGCCCGGTGATGGCTATCGGGGGTTTCCATGCTCCTCCAGTGCTGATCCCTAGCGGATGAGCTCCATATACGAGCAGAACAGGGCATACGTGGCCTCCTCGCGCCAGTCGTCCCACACGACCAGAAACCCCCCACCGGTCCATGCGATGGCTGGAAAGGGTATGTCCGTCAGCCGGCCCTCTCCAGGGTCGCTGGCGTCGATGAGAGCCGTGATCCTCTCGCCCCCCACCTTGGCCCCCACCGTTGCATACACGCTGGCGCTGTCGTCCTCCTCGATCATCACAAACGTCCCACCCCACGACGGCATGCTCGATGCGTCCGCATCCATCGTGTGCCCGTAGAACTTCCCCGTGACGACCCCGGACGAGAACATTTCGCCATCTTCCAGCACCGCGAGAGAGATCCCCTCCCCCATGCCCTCGAACCTGCTCTCGAACACCCAGTACCTCTCTTCCGTCGTGACGATCGCGTAGGCGTCCACGGGAGAGAACGCATCCAGCACCCGGGCGCCTCCCCAGGCTTCCAGTGCCTCGTTGACCTGCGAGAAGCCCACCATCTGCGTCTCCACACCTCGGCTGAACAGGAGCACCTCCGTGTCGTAGGCGTCCGTGGGCTCGACGATCGCCGGATCCTCCCCGACCAGGTCCTCCATGCCCACGCGGGCACTCGCCTCGAGCTCGAGGCCCGGGTACGCGAAGCGATACAGGATCGCCTCGTTTCCATCGGAGCCGAGGCTTGCCACGGCCGCGTACACCTTGTCCTCGACGCGTACGGGAGCCGACGCGAGGTCTGCCAGGTTGTCCTCCGGCGGTGCCTGAACGCTGGCCAATGTACCCCCGCTTTCGTCGAGCACTGCCACGTACACGTGGTCGCGGCCCGATTCGCTCACCGTGCCGAACAGGAATCGACCGTCCCTTGCGTCCGATATCCGCGGAAACGCGCTGTTGAGCCCTCCCCCGTCGAGCACGATCACCTCGTCGCCGATCACGTCTCCTCGCTCGTCGAGAGGTACGAAGTTCAACTGCTCGCGCCCGCTTCCCAGCGGCTGCCCGTTGTACACCAGCCCAACCATCGTCCCGTTCCAGGCAATGTCCGGAAGCGCCGCGAACAAAAGCTCCTGCTCCACCAGCCTGTCCGGTACGTTGCGGTCCACCCATGCGGGCTCCACCACCCCGTCGTCCACGGCCGTGTCCACGACGGCATCCACCGTCGTGTCCACACCGGCATCCGCCCCTGAGACGATATCGTACGACCGGTAGCACCCCTCCGCCACGACGCAAGCCGCCAGCATCAATACGGATCTCATCATCGCTTCCAACCTCTTTTGAGTCCGAGCTCCCCGAAGCCTGACTGGACTATCGGTTGCACCATCGACCATGTCTACCACGACCCGGTACGGGTTCGTCCATGGCCAGATGGACCTCCCTGCCCGGGCATCGAGCCGTCGAGGCGACCCGTTTCCGGATATTGGACGGCGCGAGGCGGATGGTACATCCTGCACGCGGGGGCTCGCCAGCAGGGCGATGGATACCATTGGCCGGATTCGACATGAAGACGAAAAAAGCAATCATCAATGTTCTCAAGGTCCTGGTGACCGTCACCATCATCTACCTCATCTTCAAGCGGTTTCAGATAGGCCTTGCCGACATCGTCGCATCGCTGCAGCACAGGCCAGTCTGGTTCTTGGCAGCGCTGCTAGCCCAGATTATGGCGGTTTCCTTCTCGATCATGCGATGGAAGGTGCTTCTCTCCGGCCAGGACCTGGCAGTTCCTTGGACGCACGCGATCAAGACCTTCATGGTGGGCCGGTTCCTCGGGACCTTCACGCCGACAGGGGTAGGCCTCGAGGCCTACAAGGCCTACGACATCGCCCGGTTCACAGGCAGGGCAGAAGCCGCCGTGTCTGTCGTACTGGTCGAGAAGCTGGTCGGCACCCTGTTCTCCCTCGGCCTTCTTGTGGTCGTCACGCTGCCGTTCTTCATCGGTGCCATGGAGGCGAAGTTTTTCTACGTCTTCGGTGCGTTCTTCGCGCTGCTCATCGTGTGCGCGCTCGTGCTGCTCTTCAGCCCTGGAGCGCTGCGAGCCGTGCTCCGGGTCCGATATCCTTTCAAGGCCAGGCTGGAGAGGCCGCTCGGCAGGCTGGTGGATGCCCTCACGGTCTACAACCGGAGAAAGACGAGCATCCTGGTCGCGGTGCTCCTCGGCATCCTCGTCTATCTGTTCTGGTTTTTGACCTACTACGCCAACAGTCTCGCACTCGGTGCAGGGTTGTCCTTGGGACAGGTGCTCAAGGTGGGGCCGTTGACCCAGATAGCGACAATGATCCCGCTGTCGATTGCAGGCATCGGACTGCGCGAGGGTGCCTTCATGGGCCTTCTGGAGATCCTCGGGGCCATCGAAGGAGCGACCCCTGCGACCCGAACGGCGATGATGCTGTCAGCGACCATGGTCTACTTCGTGTCGATCTCGCTCAACGTCGTGGGTGCGGTGATCTTCCTCACCAGGCGGACCGACTACAGGCGCACCATGGATGAGATGAAAGCCATGAGGCAGTAGTTTTCTGGCCCGTCCGAGCTCTCCGTGTCCTTCGTGGTATCACGGTACGCAAATGCGCTCCCGGCGTATGGCCCGGGCCCACGTTCCAGGTCGCACCCACGACGCACAGCGCCGCTTGCGTGATGCCGATGACCACACTGGTCCTTTCCCTCATGTCCGTCACCTCGTTCGCGTCTTACCCTCGCAGTCGGCGCCCGGAACCTCATCTCGCCCATCGAGTCGCTCGGCGAGACTCCCGATCGCATCTTCGAGCCCGGCTGGGAGCTGAGTCAACGGCGATTCCGAGGACACTCCGATGTTGAAACGGTTGGTCCTGAGCAAGCAGCCACGTGAGTCGTCGCGCGGCTCCACGAAGACGGCGACCTTCGCGCCATCCACGGACGACAGCCGGATCTCGTGGGTGCCGGAGGGGAGAAGGCCCATAGACTCGACGCGCCAGCCCTTCTTGAGCTCCATGGCCAAAACGATACCATCGAGAGCAGGTGTGAAGGTGGGAGCCGGCTCGACGCTGCCCATGACCTCGGACGTCGGCCGGTCCTGGGACCAGCTTTCGTCCCGGCCCAGCACCCTGTTCCAGAAGCGAGACTCGAGGATGAACGGGTGGGAACCAAAGCCGTGCGAATCCACCCATGCAGCGAGCCTGCGCCTCCTCGAGGGGACGTTGTAGAATAACCGCCACGCTTCTTTCAGGAGACATCTCAGATCCTCGTCCGAAATGGACGATGCGTTGACCACGTCATGGTCGTAGGTGAACTCCATGAGGCCCCACCTCTCCGGAGAAAAGCCGTTCTTCACGGCAAAGTCGAAGAGCCTTGTGCCGGGGTAGGGAGTCACGCTGAAGAACATGGCCTCGTCGAAGCCGCTCTCAACCATTCGATCCACCGTGGCGCGCATCTCCTCCATCGTCTCGGTGGGAAAACCGAGCATGGCGAAGCCACGCGTCAGGATGCCCCTGTCGGAGCACAGGGCTGCGTTCTCGAACGTTCGCTCGAAATCGAGCCTCTTGTCTATCATGCGCTGCAGTCGAGGGGATACCGTCTCTATCGAGAGATTCACGAAGTAGGCTCCGGTCGACGCCATGGCGTCCACATCCTCGACGGTCAAGAGATCGCCCCTCAGGCCGTTCGGAAAGGCGTATCTCACGTCGAGACCGCGACTCTCGATCTCCCCGCAGAGCTCCATGATGCGACCCCGCCGGTAGTTGAAGATATCGTCCATGAAGTGGAAGTCCCTGATCCCGTGGTCGCCGATGATCTGCTCCATGATGTCGACCACTCTTAAAGGAGCGATCTCGCGCACCTTGCGGCCGAAGAATTTATGGCAGTAGCTGCACGCAAAGGGACAACCCCTCGTGCTCATGATCACAGCGCATCCTGCGTCGTCGAGAGGCGTGTTCGTGATGTTGAGGACATCATTGTAGGCCCTGATGTCGATCGAGGACCAGTCGACGGGTGGAAGATCGTCGAGATCCTCGATGAGCCCACGCTTGTTCGTCATGTATGGCTGGCCGTTTTTGCGCCTGAGCGCCAGGCCGGGCACGCCTCTCAGATCCAGGCCCGACTCTACCCTGCGAGCAATGTCCACCATGGTCCACTCGCCCTCTCCCCATGCGGCAGCGTCGATCTCCCGGACGTACCCGAGCAGGCCTTTCGGGAAGGCGGTCGCTATCGGTCCGCCAGCAATCAGTGGCACGTCGGGACGTGCCTCGCGGACCGCCCTGGCCAGGCCCTTGAGGTGCGCGATCTCCAGGCTCAGACCGCTCAGCCCCACGATGTGCGGATCGAGGTCGTGAACGATGGGGGTGAGATCCTCATGGCGCATCAGCGACATCCCTGCGTCCACGATGGTCACACTGTCGAACGGCCTGTGGAGGCCGCAGAATGCGGAGATCTGCATGATACCCAGAGGCGGACCGATAACGGGAGGCCGGATTCCCCTTGCTCTCGCTCCGGGGGGTGTCGTCCTGACCAGGAGGATCCTGAGCCCTTCCTTCCGGTCACCGCGCATGACGGGTCCGTCACCCCTGATGGGTCGTAAGCGGCGCGACGTCTCTATCTCCCCCCTGCCCATCTCATGTCTTTCCGGAGGTGGGGGGGAGAGAGGCAGGGGGCCGGAAGCGTCCCCATACCGGAGGCATGGGGGTCCTGACGCGGATCCTCTCGCGGTCGTCGAGCACGGCGGGTCCGCGAGGCAGCGACGCCTCGAACCGCTCCATGTCCTCGATGAACTCGTCCACCGTGACGCCGTTCTCGATCTCGTAGGGCACATAGACCACTTCCATGTAGCGATCGGGGTCCACGGTGGTGCGCATGCCCAGATCGTGAACACTTCCGAAGGACCTGGAGTAGCGGGCGAGGCCGAAGCGGAATGCGATGACCTGATCGACCAAGTCTGCGCGCCGGGCAAGCCAGGAGAGGGTGGCCGCGAACGACTCCCGGGGTAAGAATGGGTAGTTCATGATGAAGACGAGATTGGCGATGCGGGCCTCGCGACAGGCATGCAGGCAGCGATCCGCCATGTCCGGATCGATGCCCTTGGAGAACCTCTCCAGCTCGCTGGTGTTGCAGGTCTCCAGACCGAAGAACAGCGCCTTGCAGCCCGACGAGGCGAGGACCGGCGCGACCTTCGGGAGGTCGTCGTCGAAGCGGGCGAGTGACTGCCACGTGACGCGCATCTGCCTGGCGAGGAGACCGTCAGCGAACTGCTTCATGATCGTGGTGGGCGGGCCATTGTCCGAGATGAAGAAGTGACGGCAGCCGTGCTCCTCCACGATGAAGCGAACATGGTCGAGCACCTTGTCCAGGTACCGGTCAGGGAGAGAGGCGCCACGGGTGGCATACCGTGCCGTGTACCCCGGAAAGACATGGTGGCAGAAGTTGCAGCGTGCCCAATGGCAACCGCGGGTCAGCCTCAGGCTCACTCCACGAGTGTGGTAGAGCTCCATGGGGAGGCCGTCGTAGACTGGCATGGCCATCTCGTCCAGCGCGAGAGGCGGGGTCTGCTCTGCCGCGTGCACTCCCGGCACGAGGACCATCGGGCTGTCCTCGATGGGCGTTCCCTCCACGAGCCTCCTCATGATGTCCAGGAGGGCCGTCTCGCCCTCGAAGAGCACCACGATGTCCAGGTATCGAGACAGAGGCTCGAGCCCGGCGAGGAGGCTCTGGGCCGCAGTGCACCACGGGCCACCCGCAAGGATGGGGACGTCGGTACGCTCCTTTATCATGCGTGCCAGAATCAGGGTTGGGACGAGCTGTCGCGTGGAAGCGATGGAAAGCCCGAAGGCGCGCGGGGCGGCTCGATCGAAGACCCCGTCGAGAAACTCGTCGAAGTAACGGTCAAGGAGGGGGACCCCGTCTTGCACTGCAGCCAGCACGTCGTCCACATCGAACGACGCGGGCTGGAAGTAGACCCAGTCGATGAGCTCCACCAGGGTTTTCCAGTAGCCCGGCCGATCCATTGCCCTGATGATACGGGTCATGAGGGGTGGGAGGTTGGCCCCCACAAGTTCGCTCGCCGGAGCATCAAAGGGACGGTCAAGGACATCGATCAAAATGTTGTGCGTTGCGCTGCAGCGATTCACCCAGGAGGCGATGTTGCCCTCGATCGGAGGCCGTGAGGAAGCGACGCAAGACTCGAGCATGGCCCGGCCCAGGACCTCGTACCATGGGAAGGTCTCGCTGGTGGCAGGGTCGACGTGCGGGGCGATCTCGGCGAGCAGTCGCTCCACCACGTCCAGCCGTCGCATGTACCGGTACTGGAACTCGATGTTCAGGTCGTGCTGCTCGACGCTGTATCCCTCGCGTTGCAGGTTCGCGGTGAGCTGTGGCATTCCCAGCTCCGGGTGGGTCACCTGGACGTACAGAGGTGAAAAGACCAGGATGAGGTCCGGTTTCCTCGAAGCGGCAGGCACTGGTGGAGTCTATGCAAAGCTGGCAGCGCGGGCAAGCTCTCCTCCCGCCCGTGTCGAAGTCAGCGATCGGCTCCTCGTGATGGTCCTGTGTCCTGGACCAGCCGGGTTCGGATGGGTTTTTAAGGGAAGCTTCGGGCACGCCGCGCAGCAGGGCGAAACTACTGGATGGTCCAGACCTTGTCGCCCGTGATGGGATCGTAGGCGAAGGTGCCGTCGGTGCCGGACACCACAAGGAGCTTGCCGTTGTCCCAGAACGAGGCGCCGAAGGTTGCCGTGCTGGAGCCCTGGAGCTGCACGTCGAAGCGCTCCTCTCCGGTCCCCCGGTCCAGCCCCACGAGGTGGGCGATGTCATCCTTGGGATGCTCGGCACCGATGACGGCCAAAGTCGAGCCCGTGAGCACGGCGGGGATGCCGAAGCTCGTGGCCTTGACGTCCAGGTCCTTTTCCCACAGCGTCTTTTTGCCCTGCTGGCAGGACACCTCGAGCATGGGCGTGCCCTTGGATCGAGCCTTGACCTTGAAGACCGACTTCTCGTCCTCGAACGTGCGCACGTCCTTGAACGTTGGCATGCCGAGCCGGGCGTTGATCCTTTCGAAGCCCTTTGCGTCGCAATCGCTCTCCTTGCCCGTCGACGGCGCGATGCCCACGGACGTCCCGTCGGACGTGGCGAGGCGCACGCAGTCCTCTCCCGTGGCGACCTTGGTGAGCGTGTCCCGCAGGGCGAGCACCGGGCCCGGGGCGAGGTCGGTGGCGCCGAACACGTGGAATTCGAAGTCCGGCAGCTGGTAGCCCACGAATCCGTCACCCAGGCAGACCATGACGAGCTCGGCCTCGGCCGCGATCAATGGTCCGCTCTTGAGCACCTCGCCGGTCTGGCCGTCGATCGTGCGGATCTGGCGGTTCGTCTCCTCGCCTCCCACGAGGATCTTCATCAGAACGGCCACGTCCTTCACCCCGTCGCCGTTGCCGTCCACCGGGCACACGGGAGTGCCCCTGACCATGAGGACCCGCTCCTCCTGGATCAGATCCTTCTTGGACGTGTCGAACGGGTCGTCCCCGGACAAGTTACGGATGAACACGAAGTAGATGGCTATGCCGATGCCTGCAAGCGACATGATCGCGGTGCCGGCAGCCGCCGGGATGGCCATGCACCCGCGGCTCTTGCTCTGGGTGGGCTGGGGCGCAGGAGGCGAAAAGGCCCTCTCTTCGTCCTGATCGACCTCGCTCGCCTCCCACGTGCTGCCGAAGACGACCTGCTGCGCAGCTGGGGAGGGTATCTCGGCGGGAGGCGGGGCCTGGGGGGCCTCTTTACCAACCTGGAAGTCCGAGCCACAGTACTCGCAGTGGACCCAGCCCCCCTGGACGGCCTCCCGGGTCAACTGGACACCGCAGTTGGGGCAGTGAAGAAGCTGAGGCATGGGATTCGACCTAGATCTCGACGACCGCGTTGCCGCCCTTGTCCACCGCTCCATCTATCTTGGTGCCCGTGGCCCTGATCTTGGCATTTCCGCCTGCGGTTATCGCCTTCTCGGCCCTGATGGAGCCGCCATCGACCTGCACGTCCGCCTCGCCACCTATGCTGATGCCTTCCTTGCCACCGATGATGGTTGCGTCCTTGATGGTGACCCTGGCGGCTCCGCCCGCGCTGATGGCCTCGTCTGAGCCCTCGAACGTCCCGCCCGTGATGGTCACCTTGGCGTCTCCTCCGCAGGAGATGGCCTGCTTGGACTTGAACTCGACGTTGGTCAGGTCGAGCTTGCAGCTGCCTCCGGCCATGATCACCGTGTCCGTCATATCGACCTTCTTGCCATCGATCTTCATGACCTGGTTGCCACCGCACAAGAGCGTGCTGCTGCCGTTCCAGAGCAGCACGGCGACCATCCCCTTGACCGTTCCTGAGAACGAATATGCCATCACGGCCGCCATGACGATGACGAAGACCACCGTTCCCAGCGCCCCGCCGATCTTCGCCCCCATGCCTTTGGATTCGGACATCATTTCCTCCTGGTTGTGGTTGGTTTCCCCCAACGTGGATTTCGCTGACATTGTATACAGGATTTCATAGAAAATGACCATCGAGATCTGGCCGGAGTCGACGTGTCACCCTCGTACCTGCCACGACTCCATGCCATACAGGCCATGAGGTCACTGGATGCCGGGAAGATCCTCGTGCGGTGGGTCCGAGGGAGCGTACACGGCGAGAAGCTTCATCCTGTGCTTGATCTTCTTCTTCAGCGGATAGGCCAACTCGAAGTGCCCGAGCGCCAGATCGAAGCTGAAGCCCGCCACAGGCAGTGGCGGCATCACGATGAAATCCGCCTGCAAGGACCACGCGGTCTTTATCTTCTTCATGGGGATCGTGGTCCCGGCATGGACGAGCGCGGTCGCGAGGGCCTCTATGGCGGCCTCGTCGAACTCCGGGTGACCCGAGGGCTTCACCTCGCCGATGGTCCAGCCACCCTCGCCGTCGAAGCTCAGGACCAGACCGACGGCCACGCGCTTGGTGAAGGCATCCGACTTCACCATCTGCTCGTTCACGTCGATGATCCCCGCCGGGGGTTTCCACCCTTCGGGCTCGCAAGGCCCTGTGGGATCCTCCACCGGCGAGCCGGTCTTGCCGTACGTCTCGGCCTGCGTCTTCCAGCCCTGGAGCAGCTTGCCCGGCGCCTCGGCGAGAGGGCCTCCGTGGATCTGCTCGAAGGCCGGGTGCCACTGGTCTTCCACGGCGTCCCGCATGGCCATGAGATCCGGGTCGTATGCGCCCTGCTTCACGGTCTTCTGGGCCTTGAGGTCCTCGAAGTAGGCCGTGAGCATGCCGTCCACGTCTCCAGGCTCCACCTCCACGGCGGGCTCGGGCGGAGAATCCACGGACATGGACATCACGTTCCACGACAGCTTGAACATGCCCGGTGTCAGCACCGGCCCTGGTGACTCCACCTGGGTCGCCACCAGGCGGACCTGGTGCAAAACCACTTTCGTGTCGTCATGGATCGTGGTCCGGGCTCGCCTGGACGTGCGGGGCGCTGCCGGGGCTGGCGTCGGGGCAGTGGCAGACCCGTCCCGACCGGATGGACTTTCGGTCACGGCAGGCACGGGATCTCGCAGAAGATCCACGCTGATGAACCGCACTTCGGCCGGGTCCGCCACGTCACCGGACCGGTACACCAGGACCACCATCCCCAACCCGTGCAGCAGGATGGAGACAAGGACGAATGAGAGCCACCGCCTCATGCCACGATCGAGCCTACGACCCAATTCTCCGCGATTCAAGAAATCTCCTTAGCTTACCGGCCTGGAAGCCCGGGGCGCCAGGGATTATAGGTGATCGGAACGTGGAGGGACCTCATGATATCCAGGGCGGACGGTGATGGGCCTGCGACGATCAACGTCCTCGACCTTTACAAGCAGGTCCTCCCGCGGACCAACTGCAGGGAGTGCGGCCTGGCAACGTGCCTCGCTTTTGCATCGGCCGTCGTCATCCAGAAGAGGCCTCTGGCAAATTGTCCCCACGTCCCCGGGCCCAGGGCGAGAGAGGTCCAGGCCGTGCTGGATGCACAGCAGGATCAGGGTAGAGGGCTGGAGCGCAACCTGTCAGAGGATGCGCTGAACTGGGCCAGACAGCGCGCCTCGTCCATGAGGATCGAGGACATGCCCGTACGGATAGGCGGAACGCTTGCAATGGATCCGTCCGGACCTGCTCTCATCCTTCCCTACTTCACGGGCCTGGTGCGGATCACGAAAAGAGGCATCTCGGACGAGGACGGAGCAGGGCTCGATGTGTGGGACAAGGTCCTTCTCTACAACCACATGGCCCAGGGTGGCAGCGCCCCATTGTCCGGGGAGTGGATCGGGCTCGAGCAGATTCCGGGTTCCACGTCCAAGGTCAAGTCGCTCGCGGGCGTGGCCGAGGATCCCATCGCGCAGCGCTTCGACGGCAGGCGAGACGAGCTCTCAGCGCGAGCCGCTTCAGTGGGTGGCGCAGACGTGAGTCAAGAATACCCCTTTGCAGATCTGGCACTGAGGTTCTCGCCTCTCGAGAGGGTGCCACTGCTCTTGCTGTTCTGGGAAGGCGATGCAACAGATGGGCTCGGAGCCAAGGTCAAGATCCTCTACGACCGGACCGTGCAGGAGCATCTGGACATCGAATCCATAGTGTTTCTCACGGAACGTCTGGCCAGGATGCTGTGCGTCACGCCCTGACGATGAATACAATATACTACTTGACGCCACCCTGCTCATCGCCCATTATCGACTCCTTTCTGGCCCCAGCGTCCCCGGGGAAGGAAGGATGAAGATGTCCACGAGAGACACCGCCATGCGCATCGGCCCCGCGCTTCTCACCGTCATCCTCGGCTGCCTGCCCGGTGAGGCCACATGCGAGGCCCTTCCACCAAAGGAGCCACCGGGAGAGGATGCCGATCTCGTGGTCAGCTTCGGCGTGGAGGACGACTTCAACGCACTGTACGCATGGCGTGGCCTGGCGCTCAGCAACGGCCCCGTCATGCAGCCGTCCGCATGGGTCAGCGCCTTCGGGACCACCCTGGAGCTGTGGACGAGCATGTACCTGACGGACATGGACCGTCCGGGACGCTTCGACGAGATCGACGTCACCCTGGGCTACGAGGCCCAGGTGGCAGACCTCGTCATCGCCCCCCGTCTCCTTTCCTACTTCTATCCCACGGGCGAGCCCTCGGATCAGACCATGGAGCTCGCCCTGGATCTTTCCTACGCGCTGGGGCCGTTCGAGCTGCGCACGAGCCATGCGGTCGACCTCGTGCAGTACCTCGGTTCCTACTGGGGCGAGCTTGGCATCTTGATGGAGCACGAGATGGCTCCCGGGCTGAGCATCTCTTTGAGCGGAGGCGTGGGCTGGGCCACCAGGAAGTTCAACGCCGTCAATGTCGGCGTCCGACGCGCTGCCATCAACGCGCTCCTGTTCGGCGTGGAGCTCGTGTACTACCCGGTGGACGTGCTCTATCTGAGGCTCCATTACGAGCTCTCCGGCATACTGGATCCCGTGCTCGGCGATGCCGTGGGATCGCCTGTGCTGGTCAACCTGGGGTTGGCCGCGGGGTTCGAGTACTGAGAGAGCCGCACCTTGCGCCACGAGCCCGAGGCTGTGCTATAGTGGTTCCCCAAGCAGGGAGCTGATATCGATGGAACTCAACGACAGGATCCAGATCTGCAAGGTCATCGCCCAGGCCGTCATGGCCGACATCCACATCACGGACGCGGAGCGCGAGTTTCTGGACAAGCTCATGGATCGCTACGAGCTCGACGATGCGCAACGCAAGGACGTGCTCAACCGCAACTTCGACGACAGCGTGACCGAGATGGCCAGCCAGATCGACTCTCTGGACTCGCAGAACGAGCTTCTCACAGAGCTCCTCGATGCCATCGCCGTGGACGGGGAGGTGGCGCCCAGCGAGAAGAAGCTCGTGCGCAAGGTGGGGCTCGCCATGGGCATGGGCGAGGAGGAGATAGACCTCATGATCGAGGGCTGATTCGGCAGGTCGACCGCGCCACGCCCGTCGTCGGGCAGGATCCTCGTCAGTACTGTACCGCGTACACGAAGCTCGCCTTGGGGAAGCGGAGAATGCGCTCCGTGATGACGCCCATGGGTACGACCTTGCCATCGACGTACTTCTCCGCGATCGCCTCGGCGGCCTTCCTGTCGCCCGTGCCCTTGATCTGGCCGACTATCCCCATGAGCTCGTCGATGGCTGAAGGCAGCTTCGCGTGGTCGATGACGAAGGCACCCACGTCGGTGCCGTTGGCAGCCTTGGCGGTCTCGTCGAAGACGAGGGCGCCTTTCTCCATGAAGAACCCGACCTGGATGGCCGAGAGCTGGCTGTAGGGCTTGCGCTGCCCCGAGTCCGTGTACATGCCGCGCGAGATGTGGCCCATGGCCCAGACCAGGCCGTCCGTGTAGGACCTGCGCGCGTCCTGGGGCGTCAGGATCCCCTTCTCGACGAGCATGGCCACGAACCACAGGGCCGCCGTCTGAGCCTTGAGCTCCTCCATCAGGGTCGCCAGGCCTCCCCCGAAGATCTGATCGTCGGTCTTTCCCTTCACCGCGTACTCGTGGCTCGGGCCCAGGTTGTGGCTCGCCTCGTGCAGGATCGTGGCGAGAAGACCCGGCGTTTCCTCGTCCGTGAAGTCCTTCATGCTCTGGGCGGCAAGCAGGCTCGATGCCTGGGCCTTTCGCGTCACGATGCTGTCGGGATCGGTATAGAGGTTCGTCATGGCCACCGTGCGGCCTCGTCCCTCGTTGGCGACCGGCCCCCAGTTCGGCAGGCTCTGACCTATGGTGGCGCCCATGGGGGAGCGATCGTCGCCGCAGTTCACCAGGATGTCGATGAAGTCAGGCAAATGAAACGTCACCTGGCGCGACTCGTACGGCGAACCGCACCGCGCAGCGAGCCTGTCCTCCATCTCCTGCCTGATGGGCTCGAGCTTCCCCTGCCACTCGAGCGACGCCTTGTCGATGCGCGCCAGCGTCATGTGGAACCCGGCCTTCTGACTGCAGGGCTCCCAGTATGTCTCGTCCGGCGCGATGCGCAGGTACCACCCCGAGTTGGTGGAGCTCATCGCGGCCCAGGCCTCGTCCGCCTTCGCCCAGTCGTTGTCACGAAAGGCCTGCGCTGCAGCCTTCATGTACGTCACGAGCGCTGCCTCCTCAGGGTCGAGGACGGTCCGGGCCGCCTCGTCGAGCTTGTCTGCAATCGCTCCCATCTCTTCGCTGTAGGCCTCCGTGTATGGCACGGCCGTGAGGGCATCTGCCGGACCGCGCACCACGACGAAAGGCGCGAGGAGCTTCTTCGCGTCATCGTGCTTCTCGAGGGCCTGGCAGAACTCGCCCTTCTCGTCCTGGATCTCTGCCGGATACACGTCCACCGCGGGCCTGGGCGCACCCGGGATCGCGGAACAATCGGGATCGTTCTCGGTCTTCGGGAACACACACTCCGGGCCCCAGTTGCGCCGGAACATGCTACGGCTCGCCACGTCGCCCGCAGGGACCTTGCTCGCCAGGGCCGAGATGCCTAGAGTGCGAGCGAACAGCTCGTCGATGAGCTCGCCTGCGTCGAGCAGCAGCCCCAGCATGGCCCTCTGCTCTGCCGTGATGTCGCGCACATCTGTCATCACGAGAGTCGGCCTGCCCTGGTCGAGCTCCTCGAGGACCGATTCGCGTCTCTTCTTCTCCACGGCCGGCAGGTCGACCGCCACCGCCGGGGCAACGTCCGCCGCCGCGATCGCCTCGTAGGCATCCTCGAACGCGGGAGAGAAGGCCCCGTCTCTGACCCATTCTCCCCTCGTAGGATAGAACAGGAGCGCAGCCACCTCGTCCGGATCGATGGCCGAATCGCCGTCGGCGTCGCAGGTCCAGTACAAGGGCAGGTCGAGTCTCACGGCAAGCTGGTTGAACCTGAGCCTGTCGACGCTCGCGTGGGCCGGTGCTGCCGGCTCGACCACCTTCTCCACGGTCGGCTCGGGGGACGACTTTTTCTTGGCGCAGGAGGGGACGCCAATCGCGAAGGCGAAACCCGCGACGATGAAGAGCAGCTTGCACCCGTGCTTTATGGCCTGCGACATGTCTGCCTCCTGTGGGCTCCACTATACTCCGAAGTCGTCGCCCGGGCATCCATGA
>JBFYZU010000157.1:0-2953 GCA_041309365.1 Myxococcota bacterium
CGTCCGACGACGCGCGCAGGCGGGACGCCGCGCTGTCCATGGTCTCGTCCATCATGGGGACGTTCAGAAGGACGATGTCGAATCCGCCATCCCTGGCCAGCCTGTCCACGGCAGCCTGGACGTCCTTGACGATGGTGGTCTCGTGCCCCCGCGCCTCGAGGATGCGCGAGGCGGCCACCACGTTGAGGCTGTCGTGGCCCACCAGGAGCACCCTGGCCCTGGTCGCCCCTGCCTCGCAGATGGAGTAGCGCGTGACGAGGTCCTGGCGGCCCTGGGCGCGCGCGCCGAGCACCAGCATGACCGCGTCGTGGAGCTCCGACCTGCGCACCGGCTTGGTGAGGTACGCATCGCACCCCGCGCTGCGCGAGCGGTACGAGTCGCCCCGCCTCCCGCTGGCCGAGAGCAGGATCACGGGCAGTGTGCGGCCCTCCGGCAGGCCTCTGAGGATCCTCGTGGTGTCGAACCCGTCGGCTCCCTCGATGTTGGCGTCCATGAGCAGAAGGTCGAAGGCCTGGCCCGACCTGTCCGCCGCGATGATCCTCTCGATGGCCTCGCTGCTCGACGCCATGGACAGCACGCCGGCGCCCATGTCCTCGAGCATGTTGAGCAGGATGGTCCTGTCGTCCAGCTCGCGCTGCACGACGCCCACGCGCAGCCCCGACAGGGCCCCCGCCAGGGTGATGTGGAGCGCGGGCTCGCGCACGGCCGGCAGCCTCATGCGCACCGTGAACGCGAACGTGCTCCCCCTGGCCGGCTCGCTGGTCACGGCCATGCGGCCGCCCATCCTCTCGACCACGCTGCGCGCCATCCACAGGCCGTGCGCCGGGAGCTCCATGGGCCTTCCGGCCTGCTCGTCGCAGGGCGGGTCGAAGATGCGCTCCAGCCGGTCGGCCGGGATGCCCACGCCCGTGTCCATCACCTCGAAGCGCATCGAGACCTCGCCGTTGACGGCCGGCTCCGACCCCACCCGGAGCACGACCTCGCCGGCCTCCGTGAAGCGCACGGCGTTGGAGATGAGCACGCCGAGCACCTGCCTGAGCCTCCCCGGATCGCCCATCACCCTGGGCGGGAGGCCTTCGGCGAGCTCGATCCTCACGTCCGGCCCGTCCTCTCTGCCCGCGCAGCCGCAAAAGAAATCGACGGCGTTTCTCGCCGTGACCGTCGGATCGAACTCGATGGTCTCCATGTCGTTGCCCGAGGCGTGCACCTTCTGCGCCTCCATGGTGGAGTCCAGGTGCGCGAGCAGCGCCTCGGTGTTGCGCGCGATGGACGCCACCCAGGACCGCTGATCCGGCGCGAGCGGCGACGACATGACGAGCTCGGCCATTCCCATGAGCGTGTTCACGTGCTCGCGCAGGTCTCGCGACAGGGCCACCAGGAGATCTCGCCTCGCGCTGGCCGTGCTCTGTGCGTCCCGCCGCGACTGCTCCAGGGCCTCTCGCTGCACGGCCATGTGCACGGCGACGCCAGCGAGCCCGGCCACCTCGCTCGTGATCAGGAAGTCGTCGTCGCGAAACTCGCCATTGCCCGGACCGCGCGCCAGGACGAGGATGGCGTGTACCTGGTCTCCGTGCCTCACGGGCACGCCTATCATGGCACCCACCCGAGGGTGCCATGGCGGGAACCCGGCGAAGTCGGGCTCGGTGGTCACGTCGGACGTGAACACCACGCCTCCGCGCATGATCCGGCCGAGCACCCCCAGCCCCCTGGGCACCACGCCTTCGGGGATGTCCTTCACGGGATAGCCGTCGTGGTAGGTGGCGTCGATGCTCCCTTGCACCCTGTCCACGAAGTGGATCACGCCGAAGTCCGCCCCGATGAGCGCCCTCGCGCTCGACACCGACGCCTGCAGCACGTCCTCGAGCGAGCCCGCGAGCGCGATCTTGACCGCGATCTCCCCGAGCTCCACCACGCCACGCCTCGCCACGACCGCGCCTTCACCCCCCTCGACATCCTTCATGTCCAGGCTCCTTGAACCCCCGATAACCCCCTTGTTCTATTGAGCAAGTCGAATCCCACGTCAAGGGTGAACCATCTCCACTATCGTGCAGCAGCACTTCTCGTGGAACTCGGTCGCGATGCCCATCTGCTCGGCCAGAGCCACGGTCCCGTCGGCAGGAAATGCGATCCCGTCGAAGCCCGAGCGCAGGGCCAGCATGTCGGTATGGGCCCTGTACGGTCCGGGAGGCCTCGCGCATCCCAGGAGCAGGGGGGTTCGCGAAAGAAGCTCGCGCGCCTCGCCCATCAGGTGGGCCACCTGCGACACGTCGGGCGGTCTCGCCCCCTGCATGGGCGTGCCCGCGAGCGGGGTGATGACGACGAGCACCACGGCAGAAGGCGAGTGCCCGGACAGCATCTCGAGCGCCGCGCGCTCCTGGCGGATGACGCCGTGGTCGAGGCCCACGACCACGTGCGGCGCGGTCGGCACGCCGGCCGTCTCGAGGATGTCGAGCGCCCTCTCGATGTCCGCCGGCCGGGCGTCCAGGTGGTAGACGCCGCGTATCGTCTCCTCGTCTCCGATGACGTCGAGCATGGCCGCGCTCACCTTCGCCTCCTCGAGCCCCCGCGCCAGCGCCTCGTCCACGAGCCCCGTGTGCACCACCACGTCGAGCCCCAGCTCCCCGCGGATCCGCCCCATCACCCGCGTGAACGCGGCGAGCGGCACGCGACCGTCCTTGCCCGAGCCTCCGCTCACCAGGAGCCCCTGCAACCCCTTGGGGGCGAGCCTGGTGGCCAGCTCCCACAGCCTCTCCGGCGTCGGGGCAGGCCACATGCTCTCGAGCATCCTGCCCCTGCAGTGGTCGCACCCGAGCTGGCAGCTCGACCCTGTCACCGACACGGCCACGAACGAGCACGCGCACCTCGCCGAGTACTCGCTCGTCTCGTACCGCTTGAAGGACGGCACGAACAGGCGCACGCGATCCCGGACGGGCAGGGCGGTTGCACCGCATGT
>JBFYZU010000158.1:0-5919 GCA_041309365.1 Myxococcota bacterium
CATGGCAGACGACGTCGAGGCCACCACCGAGTACATCTTCGACGATCACCTCGTCCAGAGCGAGATCGTCAAGCAGGACGGGGAGCTCATCAAAGGCCGTACCCCGGGCAAGGTCAGCTCGCTCATCAGGGTGCGCAAGCACTTCATCGGCGAGATGCTGTCCGCCGTCCAGGATATCTGACCCGGAAGGTCGCGCCGCCGGCCCGGATGAAACAGGATATCTTTCTCGCTCACCAGCGGATGCGGTTGCGGCGAAGGACAGGCGAGCATCGACCCTGCCGGCTCGCGCGTCAGGCGATCGACCTCCAGAGCGATGAGTGGTCCACGGCGAACCGCTCGAAGGTGCGGGCCGGATGGCCCAAAACCGTCTCGACGTCGCCGGTGACGGGCTCGCAGAAGCCGGCACGGACCAGGGAGTAGAAGCCCACGAGCCTCTCGATGCGCGCCGGCGGCATCCCCACCGAGCGCAGGATCTCGCGGGTCTGCTCCTCGTCGACGGGGTCGTAGCTCACCTCGCGGCCGGACGCGGCAGAGATGAGGCCCGCCACGTCGCCGTGGGTCAGCGCCCCGGGGCCCGTCAGGGTGTACGCCCGGCCCGCGTGATCGTCAGTTGTCAGAGCCGTGGCGGCCACCGATGCCACGTCCCTGACGTCGACGAAGGAGAGCCGGGCGCTCGCGGCTGGGACGCGGATCGCTCCCGTGGCCCTGATGCCCGCGACGAGCGGGGGGGTGGAGAAGATCTGCATGAACCAGTTGGGACGCAGGTGCGTGTAGCCCATGCCCGAGCGCTCGATGTGAAGCTCCACCTGGCGCAGGCCCACGTCGGGGCGCTTCTCGGCGCCCATGGCCGACAGGTCGACGACGTGGCGCACACCCTGCCTCTTCATCTCGTCCACCAGGGGGACGGCCGTCCTGTGCGGATGGTCGTCACCGGGCCTCGCCACCAGAAAGACCCGCGCGACGCCCTCGAGGGCCGGCGCGTATGTCGAGGGATCATCCAGATCGAATCGTACTGGATGGGCCGAGGGGCCGACGCGAGAGGCCGCGGCGGCCGGGTCGCGGGTCGCCGCCCGCACGTCACTGCCTCCGAGCAGGGAAAGAAGATGTCCTCCGACGTTGCCCGTCGCTCCCACGACGAGGATCGTCTCCGTCATGTGCTCCTCCTTCAGTGAATAGACCGTTCATTATTAGTCCAAAAAAAACTCATCCGAAGAATGCCTTCAGGCCCGTGAGGTGGTATCCTCGTACTCCACGACGGCGGCTCCAATGTCGTCCTCGCGCTCGAAGTGCGCGAGGATGTCCGCCATGCTCCGCACGAAGCCGGTGTAGATGCGTTGGAGGTCGAAGCGCATGGTCCGGGTCACGACGGGCACGGGGTCGAGGGTCCTGAAGTGGGCCAGGGCGAGCTTGACGAGCATCCGGACCATCCGATCGGGGAACTTGTCGTAGCGTGTGCCCTGCGCGCGTCCGAGCAGGATGACGACGCGCAGCCTGTCGTCGATGCACAAGCGCAGCAGCTCCTCGGAGATCAGGCGGTACGGCGCCGTTTCGGGGAGGGTCGAGATGTCGTGCACGCCCGCGAGGGACCTGACCCGACGGGTCATCATCGTCTCGAAGCGTCGGACGAACGCGGGCGTGACGAGCGAGTAGAACAGCTCCTCCTTGCCCGGGTGATAGCGGTAGAGGTTTCCCGTGGACACGCCCGCGCTGCGGGCGATCTGGCCCATGGTGGCTGCGCCGAAGCCGCGGGATGCGAACATGCGCAGCGCGGCCTCGTCGATCCTCGCTCTCACGTCGTCCTTGAGGTACTGGGCCACTATAAATGAACCTATGGTTCGCTTATAGCTCCGATCCTGGCAAATGGCAAGCCCGCGACGCGCCCCGAGAGGGGCTCTTTTCGATGACTCGGGGAAGGTAGCAGCAGAGGCTGGATGAGAATACACTGATGGGAACACGGGAGGTGGGATGATGACAGCCAGGACATCGATGAGCGCGCGCCTGTCTTCGATCGTTCTCGGAGCCGCCGTCCTTGCGATCATGCAGGCGGGCTGCGGGTGCAACGACGACGGGCCGGGCGATACGAGCCTGGTCGGGACCTACGACGGGCTCTTCGACAACGTGGCCACGGGGTTCAACTTCCCCCTGGATCTGGCCATCGTGCCCGATACGGCCGGAGCGACCGACGGCGTGATGGCGGGCGACATCGTGGTGGCCAGCTACGGGACCTCGGAGGTGTACCTCGTGGCGGATCCGGGAACCGCCGATCCCGAGCCCCTCTACGCGGGGACCGACGACGGGCTGCAGGGAACCACGGCCATCTCCATCCCGCCGGACGGGAACGTGTGGGCGGCCTTCGAGCAGGGAGGCGAGGGAGACGCGGGCGGGATCGTGGTCCTGTCGCCGGCCGGCGACGTGCTGGCCGTGCTGGACCGGACGACGGATGCGATCGCGTTCGACCGGCCGGGAGGGCTCTGCTACGGGGGCCAGAGCTCCGACGGCACGGCCCGGTGGATGTTCATGGTGAACATGGGCGACGGCACCGCGTGGCGCATCGACATGTCCGACGGGGCGGGGTCGGAAGCAGCCTTCACCCTGATCGGCTCGGGGCTGGCCACGGGCACGGCGGGCCGCCCCGGCACGCCGGGCTCTGGCATCACCACCTCGGGCGATCTTCCCGACGGCGGCGCGCGGGGCTGCGTCCATCACATGGGGAGCCTGTACGTGGCGGACGCGCAGAACGCGCGGGTCGTGCGGTTCGACGGCGTGGACACGGGCGTGGACCTGACGGGAACGCCGCTCGAGGACACCCCGCCGGATCTCGCGACCTATCCCACCGGCGTGGCCGTGAACGAGGAAGGGACGCTCCTCGTGATCTCCTACGACAACGCCCACGCGTTCGTGGCCCTGTACACGCCCTCGGGGGGCTTCGTGGACAACGGCCTCTTCGACCTGAACGTGAACGCAGGCAACCACGGGATGGCGCTGGGGCACGACACCATCTGGTTCACGCGGGCGAACAACTCCAACGGGGCGCTCAGGGCCGTCACTCCCACCATGGACGACCCTCCGACGACGCAAGGCCCCATCATCGCTCAGTGATGCGAGCGCCTGTCGGTCGCCACGACTTTGTCCGCCTCGTGATCGTCGATCTTCGCCCGCACGCGTGTACCGTCTTGCGCAATGCTTCGCATCATCTCGATCACCGTTTGGGCCAGGATGGCACATTGCATGGGCGCAGTGGAGCCGAACCAATCAGGCATGGAGGCTCGGCATGTCTGTGTTATATGGGGTTACTGAGGTGAAATCGTCGAGTAGAGTTCGTGATTCTCATCTCAAGGGATTGAGACAGCTCTCCCTGGATCATCCGGAAGTTCGACGTCGCATCGTCGTATGCCTCGAGAACGAGCCTCAGATGACCTCTGACCGGATCGAGATCATGCCATATGCTCATTTCGCATCCGAGCTCTGGAGCGGGAACCTGGTGCGTTGAGATCCATCTGGATCCATCGGATGATCCGCCCTGCGGACCCCCCGACCGACTCGTTGACAGGAACGTGATGAGCTTCGACACTCGATGATCGCCATGAAACGAGGAGTTCGGATAGACATCCCACACGAGGTGTCGATCTGGACATCCTGTGGCAGATCATCGAGCAGGACGTCCCCGACCTGGTCAAGAATCTCGAAGATCCGGTGGAGCTGAAGGGGATCGAACCCTCGGCCTCATGACTGCCAGTCATGCGCTCTCCCAGCTGAGCTCCAGCCCCAGATGACAATGCTGACGCGTACCTATATAGCTACTTATCCTCGACCGGTCCAGAGGAATCGGCGGATTTCTTGCGACCGCTCGAGCCCTTGCGCGTGGTCTCGGAGGTCTTGCGACGGATGCGCGCCTCGGTCTTCTTCGCCTGCGCCTTGGCCCTGGCGCGCGCCATGCGGCGCTCCTCGGTCAGCCGGTCCGGGGTGGTCCTCGGGGGCTTCTTCTTCTTCGGGGACGGGGCCTTCGCAGAAGGGGGGGCCGGCGCGGGCTCGGCCGTCACGTCGCTCGCAGCCTCCTCTTCGAGCGGGCGTGACTCCCAGTCCTCGTCCGGCTCGAGCACCCGGTACATCTCCTCCTGTGTGCGGATGTACTCGCGGGCGCGATCGACGAGCCAGCCCGGGGCCATCAGTGTGCCGTCGGAGATGAGGTGGGCCGTGCGGTCGGTGACCTTCTTGGCCATGCGCGTGCCGTCGATGAGCGCATCCACTGCCATGATGGGGAGCTTCTCCTTGAGCAGGTGGTCGACGCGTCTTCTGATGCGGTCGAGCATGGCGATGCTCCCTCCCAGCGACATGCACTAGTACAATCTCCTGTGTTTGTAAAGGGTTGCACTGTGCTATAATGCCGTTCCGATGGACGCGAGCGACAGGCCGAGCGTGGCGCTGACCGGGTCATCGAACAGCCTGACAGGGCTGCTCGTGCACAGGCTCGTGGGCGATCCCAGGTTCCGGTCCGTGGTGCTCGTGGACCCCGACCCGCCCGCGGGGCAGGAGACCGGGGTGAGGCACTACCCGGTGGACATCTCGCGGCCCGGCGCGGACGAGAAGCTCGTGGAGATCCTCGCTGCAGAGGGCGTGAGCATGTTCGTGCACCTGGCCTTGACGAGCAGGCTGTCGCGCACGCCGAGCCTCTCGCACGAGATCGAGTCCCAGGGCACCATGCACGTGCTCAGCGCCTGCGCCACGGTGGGCATCCGCAAGCTCGTGCTCATGAGCACGACCATGCTCTACGGAGCGGCCCCGGACAACTCCCCCTGGCTGACCGAGGGGCACATGCTGCGGGCCGACAGGAGCTTCCCGTTCTTCGCGGACAAGATAGAGGCCGAGGATCTGGTCAAGGACTTCGCGGATCGCAACGCGGCCACCGTGGTCACGGTGCTCAGGGTCTGTCCGATGCTCGGCCCCAACACGGACAACCTGTTCACGAGGTACCTGAGCACGTCCATCGTGCCCGTGCTCGCGGGCTTCGATCCGCCGGTGCAGGTCATCCACGAGGTGGACGTGGTGCGCGCCATGAGCATGGTGCTCGCCGAGGATCACCCGGGCATCTACAACATCGTGGGCGACGGGGTCGTGCCGCTGTGCACGGCCATCCGCATCATCGGGCAGGCGCCGCTCGGCGTGATCGAGCCGCTCGTGGGGCCGATCCTGCAGGCGTTGTGGATGTTCAGGATCGCGGGCCTGCCCTCCGAGCTCGTGTCTTACATCAAGTACCCGTTTCTGGCGTCGGGAGAGCTCGCGGCGCAGCAGTTCGGGTTCACGACCTCCTACCCGCCGGTGGAGGTGCTCGGGGATCTGGCCAGGGCGCTCACGCGCCGCAGGCTGCAGCGCCGGGCGTCGCAGGAGGAGCCGTGAACGAGGGTCGGCCGAAGCCGGGGACCGTGCTGGGCGACAACCCGTTCGGGGATCTGCCGGAGCGCCCGTCGAGGCCTCCCTCGGAGCCCGGGCCCGAGCGGCCCCCGAAGCGCACGAGGAGCGGCGGCCGCGTGAAAAGCAAGGCCATCGTGCGTGCGGACGACGGGCCGGAGCCGAAGGACATCACCGAGAGGCTCAACGTGGCGCAGCGGCACGTCGAGGCCCTTCTGGCCGAGGCGTCCTCCGCGCTGGATCGAGGCGAGATCACCGACCCCGAGGAGCGGGCGCAGTACCGGGCGGCCATGGTGGACTTCGCCGGCCGCATGCAGAACCAGCTCACCGTGGTGCAGGTGACCGAGGGGGCCGAGAAGAGCGTGCTCGACACGGTGCTGCGGCTTGTCCGGCCCAGATTCTACCTTTCGCGCATCAACCGCTTCTTCGTGGCGGGCCGTGGCGTGGAGGTGGATCGATTCGGCATGGACCCGGTGTTCGAGAAGAGCCTCGCGCCCGCCATCGACATCATGT
>JBFYZU010000159.1:0-8976 GCA_041309365.1 Myxococcota bacterium
GTCTCCTCGTTGAACTGCGCCTCCAGCTCGCGGGACATGCCGAACGTCTTCTTGGCAGCCGTCTGGATGGCGCTCTCGAGAGCTGAGACGAGGATCTCTCGATCGATTCCCTTGTCCCGGACGACCTGCTCGATGATCATGTTCAGGTCGTAGGTTTCACCAGCAGCCATCTTGTCGCCTCTCCATCATCTCCTCGGCTTCTTCTTGCCGCCCTTCGTGCGCGGGGCTCCGCCCGAGCCGAGCCCCGGGATGGGCGTGACGAGGTGGGCCGATTGTATTTTGACGAAGGGGACCTCCATCTCGAGCTCCCCTTCCTTGACGACGATGCAGCGCGCCGGGCCTTCTCCCTTCACGCCGAGGTTCGTCCCCCTGAGCCGGCGACGACCGTCGTGCGGCTCGTACAGGGTCACGCTGACGACGTGGCCCGTGAAGTCAACGAAGTCCACGAGGCCGACGAGGGGTCGATCGAGTCCTGGCGAAGACACCTCGAGCATGTAGCTCCCCTTCACCATGTCGTGGACGTCGAGGACGGCCGAAACCTCGCGGGTGGCGCCCGTGAGCTCCTCGGAGGTGATGCCCGAGCCCTTGTAGGGCACTAAGACGGGGCCTTCCCGTCTCCTGTCCAGGTCGATGCGCAACGTCCTCGATCTCCCCTGTCGTCCCCAGCCGATCCTCACGATGCTCAGCCCCAGCCCTTCGATGACCGGCGCAATGACACTCCTTATCCTTTCCACGTCCTCCATGACCACCTGCATTCGGAAAATTGCGGAACGGACCCGCAAGTGAAGGGGAAAGGCACAAAGCTCCGGGGACGGAACTTGCCGATATATAAACAGGTCATCGGAAAAGATCAAGACGTATCACCGGGGAGCCACGGGGACCGGCTATGTGCCATCCCGGACGTCTCGCGCCGATGCGAGGTCGACCATCTCGACGCCCAGCGACCGTGCGACCTGCATGAGGCGTTGCTCGCCGTAGAACTCGTCGAAGACGATCCTGCAAATGCCCGCATTCAATATCATTTTGAAGCAGTTCCAGCATGGAGAAGCGGTCGTGTAGAGCGTGGCGCCATCGATGGCGATCCCGTTTCGAGCGGCCTGTATGATGGCGTTGGCCTCCGCGTGGATGGTGGCGATGCAGTGCCCGTCCTGCATCATGTGACCCACGTCGTCACAGTGGGGCATACCCCG
Source organism: Myxococcota bacterium (assembly GCA_041309365.1). Classification (GTDB taxonomy): domain Bacteria; phylum Myxococcota_A; class Polyangia; order DRWM01; family DRWM01; genus JAFDER01. The sequence goes on from JBFYZU010000159.1 coordinate 1,191, forward strand.
TATGGAGCCGTTGTAGCCCGTGGACAGGATGATGCGGTCCTTCACGAGCACTGCTCCGACCCTCTTGCGGTCGCAGGTCGAACGCGAGGCCACCACCCGGGCGATGGACATGAAGTAGTCGTCCCACCCGAGGCGGGTGGTCATGCCGAGTCTCCTGCGACCTGTCGCCGGGCAGGGTTCTGCCCGGCCTGGAGCTCCACCACGACGAATGTCACGGCCGGGTAGCGGTTGATCGACCTGGAAAAGAACTTCTTGAGGGCACGACGCCCCTCCTTGCGGATGGACTCCAGCGCGTCGGGAGACCTCTTGTCGACGCCGTCCACGGCCTCTATGAGAGCATCCCGGGCGGTCTTGAGGAGGTCCGGGAAACGTGCCGTGTCGAACACGCCCCTGCACAGGATCTGCGGCTCGTCGCGCCGCCGCCAGGATCCCTGGTCGAGCAGCAGCACGGCAGTGACCATGCCGCTGTCTGCGAGCTGGCGCCTCTCGCCGAGGATGCGCTCGGAGAGGCTGAGCGCACCATCCACGTGCACCTTGCCGCAGGCGCAGCGCCCAGCAGTCCTGAGTCCACGATGCGAGAACTCGACGACGTCGCCGTTCTCTGCCACCAGCACGTCGGATACGCCGACGGAGCGTGCGAGCTGGGCATGCTGCGCGAGGTAATGGTAGTTTCCGTGCACCGGCATGAACGATCGGGGCCGGATCATCCGCAGCATGGCCTCGAGGTCCCCCCTGTGCCCGTGCCCGGAGACGTGCACGTCTGGGCAGTTGTCGATGTGATGCACGCGCGCTCCGCTGCGGGCGAGGTCGTCGATGACCGAGCCGATGCGCATCTCGTTGCCCGGTATGCGCCGGCTGGAAAAGATGACGACGTCACCCTCGTGCAGCTTCACGTTCCGGTGATCGTTGCGTGCGATCTTCGTCATGGCCGAGCGAGGCTCTCCCTGCGTCCCCGCCACGATGAAGAGGAGGCTCGCGCGTGGATGGTGCCTCGCCTCCTGCGGCTGGAGGAGGATGTCGTCTTCGAGCTCGAGCATGCCCAGCGAGATGGCGGCGGTGGCGTACCGCTCGACGCTCCGCCCCACGAGCACGACCTTGCGACCCGCCTCCCGTGCGATCTCCACGAAGCTGGACATCCGGCGGACGTTGGAAGGGAACAGAGAGATGAACACGCCTCCGACGGCCTCGCGCACGATGCTCCGGACCGCTTCCCTGACTCCGGATTCGAGGCCCGTCATGCCCGGTTTCTCGATGTTCGTGGAATCGGAGAGGAGCAGGGCAACGCCCTCGTCCCCCAGCCGGCGAAACCTTTCCTTGTCGAACCGGTCGGGATCATCCGGGGAGCCGAGCTTGAAGTCGGAAGTGTGCAGGACCGTTCCCACCGGCGTCCTGAGCACGATGCTCGTGGCCTGCGGGATGGAGTGATTCATGGGGATGGTCTCGATGGTCAGAGACCCGCACTCGAATGGACCTCCCGAATTCGTGTGGATGAACTCGGGTTTCCAGGGCAGATCGAACTCCACGAGCCTGTTCTGCACGAGGCTGAGGGTGAACTCGGTACCATAGATGGGCACGTTCATGTACTGCAAGAGGTACGGAACGGACCCTATGTGATCCTCGTGGCCGTGGGTCAAGACAAGCGCACGGATCTTGTCGCGGTTCTCCACGAGGTGATCGAGCAGGGGGTGCACGACGTCCACCCCAACCTCTTCCTCGGGGAACATGAGGCCGCAGTCGATGATGACAGCGTCCCGTCCGCATTCCACCATCATGCAGTTCATGCCCACCTCGCCCAGACCACCGAGGGGCATGATGCGCAGGATGCGAGAATCGTTCATGGGGCCGCGCTCTCGACCACGTCCATGGTCCGCTTCACCGTGCCGTCGTCGGGCTTGCTGTAGACGTTGATGAGGAACCAGCCCGTGCCGATCTCGACGCGGGTCTCGGCAACGATGGTCCCGTCCTGCGGCGAGCAGAAGCTCACGACGGGGTAGTTGTCATCGGCGATGTCGCGGTCGAGCAGGACGTTGCCCGACGAGTCCCCGTAAAGGTACATGTCGAGCTTCGGGATGCCTGGGTCGGCCACGGCGATCAGTCGGATGCAGGTCCCCTTCTCCACGAAGACCTCGAACTGGAGCGAGGCCGCCTCGGTTCCTGCCGTCACCTGCTCCGGGGCCCACTGTTCTGCAAGCAGGGCGAACCCGTTGGTCATCTTCGTCACGCGCTCGCCCTGCATGTAGGCCAGGATGGACTGCTTGGCCTGCTCCTCGGTCAGCACCGGAGGTGGTGTGTTGGTCCCAGCGGGAGGAACGGGGGTCCCGTAGGTCGATACATACGGATTCGTCCCGTAGGGTGGTGGAGGCGCTGCGGGCGGGGGCACGGGCGCCGGCCTGATGATGCACGAGGCCTCGAGGAGCACGAGCACTCCCGCACAGGCGAGAAGGACGAGATAGGTGTTCCTACGATTTCGACTCATGTCATCATCCTCCGGGCGCAACGATCGGAAGTGGATTTTAGCCCATTTCGCCCTGGAATGGTATTGGCGGCTCGGATCAGGCGTCGGGCTGTGCACCAGCGTCGTCAGACGTCGACTTTTCCTCGAGTTGCTCGAGCTTCTTGAAGTAGTGTACCAGCAGATCCCTGGCCATGGCAGTGGCCTTGACCTTCCACTTCGGCGTGTTGACGGCGAGGGCGGCGACCGCCACCACGGGATCGTCGGCCGGAGCGAAGCCCACGAACCAGGTGTAGGCCCGGTAGGGTTCCTGGCGCGTGAGGGTCCCGGTCTTGCCGGCTACCTTGATACCGGGCAGGTAGGCCTTGCCCTTGCCGTCCTTGAAGTACTTGCGTGCCGTACCCTTGGTGGTCGTGTTGATCATCATCTTGGCCACCACGGACGCGGTCTGCTTGGAGACCGTCTTGCGCAGCCAGTGGGGCGAAGACTCCCACACGGTCTGGCCGGCGGCGTCTTGCACTCGACTGACGAGGATCGGCCTGAGCATGGCGCCGTCCTGGGCGATGCTCTGTGCAATGAAAGCAGCGTGCAGCGGCGTCATGTGAACGTGCCAGAATCCTGCCGCGGTCCGGGCGAACTCGAGCCGATCCACTGGAATGTCCATGGTGCTGATCTCGGCAGATTGCGGGTAGTCGAGAGGGAGGGGCTCGCCAAAGCCGAATGCGCTGGCCTCACTGGCGAGCTTCTCGGGATCGAGGTGACGATCCGCGAGCTTGGCGAACACCGAGTTGAGGCTCATCCCCAGGGCGAATGAGAGGGTTGCGCATTCGTTGTCGAGCGCGGGATCGTCCTCGAGGTTGGCGAGCTTGAGTTTCTGGCTGCCTCCCCAGAAGCAGACCTCCTGATCGGGGGAGATCTCGGCCATCTCGATCAGGGCCGAGCTCGTGACGACCTTGAAGACCGAGGCCGCAGGTGCTTCGGCCGCCAGCGATGCGGGGAGCATGACGTCCTCGGGACGATCCAGCCCGTCATCGGTCAGGGGCGTCCCCGTATCCGCCATCGCGAGGATCTCACCGGTGCGGGAGTCGACGAGGACGAGGGACCCTGATAGGAGCTCGGCCTCATCCAGGATGGAGCGAGCCTTCTTTTGCAAGCCGGGATGGATGGAGTACACGGCCTTCTGCCCGTCATCGAGCTTCTGGACGAGAGAGCCGTCCTCGGTCACCGCGCTCTCGAGCTGCAGCTGGTCGACGATCACTGGTGGCAACGGTGGGGGCTCAAGCGGAAGGCTACCGGCCTCCGCGGTCCTTGGCACGATGCCGAGGCCGAAGGGGAGAATGCCCCCGACAAGCCCTGTGGGAGCCATCACCGAATCCAGGTAGCAGACACAAAGAAGGCTCACGATGACCACGGGGGCGACGACGTACGGCCAGTTCCTCTGCCCTTTGCAAAGGAGCTTCTTCGCGAGGACCATGAGCGGATACCCTACCGCGATCGAGGTCAGGGATCAAAAATCGGCCAACCGGAAGGCCCTCTCGCGTGGGGAGGGCAAGCGTATCGTGGCGACTGCACCGCCATCGGGTCGATTCTCCATCGTGACGGTCCCACCGTGACGGTCGATGATCTCCCGGCACAGGGCAAGGCCCACACCGAGTCCGTAACCCTTGGTCGTGAAATAGGGATCGAAGATCCGGTCGATGAGGTCGGGATCCACGCCTCGGCCGGAGTCGAAAACCCTCAGTGTGCAGGTGGAGGCCTGTTCCATCCGGCCCTCGATGCGGATCATGGTCCCACGATCCCTGCTGGCCTCGGCGGCGTTCTTGAGCAGGTTCATGATCACCTGACCGAGCTGATCTCTGTCCGCGAGCATGAGCAAGCCTTCCGGAACGTCCGTCTCGATGCGGATACCTCGTACCTCGGGATCCCGCGCGAAGAGGTCGGCCACGTCCTGTACGAGAGAGCGGACTTCCACCGCGTCGATGATGGGATCGGGCGGCCTCGCGAGGTTGAACAGGGAGGTGACGAGCCTGCCTATCTTGTCCGTCTCGCGAAGGACGATCTCGAGAAGACGGCGATCTTCTCTGGCCAGCCGGTCACTTTCTGTCACGAGCTCGATGCTGCCCGAGATGGAGCCTAGGGGATTGCGGATCTCGTGGGCGAGACCCACGGCGAGATCGCCCATGGCCCGATACTTGTCGAACTCGCCAAGCTTCTGCCTCATCCTGCGGTCCTCGGTCACGTCCATGACGTGGACAACGGAGCCCATGACGTTTCCCGCACCATCCCAAAGAGGCGATGTGGCCAGCTCGAGACGGATCTCGCGACCGTCGCAGGAGATGGTCATCTCGGCCGATCCGGTGGCCTTCTCGGCCAGCGGGAGAGAGTCACCGAGGACCTGTTCGAGCGACTTGCCGATCACTTCAGACGATCCGGCATGGAGGATGATGCCAGCGGCCGGATTGATGCTCCGGATCTTTCCGCTGGCGTCGGTGGTGATGAGCCCCGAGGGCAAGAAGGAGACGATGGCCTGGTTGAGCCTGTGCAGGTCCTCGAAGATCTCCTGTGTTCGCTCCAGGCTCTCTCCGGCCCTGGTCACCTGCAGGGCCAGGACCCAGCCGAGCAAGGCAACCAGGATCATCGATCCGATGTCCAGCGTCAGAGAGATGACCAGATCACCTATCCCGGGCTGTACAGTGGAACCCAGGACGCTTCCCAGCGCGGGAAACCAATCGAGCAGGCCGGCTACGACGACGATGAGATAACAGGTCACGGAAAGCACGAGGGTGAAGATGACACCCCTGTCACCAAGGAAGACGGCGGCAATGACTATGGAGATGTGGAAGAGAAAGGTGAATGTACTGCTCACCCCGCCCGTGACGAGGATGAGAACCGCCCAGAGAACGAGATCCAGCTGGATCTGGACGAAGGCAAGCCAGTATAGCCCGCGCCCCAGCTTGAAGGAGAGCAGTGTATAGATACCCGAGAGCAGCAAGGTCGCAAAAAAGGCACCCGAAAGGAGGCGCATTGCAGGCGACGCCAGGGACGTCACCTGGCCCCGGTTGAAGAGCATCAGAAAGAGCGCGAGGAGCAACATGAAGACAACTCGCCCAGCGATGAGCGCGAGCAGACGCTTTCTCGTGAGCATCTCCGTCGCGGGCCTGGATCGCCCCAGATGGCCGGTGGCCCCGAGCCTCTGCATCGTCACTCGGATTTGATGTTGCCCGCGAGATTGAAGATGGGCAGGTACATGGCGATCATGAGGCCACCAATCACGCCGCCGACCCCTACCATGAGGACGGGCTCGAGAGCCGACGTCATCGCGGCGACGGCAACATCCACGTCCTCTTCGTAGAAATCGGCTATCTTGTTGCACATCTGGTCGAGCGCACCCGCCTGCTCGCCGACGGAGATCATCTCGACGACCATGCCCGGGAACACTCCAGCCTGGCCAAGAGGTTCGGCCATGGTCTTTCCTTCGCTGATCTTGTCGCGCGCGAAGAGAACCGCTTTCTCGATGACCGCGTTACCCGTGGCTCGGGCGACGATCTCCAGTGCGTCGAGGATGGGCACACCAGAACTGAGCAAGGTACCGAGGGTACGGGTGAACCGGGCAACCGCCATCTTGCGCACCACGGTCCCGACAAGCGGGACAAAGAGGATGAACTTGTGCACGATGAAACGGCCACCGGGGGTCCTGTAGAAGACAATGAAAGCCACAATGAACAGAAAAAGGGCACCGATGACGAAGGGGCCGACCTTGACGAATCCACGGCTCAGCGCGATCACGAAACGCGTCGGGCCGGGCAGCTTCGCCCCGGAACCCATGCTGTCGAAGAGCCCTTCGAACGTCGGGATGACGAACCAGAGCATGATGAATGTGACGACAACGCCGACCACGATGACGAAGGTCGGGTAGACCATCGCACCACGGATCTGCTTGATGAGCTTGGTTCGTTTCTCGATGTGGGTGGCAAGACGGTTGAGGATGGTGTCCAGGATTCCACCGGCCTCACCGGCGGCGATCATGTTCACGAACAGATCGTCGAAGACCTTGGGGTGCAAACGCAGCGCTTCCGAGAACGTGCTCCCGCCTTCGACTTCCTCCTTGATGGCCTTCAGGATGGTGCGAAACCTCTTATTTTCCATCTGGTTTGACAGGATGTCCAGCCCTGTCACGAGGGGGATTCCTGCATCTATCATCGTGGAGAACTGGCGCGTGAAGATGACCAGGTCCTTGTCGGAGATTCCTGAGAACATGGCAAGATCGAGCGACAAGGCGCCCTTCTTGCGCACCCTGATGGGAACGAGCTGCTGCATCCGAAGCTTGCTGTGGGCGGATTTTTCATCGGGAGCCTCGAGCGTGCCCTTCTTGAGCTCCCCGGACTTCGCCCTGGCTTCCCAGACCCACTGGGCCATCAGCCTACCTCTCTCGGCAATACCATCACGAACGGTCTACGAGTCGGAACTCTTGGTTCAACATTGCACGTATTTTACCATGATCACAAGCGTATCTCCACCTTTTCACGGAAACCAGAAAAGTCTATTCTATTAAGAAGGTTGAGCCTCAAGTGACTGAAAACAAACGAAACCCAACCTTCATCCACCAGGATCGGCCGCGGCCGATGTGCAACTTCTGATGCCATCATATTCGTGTCCCTGACGTCTGAATAATGCTAGGATCATGGAACCCTGGAAAGGGATGGCCGAGTGGGGTATAAGGTACGTACATGAGGCTGAGAGGGAAAGCGGGACTAAGAGTGGTGGCGGCTCTTGCTTCGTGCTTCCTTCCACTTGCGCTCTTTCTGGGAGCAGGCGCCTCGGATGGCGAGATGGACATGCTCCCGGCAGATCCCGTGGATCTGTTCGACGCGGTCTTCAGGCCCATTGAAAAGGCGATGGGCATCGACGTGAAGATTGCAGGGATGAAGATGAACCTGCTCTCGGGACAGGTGACGACGAGCAAGATCACGGTGACCCATCCCAACCAAGGCAACTTCGTCGTTGCCAAGGGCGTCAGGTTTCCGTTCGGCGCAATGGCCGGATTGTCGGATCCCATGAAGGGCACCGTCGTCGTCAACGAGTTCAATCTCAAGCTGGATTTTTCCAAGGACAAGTTCTGGAAGGTCAAGACCGCAGACGGCTCCCCGATCCCGGCGGCCCCGGACCTCAGGCTCGGCAAGCTCGGCATAGGCAAGGGGACCGTGCGATTTACGGATGGCGACTCGCCAGAGGTCCTTCTCTCGGGATTCACGGGCAATGTGACCAACCTCAAGCTTCCGGGCAAGCTATGGACCAAGGGAAAGGTTCCTTCGAGTCGCTGGGTCGAGATGGAAA
>JBFYZU010000160.1:0-5798 GCA_041309365.1 Myxococcota bacterium
GCTCCATCCCTGCCCGATCAGGGCACTGCGCCCGCCGGCCGATCAGGGCACCGCGCCCGCCGGCCGGTCAGGGCATGGACCCCACGATCACGTCCTGGCTCACCCAGTACCAGGGCTTGCCCTTGGCCTTCCTTTGCCAGGTCTCCAGCACCTGCGCCTCGACGAGCATCGTGTCGGTCTGGGTGTACCAGTTGTAGACCACGCTGATGTGGGCCGTGAGCCCGTCCTCGAGGACCGATATCTCGGTGACCTCGTAGTCGGCGTACATGACGCCCTCGTGGGCGCTCACGTAGTCCTTCACGAAGTCCTCGCGGACCGACGGATCCACGCGCGACGCCAGGGAAGGCACCTTCTGCCATCTCCACGCGTCGTAGAACGGGTACGCCACGTCGCCGAGCTTGTCGGTGGAGCTCAGGGCCGCACCGCACCCGCAGGCGACGAGACAGGCGAGAGCGACCCCGGCGAACACCGGGGACGAGGGCTGCATTCTGGTCATACCCGTTACTATCGCCTCCGGGCCACCACGGTCCAGAAAAGAGGGATCAGATGTCCTTGACCATGATGAAGGCGTCCTCGCCGTTGTCCGAGTAGTACCTGGGGCGCACGCCCACCACGCGGAAGCCCTCCCGCTCGTAGAGCTTGAGGGCGGCCTGGTTCGAGGGCCTCACCTCGAGGGTGAGGTAGTGGGCGCCCACGCGGGTCGACTCCGCGATGAGCCTCTCGAGGAGCATGGATGCCAGGGCCCTGCGGCGGTGATCCGGGTGGGTGGCGATGTTGAGGATGTGCACCTCGTCGTAGACCAGCCAGAAGAGCAGGAAGGCCACGGGGCCCCTGGCCTCGGGAGTGAACACGCCCCAGAGCCGGCTCCAGGAGTGGGTGAGCTCCTGCTTGAAGACCTGGAGCGGCCAGGGGTTGTTGAACGACGAGCGCTCGATCAGGTGGATCCGGTCCAGCTCGGACGGCTGGACGGCCCGGATGGTCGGCGATGTGTCAATGGCCGCCATGGTCGATCCGCGAAGCCTGCAGGGCAGCCTGCCAGGAGCAATCCGTCGGGATCACGAGCACCCGGATCCGGCCTCCTGGCGCCGTGATGTCCGTGGGTCCCAGGGCCTGCTCGTTCTTCTGTGTGTCGATGTGGATCTGGAAGATCCTCAGGCGCGTCACGATCATGGCCCTCATGACCGGGCTCGAGACGCCCGCCGCCCCCGTGAAGACCAGGGCTTCCATTCCACCCATGAGGGTGAGCTGGCCCCCAATCTCCCGCACGACCTGGTCGAAGAGCATGCGGCTCGCCGGGCCGTAGACGCCGTCGGCGAGACGCGCGGCGATGCCCGCCATGGTCAAAGGCTCGTCCTCGATGCACTTGAGGCCGCTGCCGTCGGAGAGCAGATCGTCCACGTCCTCGTCGTCACCCGCCGCTCCGACCAGTGCCGTGCGCAGGCCCGGCGACACCGCGCCGGGGCCGCCGGACGAGAGCATCCTCGACGTGCCGTCGAACTCGTGGGTCGTGTCGATGAGGCTTCTGCCCTTGACGGAGGTGACCTGCGGGACATCGTCCAGATCGACGATCACGAGCCTCGAGTTGGACTCCGCATCGAGCATGTCCAGCGTCTTTTCGACCACGCTGAGCACCCTGAGGCCTCCCGGGCCGAGACGGGCCACGAGCTCTCCCCTGGTCGCCGAGGACCGGACGGCGTAGGAGAGGGCCTCGCGGGAGGTCGCCATGGTGGCGAGGTCGTCGAACACCGCGACGTGAGGCAGGCTGGGGAACATCTCGCGGGCGTGCTGCAGCACGAAGAGCGACACGGTCGGGCCTCCCCCCGAGGCGCCCCCGGCGTCGCCCCTGAGCTCGGCGAGCACGTCGTCGTCGACCACGAGGCCCGGGTCCCGGGACCGTCGCGGAAGGCTCAGGATGTGGCCCACCGCCACGATGTCATCCTCCACTCCCTCCACACGACGCAAGCTCGGCATGGCCGTGTTCAAGGTCGCCATGAAGAGCTCCAGGGCGGCGCGGTGGTTGGCCACGGGCGTGATGCCCTGGCCGTGCCCGTGCCTGTAGCCGTACACGTGGCGCGCGAAGCCGCCCACGCCCGTCATGGTGCCCGAGAGCAGCGGCGCCTCCGCGTTCATGTCCCAGAGGCGGTACTCGAAGAGGTTGCGCTGCGCCTGGAAGGTCAAGACGAGCATCAGTCATCCACGCTTTCCGGGTCGAAGAAGATCCAGACGCGGCACCGGCTCCTGAGCTCCGCGAGCAGCTTCTCCCGGTGCTTGGCGGCCTTGATGCCCAAGAGCCACTCCTTGAACCCGTCGTGCACGTCGTCGAGCGACTGGCCCACGAACGGGTGGGTCATGCTGGCAAAGGAGGCCTGGATCTCCGACTCTCCCAGGGCGAGGGTCAGCCGCAGGTTGTCCATGACATAGCGATCCGCCACCGTGCGTCTCTCGAGGATGCGACGCACCTGGGACCCGGAGAGCTGGGCCCGATCGAGCCACTCCTCGAACTCGTCGAAGCTCGCGTTGCCCGCGAGCGAGGCCAGGGCCCCGTCGATGGCCTCCTCATCGACTCCGGCCTCGTCCAGGCGCAGGGCCTCCCTGTGGATGATGGACTCGTCGATGATGCGCTCGAGCACGTTCACCCTGAGCGACTTCGAGATGGGGCGGTCCACTCCGGCCTCGCCGTAGCGCTGGATGGACTCGAGGCGGCACTCGGACTCGAGATCCCATCTCGTGACTACCTGGGGAGGCACGCTGGACTGGAACTTGCCGGCAACCACCGCCACGACCTCGTCCAGAAGGACCATGTTGGACCCGTCCGGCTGGGCCTGCGCCTCGAGGCAGCACGTCATGCTCGCGATAAAGGCCAGTGCAACGAGAGAAAGGCACGCGCGATCGTCAGGGGTCGCGATCATGTTCCCTGCTTGAAGATGGAAACGTCGAAGCGTCCCGCCTTCCCCTTGCCCTTGCGAGCCTCCACGAACGCCGGCACGTGGTGGGATGCGGTGAACTCGCCCACGAGCTTGCCGTCCCGGGACACGGACTGCACCGTGTACTCGAAGATGGGCTTCAAATACGGGCTGCCGTCCTTGTTGCGCACGAGCTCCGAGATGCGCGAGACGCGCTCGGCGCCGTCAATCATCCTGGCGTACGTCACGACGATGTCCACGGCATCCATGACGATCTCCGTGGCAACGAAGTCGGGCGCATGGGCGTGCTCTGACGCGATCCAGCTCCCGAGCCTGGAGAGGCCCCTGATCTCGGACTCGGCGTCGATGGTCGCGAGCACGAACGCGCGTGCGCTGCGTGCCTTGTCCACCAGCCTCAAGTGATCCGCAGACCCCAGCGACCCCGCGATGAGGCAGGTGGGCGCGAAGGCCGCGACCGCCGAGATGACGTCCGCGCCCGAGCTCTCCATGTCGAACCCGTCCTTTGCCCCGGCGGTCATGATCCCGTAGATGGATGCGGTGAGGTCGTAGAGGGGCTCCGTCCCGCACTGCACCGCGGTGAGCCTCTCCCAGGGCTCGAGCATGCCTGCCACGGCAGGCACGAAGCTGCGGTGCGAGCAAAGCCCGGGATCGCAGACGAGCACGCTCTGCCGTGCCTCGATGCAGTAGCCCAAGAAGCGGACCATGGGCTGCGACAGCACGCCCCTCTCGATGAGCCCGTCCATGCCTCCTTGCACGCGGACGGGAGGCTTGCGGATCACGGCCGCGATCCCCTCGAGCACGATGGGGGCGAGCAGCAGGCTCACCTGCTGCCCCCCCTCGAGTCGGCCGGTCACCGCGCCGCTGGACTCGCCACGGCGGTCCCGCACACCGGAGAGCAGCTTGCGCATGCAGAGCTGCCGCGACTGGTCGCAGGAGAAGGGGTCGGCGATCCTGGATGCGCCGGCGGCGCCGACGAGGGTGACCTCGCCGCGCGACGGCATGATGATCTCGGTGATGGCCAGATCCCCGAGCCAGGCATCGAGCGGACCGAGGCCGAGGATCTCCGAGCCGAGGCGGCGCGTGATGCGCTGGGGCTCGATCTCGTTCGGGATCTGGCCGGAGTCCACCATGGCGTCGAGGACCTCGGCGATGGTGCGCGTGATCCTGTTCGAGAACTCCTCGTCGCGAAAGGCCTGGGGATCCAGCCGCTCCAGATCGAGCACGGCGTCCACCTGCTCGAACACGGCCCTTGAGACCTCGCGCTCCGCATCGCTCTGGGCGATCCCGGAAGGCGCCGCGCTGCGGCCCGTCGTCTCCGAGGCCTCCACCGCAGGCCCGCGAGCCGCAGGATGCCCGGGCTCGCGAGGGGCCTTCGCCATGGGCCGGGCAGGCTCCTCCCCGGGCTCCTCCCCGGGCTCCTCCTCGGGCTCCTCCTCGGGCTCCTCCTGGAGCTCCTCCTGGAGCTCCTCTTCGGGCTCGATCACCTGCAGGCCTTTGACCTTGGGGCTGGTCCTGCGTTCGGGAACTACATCAGCCTCTTCCTGGGGGACGAGAGAGCCCCCAGGCAAAGGAGGCGGGAGGGTCATCGCGTCGTGGTCGTCTTTTCCGGCGGTGACCCTGAAGCTCATGATGAAATCGGAGATGAAGACCTTGTCCTCGGGGCCGACCGCCGTGGCGGTCCTGGCGCGACGGCCGTTGATGAAGGTCCCGTTGGTGCTGCCCCGGTCGGCGATGATGACGCTGTCGCCGCGCACCTCGACGTTGGCGTGCTTCTTGGAGACGTTGCTGCGGGGCAAAATCACGTCGTTCCTCTGCGAGCGGCCGAGGGTGATCACGTCCTTGTCGAACGCGAGGATCCGCTCTCCCCCCCCCTTCTCGTTGATGGTGACCTTCAGCATCCTGGCCCCCTGGGACTGGACAATCATCTTCCCACCGCGAACACGAGAAATCAAGACGCCCCATGGGGGGGCGTCCTTCGAGGAGCATGGAAAGTCGGGGAATCGCGATCAGGATTCGAAGCGGATCTCGAGGGAGGAGCCTGCGGGCAGGACCTGGAACTCGGGGATCTTGTTGCCCTCGAAGTAGATGATGAACCTGGTTCCGCTCTCGCGGGCGATGGCCTTGACCTGCTTGATGCCGGGACGATCCACGGCCTGCAGCCCCTCGAGCGCCGGGAGGGCGCCCTTGACGTTGACCACGAGACCAGCCGGGTCCTTGAGAGGGTAGTAGTCGAAGCCGGTCACCTCGCCCGTGACGTCGAGGTAGAAGCCGTTGGTCTTCGTGCCGGTGCCGGGTGAAGCGGGCACGATGCCCAGCGAGGGCGCCGCCTCTGGCACGACGGGTGCGGCCGCGACCGGCTCGGCCGAGGCCTGCACGACCTCGATCTCCTGCTCTGCCGGCTCTGCCACGGTGCCCTTGGGCAGGGCAGCGCCTCCCCACAGGTCGAACGATCCCTGGGCCGCGGCCGGCGCCTGGTGCGCTTCCTGGGTCCGGGGAGCTTCTTCGTCGCCCGAGCCCACCAGGCTCACGAGCGCCCACACGCCGGTCCCGAAGCCCAGGAGGGCAGCCACACCCGAGGCGATCACGAACGCCCTGGAGCGCAGGACGATCCCCAGCCGGCCGGGCTCGTTCTCGATGCCCTTGCGGGCCTTCTGCTTGCGAAACCCGGCCGTCGGCCGTCCGGTGACCCTGCTCGCGCGAGCGGCCACCACCTGAGCGGTCCTGCGAGCGACCGGAGCCAGGGAGCGGCGGGCCATCTGGGCGCGCTTCCCGAGAGCTGCCAGCATCCTCGTGACGAGGGGGCGGGCGTGCCTGGCACCGATCACGGCCGCTTTCATGGCGGCGCGGGCGGCCCTGCCGCCGTGAAGGACGATC
>JBFYZU010000161.1:0-2777 GCA_041309365.1 Myxococcota bacterium
AGGCCATCTGGGCGACCACCGTGGAGTGGACCGACGGATCCCTGGCGGTCGCCTACAGCGTGAGCGACGGCACGTACTACTCCGTGCACGTCCTGTCCGCCTCGGCGGACCTCTCCTCCGCCAGCCCGCCCGGCCCGGTCGCCGCAGGCGCCTTCAACTCCTACGATCCCTCCCTCGCGTGGACCGGCAGCGTGCTCGGCCTGGCCTGGGACGCCCCGCCCACGGGGGACCGCGAGATCTGGATGAACCTGCTCACCCTGTGCGAGTGACCCGAGAGGGCCAGCCAGCGGATCCCAAGGACCCTGGCACCCCTGCGGCCACGGTCAGACCACGGTCTTGCGATCCTGCACGATGAGCCGCAGCTTCTCCATGAAGACGGCTCTCTCGGCCTCGTCGCACTCCTGCTCGAGCACTTGCCCTGCGGGCATGTCAACGGCCTGGAATATCCTGTCAGAAACCACATCTACCTGACCGAGGTGTCGTCCGACGGAACCGTGGCAGGCACCCCTGTGGACGTTGCGGGCGGCGTCACGTTTTCGCGCACACCCGAGCTCGCGTGGAGCGGAAGCTCCTATGGACTCGTATGGTACGACCAGCTCACCTGGAACGACATCATGTTCAACCTCGTGAGCCCCTGCGAATAGCGGGCACACGGACGTCCGGATGGACTTCTTTTAAATTCGCCGGTGCTGCCACCCGGATCCGGTCCAGCCAATCGTGAATCCACGAACCCCAGCATGTGCAGCGGCCTGTGCAGCCCGCGAGTAGAGTCGGAGTGCGTCAGTATCATCCTCTTCGCGACGTCCACGCCCCTGAACTGCGTCCTGCCCTTGCCCCTGCCTCCCACCTCGATGTCCTCGATCCGTAGAGGGGGCAGGTCGAGACCGTGCTCGAACCGCAGGTACTCGCGGAAGGAGAACGGCAGCATTTGCATGACGCGCACACGCCTGGACAGATCCTGAACCGACTCCAGTACGGACAGGGCCACCGATCCCGTGAACACGACGCGCACGTCCAGGAAGTCGAACACCTTCTTGAGCACCGCTCCGATGTCCCTGCAAAAGTGCACCTCGTCGGGCAGGAAGACCTCGAAGCCGTAGTCCTTCTTCAGCCCCTTCACGAGGTCGAACAGATCGCACTCCTCCAGTGTGTCCAGGGACAGGTAGAACGACCGGTCGAACACCGGGATCATCTGCTCGAGGAGCACGGTCTTGCCGACACCTCTGGGTCCGAGCACGCAGGTGAAGTGCTTGCCCACGCTGGTGAGCAGCAAATCCGACAGGGACCTCCTCGCGGGGTATCGCAGCCCTGCCGACCTCGCCATCTCGTGCAGTTCGAGCAAGTGCTTCCTGTCCACGGTAGCCTGCATGGGCAGGAACGCAGCACGATACATGCATTACGGCTAACGATTGGACTGATTGCATGCCAATTCGTCGATAAATCTGTCGTATTGCTATCTTGATGGCTGCGATTCGCAGTATCCGTCCGACAAGGGGCAAGGCTGATCTCGCGGAGCCGGTCGCGATCACTTCACCCCTCCAACCGGTTCTCCGCCATCGGGCGGATCGAGGACTGCGGGCCGCCTGTTCGAGCAACTCGAATCCGGCAAGCGGATCGCCACGAGGGAAGGGGACGACGGGATGCGGTCCAGCTTGACATATTGACATCATCATGATATGTCATGATGTATGAGGACCACGGTTCGGCTCGACGACGACCTCCTACGGGATGCCAAGAAGGCCGCGGCGGCGAGGGGTTGCAGCCTCACGGCGCTCATCGAGGACTCCCTGCGCGCGTCCCTGGGAAGGGCGACGGCGGCGAAGCGAAGGAAGCCGGTGCGCCTGAGGACCGCGGGGGGCAAGGGGACGCAGGCGGGAGTGGACCTCGACGACACCGCGGCGCTTCTCGACCTGATGGAGCGGGGCGATGGTCCTGTCTGACGTCAACGTGCTGGTGTACGCGCACAGGCGCGATGCCCTCAGGCACGCGGAGTTCCGCCGCTGGGTCGAGGAGATGATCGATGGCGACCAGGCCTACGGCGTCTCGAGCGCAGTGCTCGCCGGGTTCGTCCGGGTCGTCACCCACCCCAGGGTGTTCGATCCGCCCAGCACCATCGAGGATGCGCTCGCCTTCGCCGGGCAGGTGCGAGGCCAGCCCAATTGCATTCCGGTCGAGCCCGGGGAGCGGCACTGGGAGATCTTCGAGAGGCTGTGCCGCGCAGTCGCCGCGAAGGGTGGCCTGGCATACGATACCCACCTCGCCGCGCTCGCGATCGAGCACGGTTGCGAGTGGATCACGACCGACCGCGACTTCAGCAGGTTCAAGGGGCTGCGCTGGCGCCACCCGCTGGAATGAGCATCGGGACATCGACCGTCCCCTCTCTTCGTCGCCCCTTATGGGCGATCCGTGACTGCCCGCGGCTGTACCTGCGACAATTCGATGCGGTCGAGTGGGCGGCCCGCCAGATCCGCCAGTCGCCCGCCGCCCGCGCGGCCATGCGTTCTCAGCTACTTGCGCGGGATTGGCCCGGGGCGCGCATCCTGCAAGCGCGCCCACGCGAGTTGCTCCCACTTCACGAAAGGCGACCCAGGCGCCCGCAGGACTCGGCGCTGCACGCGCTCGTGCGCGAGAACCTCGAGTCGTTCGTGGAGCACGCACGCCTGTCCTACGCGAAGCCGCTCCCGAGGTACGTGGTGGACGAGCTCCACGCCTGCCGGGTACTGAAATCCCATCCGCCGTGAAGTCATGGTGCTTTTAGACCAGCATTGATAGGGTTT
>JBFYZU010000162.1:0-24065 GCA_041309365.1 Myxococcota bacterium
ACATCGTGACGTTCGCCGGCTCCGCGGGCCTGCTCTCCCCCGTGTCCTTGCCCGTGACCGAGAAGAGCATCGAGGCCGCCATCCACAGCGTGGACGGCCTGTCCGGCGGCGGCGGGACCGAGCTCATGGACGGGCTCGAGCGGGCGTACTCGATCCCCCACGTGCCGGGGGACGTGTCGCGCACGGTGGTGGTCGTCACGGACGGCTACGTGGGCGTGGAGGCGCAGGCCTTCAAGCTCATCCGCGACAACCTGGGCGACGCCAACCTGTTCGCGTTCGGCATCGGCTCCAGCGTGAACCGCTACCTCATCGAGTGCATGGCGAGGGCGGGCTACGGCGAGCCGTTCGTGGTGACCGACGCATCCAAGGCCGAGGCCGAGGCCGGGAGGTTTCGCCGCTACATCGAGAAGCCGGTGCTCACGGACATCTCGGTGAGCTACGACGGCTTCGACGCCTACGACGTGGCGCCGGCCGAGATCCCGGATCTCATGGCGCAGCGGCCGCTCGTCATCTTCGGCAAGTTCCAGGGCATGGCGGGCGGCAGCATCACCGTGAGAGGCAAGAGCGCGGGAGGCGACTTCGTGCGCGTCGTCGAGGTGGATCCGTCCACGGCCGGCGGGAAGAGCGCTCCCATCCGCCACCTGTGGGCCCGAAAGTGGGTGGACGTGCTCTCCGATCAGCTCCACGTGCTGCCCGACAGCAAGCCCATCCGCAACGGCATCACCAGGCTGGGCCTGCACTACTCCATGATGACGGCGTTCACCTCGTTCGTGGCCGTCGACACCGTGGTCTCGAACAAGACGGGCAAGGTCGAGAAGGTCAAGCAGCCGCTGCCACTGCCTGCCGGCGTGTCGAACCTGGCCGTGGGCGACAGCGTGTCCAAGGGCAGCTTGGGCGGCGGCGGGGGCTCCAGCGGCGGCAGCATCGGCGGGGTGGGGTACGGCAAGGGCTCCCCGGCGAGCTTCTCCTTCTCGCTCAAGGCCTCGTCGCCGCCCCTGCTGTCCCCGGGAGCGCCCATGGTCCTGGGCTCCGTGAACAAGACCACCCTCAAGAGCTCGGTGAAAAAGGCACTGGGAAGCCTGGACGACGTCAAGGAGCTCTTGAAGAAAGCCGGCTGCGCCAGCACGAAGCTGACCATCAAGATGGTGTTCGACTCCAGCGGCAAGCTCAAGGACCTGGTCGTGACCACGGATCCCGCTTCCTCCTGCTCGTGCGACCAGGAGGCCGCCGCGCTCGTCGAGACCGCCCTGGAAAAGGGCCTGGGCAAGCTCCCGGATCCCGCCTTCGCGTCGGTGAGCGTCACCTACCCCCTCGTCATCGCGCCCTGAGCGTTTCTGGCAGGCGAGCTCGACTGCTTGCTCGACGGGAGCTTTCCCGCGCCGGGTAGGATCGCCCGAGAAAGGGCCGATCGCCTCGACAGCCGCGTACAGGACGTGGCATACATGAGGATCCAGACAGGGGTGGCCGATGCCAGACGCGAGGAAACACCGCGGGCCGGACCACGCGGACCGGACGCTGTTCGCCGAGGGGCGGATGCCGAGGCTTCGGGCCGCGGTCGAGGAGCTGTCCTGGCTCGCGGGGCGCGGCTACGCCGAGAGCTCCGCGCTCAAGCTGGTGGGCGACCGCCACCAGCTCAAGCGAAGGCAGCGCGACGCCGTGAGAAGGGCCGCGTGCGCACAGCCCTGCCTCGAGTCCAGGGCCTCGCGCCTGCTCGCGGCCGACGGGCTGGCGGGCAGATCCCTGAGGATCGACGGATTCAACGTGATCATCACGGTGGAGGCGGCCCTCTCGGGCGCGGCCGTGTTCCGGTGCAAGGACGGCTGCCTGCGGGACATCGCCTCCGTCCACGGATCGTACAGGCAGGTCGAGGAGACGCTCAGGGCGGTCACCCTGGTGGGAGACACCATGGCCGAGAAGGGGGTGAGAGGGGCCACCTGGCTTCTCGACAGCCCCGTGTCCAACTCGGGCAGGTTGCGAAACCTCATCAGGAGCGTGGCCACCAACCGGCAGTGGGCATGGGAGGTCTTCCTGGTCAAGGACCCGGACAAAGCCCTCCTCGAGCCGGGCGACCCGGTGGCGAGCTCGGACGCGCCTGTGCTCGACAGGTGCGATAAGTGGGTCGATCTGGCGCGCCTCGTGGTCGACGATCACGTGCCCGGGGCCTGGACCCTGGATCTGGGCTGACAGGGCCCGGCTCACGGATGTTGTCACCCACTCGCTTCACGTGCTAGAGATACGCATCGATGACGGGAGGTTCGTCCATGAGAACCGTTTCAAGGCTCACCCTGGTCCTGGCCGTCCTGGGCATGCTCCCGGGATGCACGCCGGGCATCAGGCCCAAGCCTCCGATGATCACCTGCTCCCCGGTGGCGCAGGGAAAGATCGTGCACCTTTTCGACGTGGAGGACTGGCGCAAGGACGGGCTCGGCCCACGTGAGCTCGGCAAGGCCATCACCCTGGACAAGGACCTCGACATCTCCATGCTGGTCCGGAGCTCGCTGGTCTCCAGCCTCGACTGCATGGGGTTCAGGCCCGCTCCCGAGGGCCCGGGAGTGCCCGAGCTCAGGGTCGCCGTCATGGCGGCCGAGTCGACGCCGGGAGCACAGGCCCAGGCGATGCCACCAGCACCCTCGCCGCAGCCCTACTACCCGCAGCCGCAGCCCTCGCCGCAGCCCGGCTACCCGCAGCCGCAGCCAGCGCCGCAGCCAGCGCCGCAGCCCTACTACCCGCAGCCGCAGCCCTCGCCGCAGCCCTCGCCGCAGCCCGTCTACCCGCAGCCTCAGCCCTCGCCTGCCGCATCCATGGACCCGGCCGTGTACTACCCCATGCTCGCGGACGCGGGCTACACGCCCGCCGTCTACCAGGTGGAGCCCACGGAGGAGACGTTCTACCCGCAACCGGTGCCAGGTGCCGAGCCAGCACCCATGCCGGCTCCGGTCGCCACGCCCATGGCCGTCTCGCCCTACGGCGCGCAGCCTGCCTCTCTGACCATGACCGTGCGCGTGGCGTTCTTCTATCCGCCGGGCACGCAGATGTTCTCCAGGGACCTGGTGGTGACCAAGCAGGGCCTGAGCAAGCCGGCCGACGAGTCCAGCGAGGCGGCCATGCAGCAGTACAACGAGGCCCTGGCTGCCATGACCACGAACGCGCTCACGGAGCTGGGCAACCAGATCGTGATGCTGTTCATGGAGCACGCGGAGCTCATGCTCAACCTGCCCAGCGCGCCTCCCGAGGCGGTACAGCCGCAGCCGGTCTACCCGCAGCCGCAGCCTCAACCGCAGCCGGTCTACCCGCAGCCGCAGCCGATGCCTCCCCCTGGCCCGGTGCTGCCGCCCACGCTCACGCCCCAGATGAAGACCGAGCTTTACGACATGTTCGAGGCCAACATGCAGAACGCCATGGAGTGCCTCGCCAACGCCGATCTGGGGATCCCTGCCACCGTTGGCATCGAGGTCAACCCGGACGGTACGATGAAGAACTGGGGATGCAAGGAGGAAGGGCTCAAGGGGGAGCCTCCCTGCAAGTGCATCGTCGCACCCATCATGGAGCAGACCTTCTGGCCGACCCAGGAGGGGTTCAAGTACATCCACGTCTACAAGTGACGTCCCCGATCGTCCGCCCACCCTCGCCGACGCAGCGCGGTCAACTGCGGGCTTGACCATTACCCCCGGGAGTGGATGATACTCGTCTTTCCCCTGCACGGTAGATATCTCGAGGAGGAGAACATGGATTTCGAGAAGCGCTTGCAGTCCCTACTCGCCGGCCATGCGGACGTCGTTTCCAACCCCGCGCGCGTCAGCATGATCCAGGATTCGATCGATGCCAGAGAGGCCCTGGTGAGCCGGTGCGGAGCGCTCGTGACCTGGACGCCGATCGAGTCCACCGGGAGGAGCCCCCAGGACACGGTGCTCGTCAAGCGGCCCGAGAGCGAGCACACCATCGACTGGACCTCGCCCAATAACCTGCCCATCGCCCCTGACACGTTCGAGATGGTGCTCGAGGATGCCCTGGCCACGCTCGGCAGCAAGAAGAGGCTCTACAGCGTGGACCGCGTGGTGGGTGCGGACTCGAGCTACGCTCTGCCCCTCAGGCAGGTGACGCACCACGCGCTCAGCACGCTGTTCGCGGACAACATGTTCCGTCCGGTCCCGGAGGACATCGGGCGAAGCTGCTTCGCGAAGAGGCCCTTCACGCTCCTCGTGCTACCCTACGACAAGCTCGACCCGAAGCGCTACGAGGGCCGCCTCAGGGTGGATCCCACGCTGGGCCACACGTCGACCATGGTCATCGCCGTGGACACGGACAACCGCATCGGGGTGGTCTACGGATCGGCCTACTGCGGCAGCATCAAGAAGCTCATCTTCACCGTCATGAACTACATGCTCCCCCTCGAGGGGATCCTGCCCCTTCACTGCTCGGCCAACGAGGGGCCCGACGGGGACACGGCCCTGCTCCTCGGCCTGAGCGGCACGGGCAAGACGACGTTGAGCGCGGACCCGCGCAGGGCGCTTCTGGGCGACGACGAGCACGGGTGGAGCGACAACGGCGTGGCCAACTTCGAGAACGGCTGCTATGCCAAGCTCATCAACCTCAATCCGGTCAAGGAGCCGGAGATCTTCAACGCCTGCTTCCACGAGGCGCCCTTTTTGTCGCACGGGGCCATCATCGAGAACACCATGATGTACCCCAGCGGCGAGTTCGACCTCAACGACGAGCGCATCACGCCCAACTCGCGAGGGTCCTACCCGCTCACCTACCTCTCCAACATCAAGAACCCGCCCGTGGGCGGGCACCCGAGGACGATCCTGTTTCTGACGGCGGACGCCAACGGGGTCATGCCCCCCGTGTCGCGGCTCACCAAGGAGCAGGCCATGCTCTGGTTCTGCATGGGCTACACGAGCAAGCTCGCGGGCACGGAGCGCGGCGTGGTGGAGCCCAGGACCACCTTCTCGCGCTTCTTCGGCCAGCCCTTCATGCCCGGCAAGCCCGACGTCTATGCCACGATGCTGGGAAAGAAGATGGAGCAGCACGGCACCAGGGTGTTTCTCGTGAACACGGGCTGGACGGCAGGGCCTTACGGGGTGGGGCACCGCATGGACATCAGCATCACGCGCGAGCTCGTTCATGCTGCCCTGTCGGGGGCCCTCGACGACGTGCCCTGCGACCAGGATCCGATCTTCAAGGTGCTCGTGCCGCGCTCCTGTCCCGGCGTGTCCGACCCGTCCATCCTCACGCCGAAGAACACGTGGAAGGACCCTGCCGCGTTCGACCAGCGCGCGCACAAGCTCGCGGGCGAGTTCGCGGCCCACTTCAAGAAGGCCTACGAGGGCAAGGGCCTGGACGGCTCCATCGCAGCCGAGTGCCCTGGCCGCTGAGCCTGCTTTTCGCCACAATCGCCTGTCGTTTCCGGATAGCTGTCAAGAAGCATGACGTGCCCCGTATGTGAGGGTCGAGGTATCCCGGCGCGGTGTCGAACGGGAATGCCTCCCCGGGGACCCGTGTCACCGGAAACGGAGAGCACGTGACAGGGCATTTTCATGCGGTCAGATAGCTCGGAGACCGGGATGCCACGCACGCTGGAGAGCCCAGGGAAGTGAGACGAGATCAGAAGGACATGCCCTCGGGTCGCAAGCCGGGCTCCAGGCCATCCATGCTCCACTTCTTGCCCTTCATGCCGTGGCCCTTTCCGGCGAGGGGGCACTGGTGGTCGCCCTTGCCCGACCTGCACTCGTCGAGGATCGTGAACATCTTCACGCGCTGATCGGCATTCAGGACCTTCAATGCCTCGATCGCGAGGGCGAAGCCGGCGTCGCCCATGCCGTCCTCGAGATCCATGATCTCGGCGTGCTTGGCCATGATGGCGGTCCTGTCCAGATCGGCCGCCTGCATGAGCGCCCGCATCTCGTCGCGCAGGGAGCGCATCTCGCCCATGGCCTTGGCGCCAGCTTCATGGCCCCTGTCCACGATGTCCTGGATGGCCTGGCGCTGCTCGTCCGTCTGTCCGACCTCGTCCGCGAGGCTCGCCATGGCTCCGAACAGCATGTGCGGTCCGCCCATGGGGGGCATCATGCCCTTGCCTCCCATCTTGCCCATCTTGCCCATCTTGCCCATCTTGCCCATCTTGCAACCATCGCCCTTCATGGGGTGCATGCCCATGTCGCCCATCTTGCCCTTCATGGGGTGCATGCCCATCTTGCCCATGCGATCCTGCATGATGCCAAAGAGCGCCGTGCGCTGATCCGCTGTCAGGACCTCGAGGGCGTCCAGGAAAAGGGCCAGCCCGTCGGTCTGCGCCTTCCGGTCGACAGACTGGATCTCGTCGTGCGCGCTGGCGAGCTTCGCCTCATCGATGGTGCCGGCCTTCATGAGGTCCTGCACCTGCGCGTGGAGGGCGTCCATACCTTGCCTGCGCGAAGAGCCTTCCTCGCGGGCCTTCTCGATCATCGAGTCGATGCTGGACTGCTGCTCGGCGCTCAGCCCCAGGTCCCCGGCGTGCCGGTCGATGGCGAACAGCACCATCATGGGGCCGGGCCCATGGCCGGCGCGATGACCCGGGCCGTGGAATGCGGGGGAGGCCGGCCCTCGGGTGGCCTCTGCCGCGAGCGGCGCCGGGTTGGAGTCGAGCTGTGCCTTTGCGGCGGGCGAGGGCGTCGCCTCGCAGGACCAGGCCAGCGCGGCCACGGTCATCGACGAGGTGATGATGAAGATCTTCTGCCTGGTGTTCATGGCTCCTGGTCCTTTCGTTGCGGATGTCATGCCAGGGGTGAACGCAACTGTCGTGCCACGATAGCCCGAAAGGGCCCGGTCCGGCCAGGACCAGGGCGAAGCTCCCAGAAACCATGGGCGATCCGTGGCCACGGCACGGCTCCGAGCACAAAGGTGGACGATGGCCGGCCACGAGCGTCTGGTGTGAAGTGCAAACCTTGCATCGGCGCGTGCCCGGCAGGTGCAAGAAAGGGAGATGACGGTCCGCGGTGCGGGCAAGGGGAACGGGCGTGACCCCGAAGGGAAGTTGGGATATCGTGACCTGCGTGAAGGACGACCCCAAGGTCACTCCATGGCTCGACCTGCTGGTATCCGGCAAGGTCACGACGTTCGGCGGCCTGGGCATCGTAGTGGCCATCGTGCTGCTCCTCGCGCTGCGCGTGCTTTTGCCCAGGCAGCAGAGACGTCAGATACGCGTCCCGTTGACCATGCTGCTCTTGCACGTCACGTGCGTGCTCTCGAGGGTCGTATTGCCCGCAGATTCCGGAGCGCAGCACTGGCTGTCGTTGTCGGCGCTGTTTTTCATCATGGCGTCCATGGGAAACGCGGCCTTCGTGCTCGTCATCGACTGGTTCGTGGGGCACAGGCTGGGCAGGCCCCTGCCGCGCATCTTCAGGGACATCATCGCGGGCATTGTGTACGTGGTCGTGTCCTTCATCACCCTGCGCGCCGTGGGCGTGGAGCCCGGGTCGCTGCTCACGACGTCGGCTCTCTTGACCGCGGTCATCGCCCTGTCCTTGCAGGACACCCTGGGAAACCTGTTCGCGGGGCTCGCGCTGGAGGCGCAGCGGCCTTTCGCGCTGGGCGACTGGATCGGGTACGACGCGGACCCCGATCACATCGGCTGCGTCACCGAGATGAACTGGCGCGCCACCAAGATCCTGACCAACGACGGCGTGGAGATCATCATCCCCAACGGCGCTTTGGCCAAGATGCCCATCGTCAACTACACGCAGCCCACGCCCGTGAGCCGGCGGAGCGTGAGCGTGAGGGCGCCGTTGGACGTGCCTCCACTGAGGGTGCAGGAGGCCATCCTGGGCTCCTTGCACGGCACGGACGGGGTGCTCGAGAGCCCGGCGCCGTTCGTGACCGTGGACAGGCTCGACGAGACCGCGGTGGTCTACAAGGTGCGCTACTACATCGACCGGTTCGGCTCCAAGCTGCAGATAGAGTCCCTGGTCCGTTTCCGGGTCTGGTACGCCATGGCCAGGGCAGGCATCCCCCTGCCCGTGCCGGCCATGGACGTCGGGTGGACCGACGCCTCCAGGGAGGCCGGGAAGAGGCACGAGCTGCGCGTCGCGGAGCGCGAGAGGGACATCCGGCAGGTGGGATTTCTGGCCGTGCTCGAGGACGATGCGATCATGGCCCTGGCCGAGCGCACCGAGATAAGGCTCTACACTGCGGGCGAGACCGTCATAGAGCAGGGAGGGCAGGGCAACGAGCTGTTCATCGTGCGCACGGGCGAGGTGTCGGTGATCGTCGAGAAGGACGGCCAGAAGGAGGAGGTGGCGCGACTGGGGCCGGGCAAGTTCTTCGGAGAGATGTCCCTCATGACCGGCGAGAAGCGCTCGGCGACGGTCCGGGCCGTGGACGCCTGCGAGCTTCTCGTCGTGGGGCACGCCGCGTTCAAGTCCATCCTGCTCGCGCACCCCGAGGCGGCGGAGAGCGTGAGCAAGGCCCTGGCCAGGCGCCGCGCCAGGCTCGACGAGCGCATGTCCTTGACGGACGCGAGGCCTTCGGGGGACGACAGGGAGCACGAGAGCGCGCTCCTGTCGCGCATCCGGTCGTTCTTCAAGCTGTGAGGAGGTCGAGACGTGAGATGCTCCATGACCTTGGCGGCGGTCATCGCGATGGCGGTGGTGGGTTGCGGATCCGGAACGCACGCGGCCTCGACGCCCGCGGATGAGGCTGTCGAGGACGGCGATGCCGCCGGACAGGGAGGACCGCTCCTCGTCCAGGTCACCTACCTGATGGAGGCGACCTTCGGGCCGTGCAACGCCTTCTTGAAGACGTACGAGATCTCCACCGTGGGCACCACTTCGAGCACGGAGTGCAAGGACAAGGTGGGCTTCGGGTCCTTCGAGGTCATCTCCGAGGCCGAGCTCATGGAGGCCGTGTTCGTGGAGCCGAGGGTGGCGTCCATGGGCATCGAGCTTTATCCGGTGGACGTGGGCGAGGTCGAGGCGGCCCCCGAGGGCACCGACGTCTGCCTGATGAGCGCGGACCAGGTCCACACGCTGTGCCATCGCGCCGACGGGATCATCACGTTCTCGGCCTTCGACGGCACCAAGCTGTCGCCGCCAAAAGAGGATGCGAGCCGCTCTCTCGTCCTCGTCTCCTGCGTCGAGAAGTGAGATCCAAGGGCCCAGGGGCGCGGGCGGTCGAATGCTGCGTGAGAGCCCTTCTCATCGCGTGTCCGGTCCTTCTTTTCTTGCACGCGGGCGTCGCCCGCGCGCAGGAGACGTCTTTCGGGGTGGCCGCGAAGGAGCCGGCCACCAAGGCTGCAGCCAAGGTCCTCGCCACCATCGCCCTCGTCGAGGCCAAGCTCACGGCCACCCGCTACCAGCACAAGACCTTCGTCCACCTCGCAAAGGGCATCTTCTACTGGGACTGCTCGGGCATGAGCGCGTGGGTGCTCGGGCGCGCCGCGCCCAAGGCCAAGAAGAAGCTGCCGGGCGCGCATCCCATGGCGAGGCAGTTTCACAAGGTGATCAGCAAGAGCCCCACGGATGCCCCCAAGGGTGGATGGCTGAGGCTCGAGCGGCCGGACGACATCGGGCCGGGCGACGTGTTCGCGTGGGTCAAGCCCGACTGGTGGCTCGACAACCCCAACACGGGGCACGTGGGGTTCGTGGTGGACACGCCACGACCGCACGAGCAAAGCGAGGGCGTCTGGCTCATGCGCGTGGCCGACGCCTCCCGCTACAGGCACGAGGACGACAGCAGGCCCGCGGGCGGCGAGGGGGGGTTCGGGACGGGCACCATGGCGTTCGGGTTCGGGGCGAACGGAGCGGCCGTGGCCTACGGCTGGCACGGCTCGGCGCAGTCGCCCGCGACGTTCATCCCCACGGACATCGTGTTCGGCCGCGTCCAGAAGTAGCCGGCCGCTCGCGAGCGTTGCGCCCGCCGGCGAGCCCACCTAGGATGTCCGTACAGCCGGGGAGTCAAGCGATGAAGATCCTGTACGGAGTCGTGGGAGAGGGCATGGGACACGCCATGCGCTCGCGCGTGGTCCTCGACCACCTGTTCGCCGAGGGCCACGAGGTGGTCATCATGGCCTCGTCCAGGGCCGTCGAGTACCTCGAGAGGTTCTTCGACGAGGTGCACAGGATCCACGGGCTTCACATCATCTACGAGGAGAACCGCGTGCGCATGGACCGCACGATCTTCTCGAACGCCCTCGCGGGCAACGAGGCGCTGCCGGACCAGATAGGGGCCTACTTCGACCTGGTGAACGAGTTCGACCCGGAAGTGGTCGTGAGCGACTTCGAGTCCTGGACGTACCTGTTCGGCCAGCTGCACGGGCTGCCCATCCTGAGCATCGACAACATGCAGATCATCAACCGCTGCTCGCACGAGCCGGCCATCGTCGGCGACGAGGAGGCGAGCTTCGCGGTCACCAGGGCCTTCATCAAGGGCAAGCTCCCGTTCTGCGAGCACTACTTCATCACCACGTTCTTCTACCCGCAGGTCCGCAGGGAGCGCACGAGCCTGCACCCGCCGATCCTGAGGCGCGAGATCCTCGATGCGAGAAGCGAGCGCGGGGATCACCTGCTCGTCTACCAGACAGCGGAGGGCCACGACGCCCTGGTGCACGCGCTCGAGGCCGCGGGCATGCCCTGCAGGGTGTACGGCTTGCGGCGCCACATCACAGAGGACCAGGTGCAAGGGGACCTCGTGTTCCGGCCGTTCTCGGAGAGCGTCTTCATCGACGACCTGCGCACGGCTCGAGCCGTGATCGCGGGCGGCGGGTTCACGCTCATGGGCGAGTGCGTGTACCTCAAAAAGCCGATGCTCTGCGTGCCGGTGGGAGGGCAGTTCGAGCAGGTCCTGAACGCGCGCTACCTGGAGCACCTGGGGTTCGGGAAGATGGCGCGCGAGGTGGACGCCGACGAGGTGAAGGGGTTCGTGAAGCTCATCGGGCCCTGCGAGCGGGCGCTGTCGGCCTACGCCCAGGACGGCAACGCGGACCTGTTTCGTGCCCTGGACGAGGAGCTCGACCGCATCGTGGCCGGCCTCTGATCCCGTCTCGCGTCAATCCCAGCCGCTCTGCAGGACGAGGCCCGTGTACCAGGTACCGGGGACGTCGGTGCAGCGGAAGTTCACGTGCTCCTCGGCCGCGTCCACGATCACCTCGTAGTTGCCGAATGGTCCGATCCAGGTCGTCGTGGAGTCGTAGACGTCGTAGACGACCTCGTTGTAGGTGAAGCGGATCGCCTGCCTGCGCGTGTCGAAGCAGTCGCCCGGCGCGAGCGGGCAGTCGGCCGGCGCCGTGCCCAGCCACAGCGGCGGGAAAAAGGTCCCGTAGATGGGCGGGTTCGGGTAGTCGCCGTCGAAGCCTCCCAGGATGGTCCACTCGCTGCCCGGGAAGCTCAGGGTGAACCAGCGGTTCACCCACCACACGAGCTCGACCATGTACTGGAACCGCACCTCCATCCCCTCCCAGATCGGGAGCCACGTCGAGGGCCATGTGGTGATCTCGATCCGGTGCCTCTCGACGATGCCTGCGCTGGACGGGCAGAGGAGCGTGATGATGTTGCTGCCCTCGTCCTCCGACACGACGCTCTCCACGTTGCAGTTCAAGTCCAGGTTCGACCCGCCCGGGGTGGTCATCTCGTCGATCGCGAAGCTCACCACGGGCCCGCCGGGCAGAGGATCGGGCGCCGGGCACGTGGGGGTGACGTCCGGAAAGACGTCGACCGGCGTGTCGTGCCTGGTGTCGTGTGCGGTATCCATCGAGGTGTCCGCTGGCATATCCGCGACCGTGTCCGCGGTCGTGTCGGAACCGGTGTCGGAGTGCGCGTCCCCCACGAACTCCGCGCTCGAGTCGTAGCATCCGGCGAGCGCGATCGCGGCGACCAGCGCTGTCATTGCCCGTGCCATGGTGTCCTCCTCTCTGTGTCCCGTGCAGCAATCTTCACAGCAATCGCCGTGCCAGTCAACGATTCCAGCGGGTTACGGTCCGCGCCGGCCACGATCCCACGGCACGGCCGTCATGGCATGTGCCGCACGGAGCCGGCAGAGCACGCTGGCGCGATCGCCAAGGCTCACATCGCTAGATCGAAGCGTTGCTTGCCCTCGAAGACGGGATCGAGGTCGATGCCCCACAGGGCGGCCTCGACGCATGCGCCCAGCGCGGGGTCGTCCGCGCGCACGCCGACGTCCACGATCTCGCGCCACGTGGTCTCGATCTCGATCTCGACCGAGCCTCCGGCGTCCTGGGGCTGTGAGCCCGTGCAGTGCGCGATGGCGGCGCCGGCCTGGCCGGACAGTACGGCCGCGTAGTCGGGCTGGCTTCCGGCCTGCATCGAGATCCCGGCGGCACCGTAGCCGTACCCGATGCTCCCCATCGATCCGACGCCCAGGGTGCCCTCGCCCGAGCCGTAGTCGATCCCCTCGATGGAAGGGCGCACGCCCGGCTCCACGCACAGATAGGACGTCATGGGCGATACCGCACCGGCCGCGGCCGCGGCCGACATCTGGGCCTTCTCGTCGACCTCCCAGAAGATCTCCGACGAGAAGAGCAGCGCCGGCACGACTTCGTAGCTGTAGTCCTGGTCCACGGGGACGATGAGGTCGAAGCGCTCCGCCCAGACGAGGCCTTCGATCTTCACGAACTGGGGCTCCGTGTCGGCGATGAACGTGTACCTGAGCGCCCTGCCCCCGGGCAGGGCCGGCGGAGCGTCGAGGTCCATTTCGAGGTTGCCAAGGACGAAGCCGTCGATGCGCAGCGGCCGCACGAGCTCTCTCGCCGCCTCGAGGTATCCGTCCTTTCGACCACCGTCTGTCACGAGGGCCGCGATGCCTCCGTGCCCGAGGGGGACAGGCGCGAGGTCGTGATCGTCCATCCTCTCGAGCGTGGCGTCGTAGCCGCCGTCTCCCGGCACCAGCTCGAGGACGTGCACGACCAGCCCCTCGCCGGCGGCTTCGAGGGCCAGGTCGGAGAGCTCGTTCGAGTACGAGGACCTCATGATCGAGTCCGTGATGGCCACGATGCGTTTCGGGCCCTTTCTCTTTGCGAGGATCGAGGCCGCGAGCCTCAGCCCCTCGTCCAGGTGCGAGCCGTTCCCCGGCTCGAGCGCCGGACCGGCAGGGCCCTTCATGGCCTCGTCGAACGCATCCGCCTCGACGAGATCCCCGAGCACCCGCGCCGCGCCGTGCCTGAAGATCACCATCTCGTAGCGCGCGTCCGGAAGAAGGGCGGCGTATGCCCGCGCGAGCTCCACGGCGGCCGCGATCCCCGACTCGCCGAACGATCGCGAGCCGTCCACCACGAACACGACGTCCGCCTTCACCGGCGCAAGACGCAGCACCTTCGCCGCGTCGATCTCGAGCCGCACGAGCCACGCGCCTCCCGCCAGCGCGAAGGCACCGTAGCGCGCGCTCACCGTGTCGATCGGTGGGGCCTGCACCTCGACCGTGGCCATGCCGTCTCCGGGGCAGAACGCCGGCCCGGGCGACCACTCCTCTTCCCATTCGTCCATCTCGCACTGGTCGTCATCCTCGTACGAGTCCGCCGTACCTTCCCCCCAAGGACGTGTCCCCAGGCTCACGCGCTGCCCCTTTCCGATCTTCTTGCCGTCCACCCACACCTTGGCCTTCTTCGGCCCCACCACGGCGAGCCCGGGGAGCGCGAGCTCGGACTGCTCGACGAGCGCCGGGTACGAGAAGGCGTTCTTGCCGTCGCGGTACTGCACCGGAACTACGAGCGTGTACTCCACGGTGCTCCTCGTGCCAGGGTTCACGGGGAACATCCACAGCCCGAGCGTCCCGAGGTCGCTCCAGAACAGGATGGCAGGGTCTTTCATCTCCCAGGGCCCGTACCCGGTGAGCGACTCGTAGACCACGGACGCCATCTGCGCTTCCATGAGCTCGCCGCCGTACCACTCGTTTTGTCCCTTGATCCGCATGCCGGTGGCCACGGCCCCATCTGGCAGCACGATCTCGAGCTCCACCTGGTCCGGCGAGCTGCCCTTGTTCTCGAACGTCCGTTCGACAACCATCGTCGCGATGCCGTCCGCCACCTCGACGTCCACGACGTGAGCGGTCTCGACGAGAGGCTCGCCTCGCGTCGAGACGAGCACGTCGGCTCGAGCCTGCCGGGCACACACCAATGCCACCACGGTCGCGAGAGCGGCCACGACGTTTTTCGCGTCTTTCATGATGCGGATGTGACAACCCGTCCGACGGTGAGGTTCCCAGGCCGTGGCGCGCCGTCCGACAGGCGAGCCCAGGGGGATCCACGAAGATCGAGCGATGGCCGGCAAGACGTGCTTCTGGTACCCCTCGTGCCCGATGAAGAGGTTTCGCGAGCAGGGCCGGATAGACCCGGGCCGGATCGGTCGGGAATCCGGCGCGATCTCCCGGGGACGAAAGACACAAGATGCCCGGCCTGCGAAGCACCGCTAGTAGCCCGGCGTGACGTCCACCTCGTCGCAGCTGCCGAGCAGGGCGAAGTACGGGTTCTGCCCACCGGTGGTCCACACGAGGCCCATGGCGCTGCCCGACCCGGCGAGCGCTATCATGCCGCAGCAGTCGCCCATCTCCACGATGGGCCTGGGCGCTACGAGAGTGGAGCCGGTCCCGTCGAGCTCGGTCGCGAAGATCCGGACAGAGCCGCCGGAAAAGGACTGGTAGGCCACGACGTACCTCGTGCCCATCCAGATGGTACTCGCCATCTGTCCCACGCCCACGGTGGACTCGGAGCGAAGATCCCCTTCCGGGCCGATCCTGGTGAGCAGCACCTCTTCCGGCGGTGCGCCGCACGTGTCCCACGTCAGACCGTACTCGCTCCCGGCCCACAGGACCTGCGGGGAGCACGTCCTGTCGGCGCCGGGAGCGGCATCGAGATCCGACATGAGGGCAGCGCCGTCGCCGGCCATCCTGGAAAACAGCAATCTTTCGATGCCGGCGACCGATTCCATCCACGCAAGCCCGTACTCGCTCCCGGTCCAGGTGACCGTCGTGGTATGCACACTCGCGTCCGAGTCGGTCAAGAGAAGG
This sequence comes from Myxococcota bacterium, assembly GCA_041309365.1. GTDB lineage: Bacteria > Myxococcota_A > Polyangia > DRWM01 > DRWM01 > JAFDER01. The sequence goes on from JBFYZU010000162.1 coordinate 14,989, forward strand.
CCCGGCTCCAGGATGGCGCCCGTGGGAGAGAGCCTCATCAGGTAGAGATCGGAGACGGTCGACGACACGTTGCCGGACCAGGCGACGCCGAGCTCCGAGCCGGAGAATGCCGGAGGGGACCAGATCATCGCCCCGGGGTCTGCCAGGATCTCGACCGCGCCCGCGACCGGCGATCCTTCCGGGTCCGTGCGTATCATGTACCAGCGCAACGAGCCGGACGAGTCCATGCGATAGAACACCGCCATCTCGCTCCCGGTCCAGACGAGCATGTACTCGCCATAGAGGTCGTCGGACGATGTGCCCGTCACGACCGTCGCGGGTGAGTCCAACCCCACGCCGTCTGCTCCGATCGAATCGACGACGAGGTCCTTGAATGCCGTTTCCCTCATCCACCCTACGCCGAATCCGCTCCCTGTCCAGACGAGCGGATACGCCAGATCCATCCTCGCGTCGGCCTCGAAGACCAGGGCCTCCATGGCGGCGGAGAGGTCGTCCGCCTCGCCGTCGCAGTCCTGGTCCAGACCGTCGTCGCAGACGCCCGTGGCGCCGGGGTGGATCGTGCCGTCCGTATCGTCGCAGTCGTCTCCGCCGCAGCGCGGATCCGCGTACCCGTCACTGTCGTTGTCGGCGCCGGGGTGGTTCGTGCCGTCCGTATCGTCGCAGTCGTCTCCGCCGCAGCGCGAATCCGCGTACCCGTCACTGTCGTTGTCGGCGCCGGGGTGGTTCGTGAAGTCGCCGTCGTCGCAGTCCGTGCCTGCGCACGCATGGCCATCGACCTCGATGGCCACGTATCCGTCGTCGTCCGCATCCACGGGGTCGTTGACGCACATCTGGTCGTCCGTGTCGCAGCGGTCCTCGGTGCAGGGGTCCGAGTCGTCGCAGTCGCCGTCCGTCGTGCACTCGACCTCCACCGCGTCTCCCGCCGAGTCCGCCACGAAGTCCGCCGGAGCGTCCGCATCCGTGCCCGTGTCCGCCGCAGGAGGCACGCACCAGCCTGACACGCACGTGCCGGGCGGGTCGCACAGCCCGCCGGGAGTGCACTCGCACCCTACCGTGCCGGCCGTGCAGTGGTTTTGACCCCCGTTGCAGGCGACGATCAGCATTGCGAGTGTCGGGATCGGGCATCTCATGGCAATCCCTCCCATGTTCTCCGAAGATACATTTCAGGCATGGCGAAGACAAGGACGTGTCTCTGGACGTCCGCCACAGGCCTGGCTTTGCGGGGGATCGCCCGGTGCCAGGATTCCATGACGACCTCGATCCACGGGAGGCGTGGGAGAAGGACTTCGATGCGGCCGTGAGCGAAAAGCACGGACGGCCGTTCGTTCTTCCGATCGGGTCAGTCGCACAGGGCGGCGTCGGAGACGAGCGTGAGGTTGTCGATGGTGACGTAGCGGTAGGGGGAAGAGGAGCAGAGGCCACCGGGGAACGGGTTGTGCAGCTCGAGGGTCTGGACGACCCCTTCGTTGGCCGGATCGAGGCAGATGGTCGTCGTGGTCCAGGCCCCCGTGCCCGTGAAGATCTCCGACTTGATAGAGGACCCACCCTTGACGGTCACGTTGAACGTCCAACCGGATGTGCCCTGCTGCGAGAACACCAGAGCCGCATGGGGCATGGAGGACGAGAGCGGCTGCGAGAACGAGCCGTACATGAAGCTGCTGCCGCAGGTGGCCGCCCTTCCCACCAGCGTGGCCGTGCCGGACATGATGGAAGCGTCCGTGGACAAGGTCCAGCCCGTAGCGCCCGCTCCGAAGTCGCCGTTCAACACGGTGCCTGGCCCGGGGCAGGTCATGGGCGGCACCGAGTCGAAGGCCAGGTTGTCGAAGGCGTAGGCTGGCGTGCTCATGGGGTTGCACGTGCCGCTCGACGTGGCACCCTCGCCCGCGAGCGCGAGCTCGACGATGCCGCCGTAGGCTGCTTCGCCCAGGCACAGGATGTGGGGGGCGGGGTCGTAGCCGTAGGCCAGGTAGTCGTCGATCTGCTGGAAGTGACCGTTGAAGCGGACGCCGGCCCGCCCCTGGCAGTACATGGGGTCGCCGCACGAGTCCTGCCTGGGGTACACGAGCAGGGTCATGGCGCCCAGGGTGCCCCACGTGCCCGGCATGCAGACCTGCTGGGCGAGCGTGCCGCCCGCGCAGATGGTGTTGGCCATGAGGTAGCCCTCGCCCGGGTCGAGGTTGCCCGGCGATGTCGTGTTGATGAGGGCGCCGCTCGTGAGCACCCACGCGTCGCCGGTCGTGAAGCCCGGGTTCAGGATCATCGCCCAGTCAGCGTCCTGGATGCCGGGGCACTGGTCCACGCTCTCGCAGACACCGTCGCCGTCCGTGTCGTCCGGGTTGTCCACGGGGCACATGTCGCAATCGTCGCCCACGCCATCGCCATCGTGATCGTACCGGCACTCCCCTTCGCACTCTCCGTAGGAGACGGGGCACACGCAGAAGCCGTCCGCGCACTCCTGGTCTGCCCGGCAGGCTTGGTCGCAGGAGCCGCAGTGGTGCGCGTCGGACGACAGGTCCACGCATTCGCCGTAGCAGTCCGTGAACGGGCTCGAGCAGGAGGTGCTGCCGTCGCAGAGCCCATCCACGCATCCCTCGCCTTCCGGGCACTGCGTGATGCAGTTGCCGCAGTGGTCGGGGTCGCTCGTGAGGTCCACGCAGGAGCCGTCGCAGTTGGTGAGGCCTTCCTCGCAGCCTGCGGCGCATTCGCCCCCGGAGCAGACCTGGTCCTCCAGGCAGGCGTGGCCGCAGGTGCCGCAGTTGTCGTGGTCGCTCGAGAGGTCCACGCAAATGCCTTCGCAGTCCGTCTGGTGTGACAAGCACGGGGTGTTCGTGCACGAGCCGCCCGAGCATGTCTGGCCCGTCGAGCAGCTGTGGCCGCACGTGCCGCAGTTGCTCTCGTCGGTCGAGAGATCCGTGCACGTGGCGCCGCACATCTCATCGGTGCCCTCGCAGGGGTTCTCCCACTCCTTCACGCACGACGCCAGGGCCGTCACGGCCGCCAGGGCCGTCACGAGCACAACGAGTCTCGCTTTCATAGGGTTCATCCTCCTCGACCTTCGGTTCTGTGAGAGCGTACGGTTTTTCTCGCAACGTGCAAGATCCCATGCGCTCGATCTGCACGCCTCGCAAGTCATGAAAGTGGGATCATGGCCTGCCCGACGCGTGCTCCGACTCACCTCGGATCGACGCCGGGAAAGGGCTGCTGTGCGCAGGGCACGCCGGGGGCGGGCGCGAGGCAGAGGCCCTCGGGCTTGCGGTCTAGGCCGGAGACGACGGCGTAGTTCTCGCCGAGGGCGGTCCCGTGGACGCGCTCCACCACACCGCTCGTGGGCGCGCCGGCCTTGGCCTCCCAGAAAAAGACCTCCTTGCCCACGAGATCGTCGATGTCAAAGGGCACGAGATCGGCGTCGGGAATCCGGATGTGGTTCTCGACTCCCGGCGGTGCGACCAGGCCGAAGTCCAGGGTGCTCTCGCCTCCGGAACGGCGGTACACGTTGCCCACGCATGGGCCAGCTTGCGTCTCGACGAGGGCGTATCCGTGCTTCCCGTTGACGGGCCGCTCGATCGCGAGGAGCAGGACCATGACAACGAAAAAGAGGGTGGTGCTGGCGAGAGGGGCTCCCACGGAGAGCAGGATCAGAACGAGCCTCGAGCGACGGGCCACGGCCCGGACTCTCGTGGCCCTCTCCAGCACGACCTTCTCGAAGCCCTCGAGGACCTCCATCCGGCGGTCCGCGGCGAGGCCCAGGACCTCGCCGGTCACGAGGTTGTCGGTCATGCACCAGTCGCAGCGGACCACGGCCCGCGTCGAGGTCTCGATGGGCGCCCCGCAGAGCCTGCAGCTCGCGGGCTGTCCCTCGGCCGCCGGGGGGACGGCCATGGACGCTTCCACGAGGGCCCTTCGTCCCTGGCGGATCCTGGTGAAGGCCAGGATCGTGGTCAAAAAGAGGATGGCGGACGGCGTGGCGGCTGCTGCGAAGCCGAACCAGAAGGGCGGATCCAGAAGGAGCATGGAAAGGCCGCCCAGCAAAAACAAGATGGAAGGAATCCCCGAGAGCACGGACACTGCCACGAACTTTCCCACCTGCGAGAGAGAGGACGTGAGGGCCCTTCGCTGGCTGGAGGAGAGCTGGCGCGATCCAGCATCCAGGCCCTTGACCACGTCGGATGCGTGCCGCAGCCGGCCCGTGACGTCGTCCGGGAGCCTCCCCGAGTAGCCGCAGGCGTCGCAGTCGATGGACTCGGGCCTGGCGAGCGACACGCTGGCCGGCCGATCGCACTGGGGGCAGTGGACAGTGTAGAGGCGTCCCGGGCCCATGGAGCGGATGATTGTCACACGGAGGGTGGGATCTCAAGCGCTATCGACGTGCCCACGAGGAGGTTCAGTAACAGGCGCGGTCGCAGACCGTGGCCACGTTGGAGCACTCGTACGTGCAATCCAGGTAGCCCGTGTAGTTGTCCGCGAACGTCGTCTGGCACGCCGTGGCGCAGGTCTCGGCCGTGTCGTAGCAGCCCTCGATGCAGGCGCCGATCACGGACGTGTCGTAGCCGAGGCAGGTCTCGTAGGCAGGCATGCAGGCCTCGATGCAGGTCGCATCCCCGCTGCACGGTGTCACGCACGCGTTGTACGCCGATGTGCAGGAGCAGGTGCCCGTGCAGGCCTCGTAGGCGTCCAGGGCCGGCTGGATGCACGTGTCGGAGAACGACGTGTAGCAGGCCTGCAGGCAGGCCGCGTCGGAGAACCCGGTGCACAGCACGGCGCAGTCGCGGAAGGTCGATGCGCAGCTGTTGTAGCTCGCGATGTAGGTCTCGCGGCACCCTACCTCGCAGAGCTCCTTCTCGCCTCCTCCCTTGTCGCACGCGGGCAGGGACATGGCAATGAACGCCAGAAAAGCGATTGTCAGTGTACGATGCATCATGTTCACCTCACAGTGGGTGGAATTGTGTCTCGAAAAGGAAACGGGATCAAGGGGATTTCTGCATTTTCATGCAGGGTGTGCCTTGCCACAACGCATCCGCGGTTCGTGCGGCCGGGTTCGGCAAGGACGATGACGGCGAGCACGAAATCCTGCTCGAATTTGGTCCTCATGCCCCACCGCCCGCATGAGGCGAGCGCTTCCCCTTCGTCGCCATGGCGATGACGAGCGAAGGGAGGATGCCCACGATGGCGCCGGTCGCCGCACCGGCAAGCCCGCCGATACCGGCAGCCAGGGTCCATCCGACGACGAAGTACACGATGATGCCCTTGGTTCCCATCGGGATGGCCACGAGAAAGAAGGAGCCGATGAGATTGACGAGCCCGAACAGGACGGCGAACGCGATGACGAACACCATGAACGTCGTCATGAGATCGAGGAGGTTGGCGGACTTTTCGATGCCGGCCTTCAGATCCGGTGCGATGGTCGATGTGTCACCCAGATAGGAGCCGTTGAAGGCCGCCGTCTCGAGCCCGTCCGTGTTGCGAAAGATGGTCGCGTCGATGGTGCTCGACCTCATGTTGGTCTTGTGGAGACGGGCAGCGGTGAAGTCTGCGCCCGAGAGGTTGGACTTGCGGAGCTTCGCACCCTCCAGGTTCGACCCGACGAACCTCGTCTTGGCCAGGTTCATCTTCGACATCTCGGCATTCGTGAGATCCGCGCCGGACACGTCGACCCCTGCGAGGGGTACCGTCCTCAGGTCGACGCATGCCAGGCAGGCTCCGGCCAGGCTCCCGCCATCGGAGATCGTCTTCTTGATCTGCTCCAGGTACGCTGCCTGCTCGCTGGCCGGGAGATGCTTGAAGCAGAAATCCTTCCCGGGCAGAGGCTTGTTGGTGCACCTCTGGTCCTTGGTCTCGTGCTTGCAGGATGCGACCGAGACCGGGCCCCGGGTGTCAGCCGGCCCCGTGGCCGTCGCCTCGACGGCGCTCTTGTCCTGCTCTCCGTGCGCCAATTCCGACTTTGCCTTCACACCCTTTGCGGTGGGTGGATGCGAGGATGTGCCCAGAATGGACCTGGCCATGGTGACGAACTCATCGATGTCCTCTGACTGGATCCCTGCCAGAACGTGATCCTTGATATCGCCCGATACGTCCGTGATTCGAAGGCCGCTCGTCACGTCCCCGGACAGCTTCAAGGGTTGAACATCCCTGGTCTGCGCCAGCTCGTAGATCTGCAGCTTGTTCTTCTCGAACTTCACGATGCGCCGGTCGGTGAGAACGGCACCTTCCTTGCCGCTGCCCATGATCGTGTCGTCGCAGAACAGCAGGAGCTTCTCCCCTTCGATCAGTTCGATGTAGGTCTCGAAGCCTTTGCGCGCCTTGTCGCTGTCGATTGTCGTGCGGTACATCTTCATGGGAAGCTCTCCTTGGTTGTCCTCGCCACCCCACCGATGAACAGGCACCCACAATCACTCTGGTTCGTGGTCCTGGAATTCACCATGAGTGGGGCAATCTTCGTGCAAAGGTCCTGCTTCGGACTCATGCACACAGATTCGTAAACCGTGATCCCCCTCTATTGGAAACCGGTGCGGGTCGCCCGGCGCGGTCCATCACTCCATCTTGTTCATGAGATCAAGTAAAATCTTACCGCCCAGCATCGGAGAGCACCAGTTCACATCTCCCGGGTAGCCCGGTTCGTTCTTGATAGATTCGTACACTATCTGATCGAACACCGGGTTCTCATCGCAAAGTTTCTCTGCGACGACGGCGGCCTCTTCGTTCTTGCCATCCTTGCAGAGATCCTGGACCTTGCCCCATTCGGTCATTGCGGCCTGCGCCTGTTTCTTCTGTGTGCCGCATCCAGCGGTGGATGCCACCAAGATGAGCGTGGCCAGGCAGAACACCGTCTGAATTGCTTTCATTCGTCACCTCCTGTCGACCAGTTGGGTTGCGCTGGATGCGCGACTTCAAGTCCACCATACACGACGTCCACGATCGTCCGGAATCCCGAAGTACCGGGCAGATGACCGGTTTCATGTGGAGAGCCGGATTGCAACCCCGGGAGTAATCTTCAAGATGATGAAGATCGCGTGTGCGGGCTGCAGACGAAAGCCCGGTGTCGTGGGTCCAACCCCGTCGAGATCGGGGATGTACTCGACGATGAGACCGATGCGGTTCACGAATGCGTTCGCACCGAAACAACCTCCCCACACGGACTCCAGATATGCTCCCGGCTTGATGGCAGGCACGTAGAAGTGAGCGCCTGCCTCGATCCACCACTCACGATGGATCAGGATCGCCGGGCTTCTTGCATCGATCTGCATCCCGAAGCGGAGCCCCAGCGACGGTGCGAACTCGGCAGTGCTACCGGTGTGATGAAGCCTTGCTCCACCCACGATCCAGATGCCGAGAGGAACGGGGATCTTGGCCATGCCGCTGGCACTTCCCAGGGAGGCAGAAGCCTTGTGGCTCAGCATGACCTTGCGCGGTTTGACCGAGATGAACACAGGGAACCCCACACGGCCATCGAACCCGAGATGGTATGCCTCGACGAGACTCCTCTTGGGGCTCTTGTCGTTGCTCCTGTAGGCGAAGTGATAGCCGAAGCTCACGAAGAAGTGCTTCTTCAGGTTGGCTATCACGGCGAGCCCGAGGCGCGCATCGTACCCCCCGATGTCCGGACCTATCGAACGGTACATGCCGAAGGACGCCTCGAATAGGACATCCAGCACTTTTACGTCGTGGTACTGGACGTCGTAGAGGAAAGTGTCCAGATCGTCGGGATCGCCAGCACGGGCGTCCACGGATGCGAAGAAAATAGCACTGGCAAGAGCAAGACTGGCGACAGGCCGCACGGCTCCAGACCATGGAATCCGGATTCCGCCACAAAAAGACGAGACTTCCCCCATAACATAGCCTCCCTTCAGACAGGCGAGCGGATGGGATCGTCTGAAGTGATGTCCCCCGTGCTTGTCTGCTGAAGATGTCATTTTACATCCGACCGCATCCAGCCCGCAATTCCTATGTCCAGATCCGATGACGATCGGCTGCAGGTTCCAGGTATCGGCAGATCCCGTTTTCTGGGCATCTCTCCTGAATATCCAGAGTGCAATATCGTATCCGGGCTGCTACCAGCGATCGACGCCGCCCGGTAGCATTGCTATTTCAACGGGCGCAGTTGACGGATGAACCCATTTCCCTCCATCATCACGATCGACGGTGCGGATCGATACAAGGAGAAAGGAATGCCAGGATGACGGCCAGAATCAGGACCACCTCACTGATAGGTATGCTCCTCTTGTCGGTTTCTGTCCCGGCCTGCGGCCCTTCTCCCTACATCGTGTATGCAAGAGGTCTCCTCGACGGGAGCACGCCCATCCTCACCGGAAGCTTCCACGATCTCCTCGTCGCGCAGGGTAAACCGACGCGACTGCCCCTCGCAGGCGGCGCCACCAAGTGGTCGGACTTCCAGGGCATCGAGGATGCGACCTGCAGCTATGAGGGAAAGGAGTACGTGACCGTGGTCCACGAGTCGAAAAGCAACAAGAACTACATGTGGCACGATCAGCTCGTTCCCCTGTGCACCGGGGACGACTTCGCCAGCAGCAAGTACGTGCTTGTCGTGGCCACGGGTTTCATCCTTCTCACCGGAGAGGTCTATGCACAGCAGATCAGGATCAAGACCCTCGACGACCACCAGATCTCCTGGATGAGCGACCAGATAGCGAAAACGAACGGCATCGAGATCGAAACGAAGTTCGTCCAGGAGTACTCCTTGCCGGTCGTCACGCACGTCAAGTTCGGCAAGGATGTCGTCATCGATGTGGAAGAGCGCTATGCCCTGACGATCGTGGCCGGGTCATCGGTCGTGTTCTTCGAGTGAGTCAACTGATACCGTCGTGATCCGCTGGATGATGGCACCGGCAACGAGCGCGGCGAGGATGGTGGCCAGGCATACCGGAGCGGCCCATGTCGGCCAAATCGTATCCGCCTTTTACGTACCGACTTCGGGATGTGTGGCCGCCGGCCCTTCGATGCGAGCGTCGCGTGTTGCCGGCGAGGCGGAGGAGGGCGTGAACGTGATTCCGAGCAAGGTGTGGTTTCCGACTATCCGTGGCGCCGGAATCACGAGAGTTTCGAGGTCGGGCATGCCGGCATCA
>JBFYZU010000163.1:0-3581 GCA_041309365.1 Myxococcota bacterium
TCTCATCTTCATACCCCTACCCCGGATCGACTCCGGCATTCGGTTTGACCCTCGCCGACCTGTTCCCGCAACCGTCCGCGCACGAGAACCCATCGAGTATAGACGCAGATCCCGCCCGCAACAACGTCGGTGCTCCACGGGTGATGTGCGCCGACAAGCGGACCCGGTTTCCGGGCTCAACCGGGCACCACCCTGCGACGGCGCTTCTTGCCGATGGACACGAGACACCCCGACTCGCCTCTCCCGGACGGATCCACACGGTCGTTCTCGTCCAGGAGCCTCTGTCCATCCACGTAGACTCCACCCTGCCTCAGGATCCGCCTGGCCTCGCCCTTGCTGGCCACCAGGCCCGTGCGCACGAGGAGGTCGAGCACTCCCACGGGAAAGTCCGCTGCAGGGATGCGGACCTCGGGGACGGACACATCCGCCGTGACCGAGGCGTGGACCCGGGGTATGGTCGACCCCATCGTGATCGCACCATCGACATCCGCACACCTGAACTGGGCGCAGGCCGTCGAGTAGACCTCCTGCGCCACAAGGTTTCCGTGAAGGATGCGCGTGCACTCGAACGCCAGGATCTCCTTGGACCTGTTGATGCTCGTCCGGCATTGCGCCTTGATCGCCTCCGCATCGAGCTCCGTGAACAGGAGCAGGTATCGCTCCACGTCCTCGTCCGAGACGTTGCGCCAGAACTGGTAGTAGTCGAAGGGCGGCGTGCGTGCGGGATCGAGCCAGACGGCCCCTGCGGCGGTCTTGCCGAACTTCTCGCCGGAAGAGCTCAGAAGAAGGGGGAAGGTGATCCCGTAGGCTCGCCCGGAACCGAGCTCGGGGCGGGAGATGAGATCGATGCCCTCGCAGATGTTGCCCCACTGATCCTGGCCGCCCATCTGGAGCCGGCAGCCGTGCTCTTGATAGAGGTGCAGGAAGTCGAACGCCTGCAGGCACATGTAGTTGAACTCGAGAAAGCTCAGCCCTTCCTCCGACTCGTAACGGCGCCTGGCGCTCTCGCGCGAGAGCATGCGGTTGATGGACATGAACCGGCCGCATTGCCTGAGAAACTGGATGTAACCGAGCGGCTCGAGCCACGAGGCGTTGTCCAGTGCGAGGCAGTCAGGCCCACCGTCTACATCATCTACGATCCTGGATAGTTGAGATGATATACGTGAAGCGTTGCATTCGATATCTCGAGCCGTCATCATGGGCCGCATCTCGGTCTTGCCGCTCGGATCCCCCACCATGGCCGTGCCGCTGCCCGTGAGCAGGATGACCCTGTGACCTGCCCTCTTCACGTGCCTGAGGGCCATGAGCGGCACGAGACTGCCCACGTGCAGGCTGTCTGCCGTGGGATCGAAGCCGATGTAGACGGACACGGTTTCATCGAGAAGCCCGGCGAGATCCTCGGGGCTCGCGGTCTTCTGGTAGATGAAGCCTCTCTCATCGAGGCTCGCGTAGAGTTCCTTCCCCGCGCTCATTCGTGATACCACCTTCTCGGCACGTACAGCCGCGAGTGGAGGCTCACGGCGTAGGCATCCGTCATCCCCGCGATGAAATCCGCGACAGCGCGCAGGTCGTCTGCGTCTCCGGCTCTCTGGCCGATGAGCTCGTTTCGCAGCTCGGGGCTCTCCATGAGGGAGGTGAACAGCAGATGCAGGATCGCCTTCGCCTTCTCCAGCTCCCTTTTCACGTCCGGGTGGTTGTACACCCTCTCGTAGAGGAACTCGCGCAGCTCGTTCATGGCCGCGTAGCGCGCCGGCTCCATGGCCACGTGCCTGGCCGTCCCGACCGTCGTCGCATCGAGTATCCCGATCACCAGGCTCGCAATCCTCTCCGAGTGCCTCGAGCCGAGAGCCCTGGACACGCTGCCCGGCACGTCCGAGGGGCACAGGAAACCGGCGCGCAGGGCATCGTCGAGATCGTGGTTGAGGTAGGCGATCACGTCCGAGAACCTGACGACCTCTCCCTCGAGGGTCATCGGCGAATCCGCCGAGCCGTCGCTCCTCACCTCCCCTGCGCCCTTCGTGTGGTGGAGGATGCCGTCCTTGACCTCGGCCGTCAGGTTGAGCCCCTGTCCGTTCTTCTCGAGGGTAGAGACCACCCTCAGGCTCTGGGTCGCGTGATGGAAGCCCCCCGGCACGAGGGCCGCGAGCACGTCCTCGCCGGCATGGCCGAAGGGCGTGTGGCCGAGATCGTGACCGAGGGCCACTGCCTCGGTCAGGTCCTCGTTGAGCTGCAGCGCGCGGGCCAGCGTCCGAGCGATCTGCGACACCTCCAGCGTGTGCGTCAGGCGGGTGCGGTAGTGATCTCCCCCAGGCGAGAAGAACACCTGGGTCTTGCCCTTGAGCCTCCTGAACGCCTTGGAGTGTATGATCCTGTCCCGGTCGCGCTGGAAGACGGTCCGCACGGGACACTGGGGTTCCTCGCGGTCCCTGCCCCTGGAACGTCGCGACGCCGTGGCGTTGGGAGCCAGGATCCTGTCCTCCAGATCCTCTGTCCTCTCCCTGATGGTGCTCATGGTCTCGATTATCGCCGCGAGGGCCCGTCCTTTCCACGACCAGCGGATGTTGACCACGATCCGGAGATTTGACAAGCCCCGGGCACATTTTGCATAAGGTGGTCCTCGATGCATGCCGCGACCCCACTTCTCAGGCTCGCCTCGTCCAGCCCCCGGCGCAAGCTGATTTTGAAGCTCGTGGGCATCCCGTTCGTGGTGGAGCCCGCGGACGTGAGCGAGTCCGTCGGTCACGATGATCCCGCACAACTGGCGGTGAAGAACGCGAGCCTCAAGGCACTCGCATCGGCGGCGCGTTTCGGGTCTCGCCTTCCGGCATGGACCCTGGGTGCGGACACGATAGTGATCGTCGATGCGACGATCCTGGGCAAGCCAGCCGACGAGGCCGACGCCAGGCGGATGATGGAGAGGCTCTCCGGACGGACCCACGAGGTGATCACGGGATGGGCCCTCGCGAAAAACGGGGCGCTCGTCATGTCGGATCACAGCGTGACGACGGTGACGTTCAGGAGCCTGCCGGCTGCCCGGATCGATGACTACGTCCGGGACGGGGAATGGATCGACAAGGCCGGCGGCTATGCCATCCAGGGCCGTGGTGCCCATCTCATCACCAGGATCGAGGGAGATGCCTTCAACGTCATGGGCCTGCCCGTGGGCGACGTGGTGGAGGCGCTGCTGTCCTGCGGGGTGATCCCCCGGTACCCTCTCTGACTTCTCCTCTCGATGCGTCGCACGCCATTTTGTGCACACAGCCCGCGTATTGATATAATGCTGGATGATCGCTACGATGCCGTGATTCCGAGGTCTGGGATCCGAACACCCGGTCTCGCTCCGGACGGACTCGCAAGGGAGGAGCTGGAAATGAAACGTACCGGCCTGGCGCTCGCGGCAGCGGCCGTGGTGACCATGTTCTCGTCACCAGCCCACGCGGACGGACGCATGATACATTTCACTCTCGACCTCGGAGCGGCCGTCCCCTTCGGCCCTGGGCTCAAGGAGACCACGTTCAAGCAGTTCCCGGACTGGGCCCAGTCCTGCAACCTGGAGTCTATCCCGCCCGGCTACAACGGCT
>JBFYZU010000164.1:0-8031 GCA_041309365.1 Myxococcota bacterium
TACCAGCCCCACGGCGAGGGGTGGTACTACAACCTCTCGTACACGGGCGTGGCATGCCCCTCCGTGTCCTTCACCCCGGGCTACGGCCCGCCGGCCGGCGCCTTCTCCATGGTTGCCTGCCCCTGAGCCTCTCCTTTCGGGGGTGTCATTTCTCTGGATCGGCGCTCCGTTTTTTTTTATATACTGCCCCACATGGCATCTTCGAGCAGGGGGTGACCCGTGCGACACACGATCGTCCTGGCCGTCGCGTTTCTCGTGGCCTGCGGCAGCGTCTCTTCCCCGTCCGGCCCCTGCGGCCCGGACCTCGACCAGTGCGGCGAGCAGTGCGTGGATCTCATGACGGATCCGCTCAACTGCGGCTCCTGCGGGCGGGTCTGCCCGGCGGCCGTGCACTCCAGCAGGGCCTGCATCGATGGCAGCTGCGCCATCGAGTGCCACGCCGGCTTCTTCGACGTGGACGGCGACGCGCTCACGGGCTGCGAGTACGAGTGCACGTTCTCGGCCGCCACGGACACGTGCAACGGCGAGGACGACGACTGCGACGGCCTCGCCGACAACTTCGCGCCCGGCTCCTGCGTCCAGGGCGCCACCGTGGAGTGCACCACGACCTGCCTCACGACGGGCACTGGCCCGTGCGACGACTTCTGCAACCCCCCGGCGCCCGTGGAGTGCGCGCCGCCCTCGGAGATCTGCAACGGCGAGGACGACGACTGCGTGCTGGGCGCGGACAACGGGTTCGACTGCGCCGCGGGTCAGGACACGCACTGCACGACCACCTGCGGATCGACCGGCTCGGGCGCCTGCCTTCTTACCTGCCAGCTCCCGCCTCCCGGGGCCTGCATCCCCCCGGCGGAGATCTGCAACGGCGAGGACGACGACTGCGTGCTGGGCGCGGACAACGGGTTCGACTGCACGGCCGGCCAGGCCGTGGCCTGCACCACGCCCTGCGGCTCCGTCGGGACCGGCACCTGCACGGACGGGTGCCTCGTCCCATCGGCCGGGGCCTGCACGCCGCCTGCCGAGGCCTGCAACTGGCGCGACGACGACTGCGACGACGACGTGGACGAGGGCCTGTGGGCCGAGCTCATCAGCGACGTGCAGGTGAGCGATCCGGCCCTGCTCGCGGCCTACGGGCGCGTGGCGTTCGGCAACACCAACTTCGTGGTGGCTTTCAGCCAGGATCCGCCAGGCGACGGAGGCATGGCGCTCTACGCCAAGGCGCTGGATCGGGACGGCGACGTGGTGGGCGGCGGCGACCTCCTCGTGGGCCCCGACAGCACGCTCGCGAGCGACCTGGCCTGGAGCGGCAGCGAGTTCCTCGTCGGGTTCACGGACAGCGCAATCGGATCGCCTGACGTCTACGGGATGAGGATCGGCGAGAACGGCGAGCCACCGTCGGTTGCCAGGTACATCAGCGGCTCCATCAACTCGGAGAGCTCCGTCGTCGTGACGTGGAACGGTTCGTCGTGGGGCATCGGGTGGATCGACCATGGAACCGGGACGAGGATCTTCCTCGCCGACGCAGCTCCGGATACGCTCTCGACCTCATTCGAGGATCATGTCACGGCCGGTGCAGGATACCTCTTCGGCGGCATCGACATGGTGTGGAACGGGTCTGGGTACGGGCTGTGCTGGGGGGACGACCGCACGGGCACGTACCAGCTCTGGTTCAAGACCGTGACCCCGCTCGGGCTCGACGTGGTCGCGGACACCCAGGTCACTGACACGTTCTCCGAGGTGTACAGCTGCGTTCTCGACTGGACAGGGTCGGAGTACGTGGTGGGGTGGTCGGGCAGGGACTCGGGCGCCGCACTGGCCGGGTACCTGGGCCGGCTGGACCAGGCCGGGTCCCTGGTGGGCTCCACGGTGGACCTCGGCGAGATCTACCTTTACGAGCTGAGCGCGATCATGGGCGTGCTCGCGACGCCTCACGGCATCGGCGTCGCCTGGGTCCAGCCCGGCTCCCCGGCGGACAACCTCATGCTCCGCAGGTACGGCTTCGACCTCGTGCCGCTCGAGAGCGCCCTGCGCGTGTCGGACGGCACCTACCGGGCGTACTCGCCGTCTCTTGCCTGGGACGGGGAAGCCTTCGGCGTGACCTGGGTGCGCGAGCAGGCGGCGCTGGACGGCGACGTGATGTTCACCCGCGTGGGTTGCCCCTAGATCGGCCGAGGGTCAGCGGCTCCTGTTGAAGCGCTTCCAGGCGCCGATGCGCTTCAGGTAGGTGATGGCCACGGTGCGGGGCAGGCCCACGGCCTGGGCCGTGGCCACGACCATGTCGCGCGCCTCCCGCGTCATGAGGTTGCGGTTCTTGATGAAGCCCACGAGGTCGCGCACCAGGCTCTTGCGCTCCTTGAGAGGCTTCTCGGCCACCTGCTTGCCGATCTTGCGCAGAAGCGGGTTTCCGGCCTTGAAGTCCAGATCGAAGACCTCGGACGGGATGGAGGCGTAGAAGTCGCGGTAGAACTCCCAGACGAGCCGGCGGACGATCCTCGACCTGGGCTCGCGGCGGGCCCTCGTGGCGCTCACGATCCTGTGCAGCGCCAAGGTCACGAGCCTCACCTCGGCCAGGTCCTCTCCCTCGGGCACGAGCTCGCTCTTGCGCAGGACCTCGTCCATGGCCGCCCTCTCCGCCTCGGAGTCGAGCAGCCCCCCGGGCACGAAGGCCTCGCCGTCGATCAGGCGGTGGTATCGTTCCGAGCGGGCGTACACGTCCAAAGCGGCGATGCGGGCCGGCAGCACGGGGTGGGTGGCGTCGAACAGCCACCGGGTCGCGGGATCCTTGCGCGTGTCGCCCAGCTCGTCGAGCTGCTTGACCAGGTGCTGGTGGTCGTAGTCGAAGAAGCGCGCGTCCAGGCCCAGAGTCTCCTGCCTCATGAGCGAGCGGCAGGAGGACTCCAGCGAGCGCGAGGCGAGGAGCCCGAAGCGATCGCTCGTGAGCTCCTTGAGCCTCATGATCCGCACGATGCTGGCGTCCGTCTCGTTGTCGAAGTGCGCGTCCAGGATCTCGCGCACGTCGGACTTGAGGCGGTCCAGCTCCTCGTCGGGCACGTCCGGGTCGATGTCCAGGACCGCGTCCTCCCATCGTCCCCAGGCGAAGTAGAAGTAGTCCTCGAGGTAGCGGGGGGTCCGCGACGCGGCGTGCCCCAGCTCGTGGCCGATGACGTCGAGGATCTCGAGGTCGTTGAGCACGTTCAGGAGCATGGGCGTGAAGGAGATGAACACGCTGTCGCCGGCGTGCACGCAGAATGCGTTGAACAGGTCCTCCCCGGCCCTGTCGAACACGCGCTTGACGTTGATGGTGAGGTTCGTCGGGGACGTGAGACCGATGCTGGCCATGGCCTGCTCCACGAGGCCGTAGAGGTGCGACGATGTCTGACGGGTCACCACGATGCCCTGCGCCAGGGCCACCTGCTTCTCGTAGCGGGCGGTCTCCACCTCCTCGGTCTCCTCCTCGTCGCGGACCATCTCCTCGTAGTCCATCTCCGTGAAGTAGTCCTCGATCTCGCGCACCATCTTGCGGATGGTCCTCGCGTGCTTGCTCTCTATCTCGTCCTGGAGCTGGGACTCGAGCTCGATCCTGACGAGGTTCAGTCGATCCGTGTCGATCATGGTCGCGACAGTCTACCCGTGGTCACGGACAAGTAAAGGCACAAGGATCAGCCCCGCGCGAAACGCAGGATGCCCTTGTAGAGGGGCAGGACGGGAGAGGCGGTGGGCGCGCCGTAGGCCCAGTCGCCCTGCTGCACGGCCGAGCCGGCGATGTCCACGTGGATGAAGGGCAGGGGCGAGACGTCCCTGCCCGCCTTCTTCGAGAGCCCGGCCGCGATGTCCAGGAAGGCCACGGGGAACTGGTGGCCGCGCGGCGTCTGCACCGTGGTGTGGGCGTTGATCGTCACCACGTCCTCCGCGTCCGTCTTGGACGACACGTGCTCGTAGTCCTCGCGGCGCAACCTCGACCGCTCGAAGGGCTCGGCCCAGGCGTCTCCCACCCTCTGCAGATGGTGCCCGAGCATGGCCTCGTGCGCCGGGCCGTTCTCCACGGCGATGGGGTAGGGGCCCACGGCCCTTGCCGCGTGCCCCGTGAGCGTGGCGATGGTGACCATGACCGGATCGATGGCCTTGCGGGCCTCCTCGTTGGCGGCCGCCAGCATGTCGGCCAGCACGAGCCTGCCCTCGGCGTCCGTGTTGCCCACCCGGACCCTGGCTCCGGAGCGACCCACCAGCACCTCGTCCGTGACGTAGGACTCGGCGTCCACGGCGTTGCGGACCATGCCCATGTAGCCGACCACGCGCACGCCGGCGGGCCTGAGCTCGTCCAGGATGCGCATGACCCCGGCCACTGCTCCAGCGCCACCCTTGTCCCGGCTCATGCCCGCCATCCCCGTGGAGATCTTGATGTCGTGGCCACCCGTGTCGTAGGTCACGCCCTTGCCCACGAGCATCACCGTGCGTCTCGCTGCCCCCGGGTCGTACTCGAGCCGGATGACGCGCGGCATGTAGCGCTCCACGTGGATGCACCCGCGCGCCACGTTCCAGAGGAGCGGGTAGCCGGTGCGGATGGCCTCCGGGTCGCGCTCGACGCTCATGGCCACCGGCCCCCTGCCGAACACGGCCTCCATGAGGTTGGCCACGGCCTCGGGGGTCATGAGCTCGGGCTGGGCTCCCGTGATGTCGCGGCACAGACTGCGGCCGAGCTCGAATGCATGGGCCTCCCCGGGCAGCCCGGCGTGCGCCTCGGGGTCGGTGACGAGCACGCCGATGGACTTGACCTTGGGGCCCTTGGCAGGCTGGTACATGCGCGCCTCGACCGATCGCCAGAGGCTCGACAGCGCGCCCATGAGCGATACGGCCACGGCGTTCTGGTAGCGCTTGCCCGGGCCTGGGACGGTCACCAGGAGCGGGTTCTTCGCCCCGGCCTTGAAGGCCTTCTTGAGCCCCTTCTCGCCGGCCTCCGCGAACAGGCGGACATCGTCGGTGAACCTGTCCAGCCTGCCCGTGCACGCCAGGATCAGCCTGTCGCCGGGTAACCTCTCCATGGGGACGAGGGTCGTTGACGGCTCGCCGGACCCCAGCGCGGCGTCGGCGGCAAGCACGCGCTCCACTGCCCTGGGCAGCTTGCCCAGATGACCCATCGATCCGGCTGGCAGGGGAAGGGGGCTCACCAGGACCACGGCATCGTACGGCGATCCCGGGCCTAGAATCTTGACGGCCTCGCGCGGTCCGTGAATGGCTATCCTGGGTGGCCTGGGTGCGGGCTTGGCGGCTGGCATGGCATCCCTCCTTGATGGGGCTTCATCATAGATCAGCTTCGTGCCTGGTTTCGACCCAATTTTCTCCTAATCGCCGGTACCCTGTTTCTGAGCTCGGCGTAACGTTCGGGAGGGATGACGGTACCCCCGAAACGGGTCTGGTTGTAGGCCTGGACGATGCCGGAGAGCACCTCGGGGTCGTCCACCTCGGCGCTGATGAGCCGGGCGTGGGTGAGGGGCGGGCGGGCCGGGGGCCGCCTCATGCCCAGCTCCTCGAGCCTCCTGTCGAGCAGCCCGATGAGGTCCAGCGCCCTGCGGTGCTCCCTTCTCATCTGCCTGGACAGAGGCAGCGCACGCTCGCCCGATCTGCGTCGCAGGCCATGGTACGCGAAAAATGCCGCCACGATCGCAAGGAGCACGAGCAACCGGCTGGTGACGGGGCCCATCTCCTGATCGGCGCCGGACCGGAGGTCGCCGACCAGCGCGCGCAGGGCGCTGACCCCCCTTTTGCCCTGACGGAGGATCTCTGCCTGCCTCTCGAGGTCGTAGGCGATGATGTGCTTGTGCCAGGAGAGCCTCATGGTGTCCAGGAGCTCCGAGATCACGTTCATCGCCGATGGTGCGCGATCCAGGCTCTCTGCCGGAGGTGTGGGGTCGTAGCTCAGCCACCCGCGCTCGGGATCGTAGGCCTCGACCCAGCTGTGCGCATCCGCCTCCCTCACGGCGAGGTAGTCGCCCACGTCGTTCCAGTCCCCGCCCACGAAGCCCGTGACGTTGCGCGCAGGCACTCCCGAGGCTCTCAGGATGACGACCATGGCCGTGGAGAAGTACTCGCAGTTGCCCTCCTTCCAGTCGAAGATGAACGCATCCACGGGGGTCGAGCCCTCCGGGACCTCCCTCGACGAGGTGACCGTGTAGCCGAACTCCGTACGCAGCCACCTCTCCACTGCCAGGGCGCGGGCGCTCGCGTCCGGATCGAGGGCGCGAAAGCCCTCTGCCAGCTCCCGGATCCGCGTGGAGATCGCGGGGAGCTGCAGGTAGAAAGCCAGCTTTTCCGGGTCGTCCCACGTCCCCGGGGCGAACGGCTCCACCGGGTGGAGGCTGGAGAAGTCGTCGTGAACGAAGACCTCGTAGTTGATCCCCGTACCGCCGGGATCCGTGTAGCGGATCTCGTCCGATGGGCCCCACCTGAGCTTCTGCCTCATCACCCGCAGCGGCTCCGGTGCGGGGATGGCCACCAGCGCGGATCTCTGCGGCAAGAAGATGACCTTGGGGTACAGGGGCTGGAGAAAGACCGACATGCGGATCGTCCGGCCCGGGTCGGGTCGGGCGGGGTTGCGGCGCGCGACGAGACTGTAGAAATCGCCGGCCGAGTCCACCCTGTCTCCGTGGCCCAGCGTGCGGTGCCACTGCCGGCCGTCGAAGCGGTCGTAGGCGGAGCCTCGCCAGTAGAGGGCAGCGAGCTTCTCCTTCGCTGGTGCGCCGTCCGGGAACTCGGCACGAAGGACCACCGTGGGGTCGTCGAAGAGAGGCTCGAGGTCGCCGATGACCACCTGATCGGAGAACCCCGTGAGCTGGCGCTGCGACGGATCGCTGCTGGCCAGGAGGCCGAAGCCGATCCTCGGGAAGGACAGAAACAGGAACGCCGTCATGAGGTAGATGGGGATGGAGAGCAGCGCCGTGGACATGAGGAAGGCACCCGAGATGATGCGCTTCGAGTTGAGCACCCGATCCAGGTCCTTGATGGAGCGGTTGTCGGAGCGATCCCAGTACTTGGCTTCCACCTCGCGGCGAATCTGGCCGAGCACGAGCATCCAGGGCGTGACGATGGTGTAGAGCACGAACACCAGGGCGTAGCTCAGCTCGGTGTACAGGATGGCGGACGCGATGAGGTGCATGAGCGACAGGATGGCGATGTGGTCGTGGTCGTTCTGGCGCCGCCGGTTGAACAGCTTGTTCACCTGCAAGAACGCCGCGAACTGCACGGCCACGATGGGAAGTCCCTCTCCTGCCATCCACCGGATGAGCTGCAGGATGAAGACGGCCACCGTGAGGCCGTTCCAGGCATTGACCCAGCGCTTATCGGCGAAGCGCTCCCCCTCGGCGAACCAGCTCGCGACGATGGCCGCGAGGACCAGGGCGATGCCCGGTACGGTGAGCTCTCCGCTCATCGCCAGCAGGCCGAGGCCCTGCGATGCCATGATGTAGGCCACGATCTTGTGGATGCGGCGGAACGGCATCAGAGCTCCACCGCGTCGATGGTGGGTCGGGGCAGATCCGCGGGCAGCCTGATCTCCACCCTGGGAGGCAGGGCCTCGCGATCGCTGTCGCCCACGGAGAACTCCACGGTGGTGCCCCTGCCTGGAGCGGGCATCGGGGGGGCGTCATCCTCGCGTCCCGCCAGTGGCGCGATGAGCGCCAGCTCGAGCAGGATCACGTTGAACTGCTCGCAGGCCAGAGGCCCGATGACCTTGCGTCGCGTGCCCAGCCAGACGTCCCAGTTGCGCCTCGCGTACTCCTGCCCCGTGGATGCTATCTCGTCCACCACGTCCTCGAAGGCCTCTCGCGCCAGGGACTCCACCTGCTTCTTCATCCTGTCGGGCATCGTGGGGTAGCGTGCGCTCGACCCGCGGTAGCGCTCCACGGCGAGCCTGTCGTCGAACAGGAGGTTCAGCTGCTTTCTCGACTGGCGGACGCCCTCGGTGACCACGAGCCTCTGCCTGTGTGCCGACAGCTGAGATCGGAAGAGCGTCGAGTAGGCAAAGCGTGTGCTCTGTAG
>JBFYZU010000165.1:0-7927 GCA_041309365.1 Myxococcota bacterium
GCTCAGGCTACGTGAAGAGGGGCGTCGTGCAAATGTGGTCATCGCCAACAATGTCCTGGCTCATATCAACGACCTTTCCAGCTTTGTCGATGGTATCGCTACCCTCCTCGCTAAAGACGGCATTGCGGTCCTGGAGTTCCCTTATCTTTTCGACCTTGTCGAGACCACGGCATTCGACACGATGTACCACGAGCACCTATCCTACTTCAGCATCCGCTCGGTCAAGTCACTTTTCGAGGCACACGGGTTGGACCTCATCGATGTCGAACATCAGGAGATCCACGGTGGATCGCTCAGGGTATTCTTGAGACACCGTGCCCCCGGGCACCATCCATCGCCCAGGATGGCCATTATGGAAAGACGAGAGGAAGACAGGGACGTAAACGGTTCCCTGTACCTCGACCGGTTTGGCCTCAGGGTCGCAGCACTGAGGACCGACCTTGTGGCCGAGTTATCGAGGAGGCTCGAAGCAGGTCAGAAGATCGCAGCATATGGAGCTAGTGCCAAGGGCACTACCCTCCTTGCATACTGCGGCATCGATGATCGGATGATATCGTTCATCGTCGACATCAGCCCTGTGAAACAGGGCAAGTATGCACCTGGCACGGGTATCCCCATCATGCCAACCAGCGCGCTGATGGAACTCATGCCCGATGCGGTTTTACTGCTGACGTGGAACTTCGAAAAGGAGATCATAGGCCAGCAGTCGGATTTCCTGAGGAGAGGAGGCACTTTCATCGTGCCGGTTCCAGAGGTCCACACTATAGGCAAGGAAGTGCTCCCATGATAGATGGTGTCAAGGTCGTTGCGCTCGAGAGGATACCCGACGAGCGCGGAACCATCTATCACATGCTCAAACGAACCGATCCGCACTTCATCGATTTTGGCGAGATATATTTTAGCAGTATCTACAGTGGCATCATCAAAGGCTGGCACAGACACATGGATATGACGCTCAACTACTGCTGCATCCATGGTCGTATCAAGTTGGTCGTCTTCGACGAGCGCGACGGGTCTTCCTCGAAAGGCGAGATCATGGAGGTCTTTCTCGGCCCCGACCACCACGCTCTCGTCGTGATACCACCCGATTTGTGGTGCGGATTCAAGGGAATGAGCGATCCCTTCTCTCTGGTGGCGAACTGCTGCACGCATGAGCACGATCCCGCGAGATCCACCAGGATCGACCCATTCGATAATCATATCCCTTACGACTGGAACGTGAGGAGCCGCTGAACGAGATCATGAGCACACTCGTCACTGGCGCAGATGGATTCATCGGATCCAGGATCGTGCATAACCTCGTCGCAAGAGGTGAAGAGGTAACAGCTTTCGTCCGTCCTGGCACTCCACTTCGACGCATATCGAATGTCAGCAAGATACGGATCGTCCGGTGCGATCTCGCCGATCACGAAGAAGTGAGCCGCCTTATCCCGGAGATTCTACCCCGACGCGTCGTACACCTGGCATGGTTCACGAAACCAGGGCTTTACTGGCAATCGAAGAAGAACATCTCGTGCATCGAGGACGGTATCCACCTCGCGGGAACCCTCGCGTCGACCGGCTGCGAGCGCCTTCTCGTGACCGGTACGTGCGCCGAGTACGACTGGCGCTTCGGAGTACACGACGAGTCCGTCACACCCACATGGCCCCATTCCCTCTATGGCGCGACGAAGCATGCCCTTCACGTCGTGCTGGACAACATGCTGGCAGGAACGGGTCTGTCTCTCGTCTGGCCTAGGTTGTATTTCGTATACGGGCACGATGAAGCCCCTGGACGCCTTGTGTCCAATGCCCTCTCCTCGATCGCACGGGGAGAGGATTTCCCCTGCACCGAGGGTTTGCAGGTCCGGGACTACATCGAGGTCGAGGATCTGGCTTCTGCTCTAGTGGCAGTGCTGTATGCCAGCGTTTGCGGGTCGATCAACGTCGGATCCGGTCATCCAGTCTCCGTGAGACACCTCGTGGAGCGCCTTTTCGCCATTTCGAAAAGCCCAGCCAGGCCCCTTTTCGGCGCTCTCCCCGCCATGCAGGACCAACCACCACTGCTTTGTCCCGAGCTCGGTCGGTTACGAAACGAGGTCGGATGGGACAATGCGAGGAGCATCGATATGGGAATCGAAAAGATGATGGCAGACAAGGCCGGAAAGCAATCAAGAGGAGCACCTGGACAATGAGGCTCATCGCAGATACCGAAGCGGGCACGATGATACGTGAGGACGGTGGACGCGTTGTCGCCACGTATCCTCTCTACGAAAGGGAATCGTTCGACCTCCTCTCGAACCTGTGGGTGAAGGCCGGCTGGAACTGCAAGTACTCGTACATCTTCGAGTGGATGGGGCGACCCATCATCCAGATGCCTGAGGACATCGTGCGCCTCCAGCAGATAATTTGGCAGGTGAAGCCAGACACCATCATCGAGACAGGGGTCGCGCACGGAGGCTCCTCAGTCTTCTTCGCGAGCATGTTGAAACTTTTAGGCGGCGGCCAGGTCATCTCGATCGAGTTGGAGATACGGTCACATAATCGCGCCGCGCTCGAGGTCCACCCCCTCGTGGATATTATTCATTTCATCGAGCGGAGCTCGACCGATCCGGATACCCTTCATGAGGTCATAAAGCTCACCAGGAACTCGAACAACGTCCTCGTATTTCTCGACTCGAATCACGAACGAAAGCATGTTCTCAGGGAGTTGGAGATGTATGCACCCCTCGTGACTCCCGGCAGCTACATCGTGGTCGCCGACGGCGTCATGGACATCCTCGTGGATGTTCCCAGGGGTAAGCCTTCCTGGAGAATCGACAATCCGGCAAAGGCCGTGGAGGATTTCCTGGCGGACCACCCTGGATTCGAGCTCGAGGAACCGTTCGGCAAGATGGCGGCGACCTACTTCACTGGCGGCTACATCCGTCGGAGGCACTGATCCTTGCGTCTCTCGAGGCTCGCCTGGAACATCCAGTTCAACCTCGCCGGCCAGATCCTCATCTTGGTCATCAGCTTCATCACCGTGAAGCTCGTATTCGGAAGGCTAGGTGACGACAGCCTCGGGATCATCTATCTGGCACAGGCTTTGGGCGAGCTTCTCTACGTCATTCTCAGCCTCGGGCTGGGAGCTACCATCGTACGGGAGATCGCCTCTCACCGGGAGTCCGATCCCCGATATGTTCAGTCGCTCGTGAGAACCGTGTCTGCATTCTTCGGGACCTGCTATGCCGTCATTTCCGTCTGCTGGTGGTTCATGGTCCCACTCATCGTGTCACACTGGCTCAACCCGAGGGAGATATCTTCTTCCGAGGCAACATGGGCCCTGCGCATCATGGGACTCTCCTCCTTCATGCTCTTGCCACAGTACACGGGTAAAAGCGTCCTTTTAGGTCTGCAAATGATGGGCACCACGAACGCAATGGAGGTGTTAACGCGCCTTCTACGCCAGTGTGGTATCATCATGCTTCTGTATTATTGTAGCGATTTATACTATATAGCTATATGGGTGTTGGTAGTCTCTACATTATCGCTCATCGTCCATCTTTTCGTCGCAGGCCAACGGCTGGGCTTCGGCAATCTCATGCCCGTATTTTCAATGGATGTCATCTCGCGCAACAGCGCGTATGCACTGCATTCCATGGGAATATCGGCCATGGCTTCCATCCTCAGATATGCCGATACGGTCCTCGTGAGCAGACTTCTACCCCTGGGAGTCCTCGGCGACTGGGGGAGCTCCAGCTCAGCGGCCTGGAAGTCGCTCCTTCTGGCCGACGCGACCTCCATGGCAGCGTTCCCCGAACTCGCCCACCTTCACGGGCAGGGTGAAAGGGATGGTGCCAAGGAGACTCTCATGCGGAAGTTCTGGCGACTCCAGGACCTTGTATGCTGGGGGATGCCACCAATTTCCGCCTTGTTCGCTTTCGTTTCATTTCCGCTGTTCTCCTTCGTCTTCGACCCTGGTGTCGCCCACCGACTCCAGATCCCTCTTATCTTGCTCTGTCTGGGTGTCTTCATGAACGCGACGGTCAACATCCCCCATCAGCTCGCGATGGCCACGGGGCATCCAGAGATACCGGCGCGGTTCAACTTCATGGCCCTGTTCGTGATCCTGCCGGCCATGGCTTTATTATTGTACATGGTAGGCCTGCCAGGTGTCGGTCTGGCATGGATCCTCTATCACCTGCTCTACTGGGTCATCGTAATTCCCAGAATTTGCAGAAGCTGCGGTGGCTTCGAGCCATGGGCCTTCTTCGTGCGACTCGCGAAGGTGTCGATCTGCATGGCTCTCACGTACGGCACGGGCATGATGGCCATTCTTTTCTCCGGCACGAAGAGCTTGACGTGGTGCATCGTTGCTTGGCTTGCAGCGACCTTTCCGTTCGGAGCTGCCTTCTGGATCCTCATAGGTCGCGAGCTGCGAACATGGATCCTGGAGCGCGCCTACGAGATCTTCCGCCCCGGGGAGGCATCGTGACAGTACCGAATCCATTTCCGGATCCCGGAGAAGCCGCGGTGACGGCCATCATCCCGACATTCCGCCGCCCCGAGATGCTTTCCAGGGCAATCGAGAGCGTGCAGAACCAGCAAGGAGTGGATCTCAGGATCCACATCCTCGACAACGCTTCGGAGGACCAGACGGCAAGCATTGTCGCAAGGCTCGCGCACGATGACCCCAGGATTTACTACCATTGCCACGACACCAACATCGGGATGCTGGCGAACTTCGATTTCGGACTGCGAACCGTACGCACCCGGTACGTTTCCATCCTGTCCGACGACGACGTTCTACTGGCTGGCTGCTATAAACTCGCCCTTGACGGCTTTCGCGATCATCCGGACGCGGCGATCAGTGGCGGAACGACCGTGATGGTGAGATCACCAGAAGAGATCGTGGCGTCGTCAATCCTGAAGTGGCCCGAAGCGAGGCTGGATCCACCGGCTGGAGCCATGAGAATGATCTCGCATCGCTTCCCGATCTGGACCGGGCTCCTTCTCTCGACCCATGCCATCGAGAAAGCAGGATTCCTTTCCGATGAGGTGCAGATCGCCTTCGACCTGGACCTGCTTTTCCGGATCTCACTGCGCTTCCCCATCGTCATGGACGAGAGACCGTCCGCCATCTGCTTCATTCACCCGCAGTCCGCATCCTTCGACCCCGACCCTCAACAACTGCACACGGTTCGATCCAGCCTCTCGCGAGCGGTCGATCCCTTACCCTTGGATCTGGATCAGCAAATATCCCGTGAGGTTCTCAAGGCATTGCACCTTTCGCTCAAGAGAATGATGACCGGGCTGGCACTCAAGAACATCCGTCTCGGCCACTCCACCGAGGCCAAGCAAGCCATCGAAGCGCTGCGCGAACACCCAGGAACCGGAACGAGAAGGACGATCCTGAGGCTTGGTGGAGCCCTTGCAGGCAGGATCCCGAATGCGATGGGCAGGGCGAGCTCACTGTGGGAGATATGGAGGAAGGTCAGGGATCATCGCGTCATCGAGGTCTACGAAGGAACCCGGACGATCCGCTCGGTTCTCGCTGGCTTCACTCGTCCCCAGTCCCGAGGCTCTACCAAGGAGTGAAAGGCCGTCCGTGACCAGGAGCCAGCCTCCGCCGGTGTCGATGCGGAGCGGGCGCACGCCCGCGCGTGAGAGGCAGGCGAGGGCCTCGGGGTGGGGGAAGCCGTGGGAGTTGCCCTGTTTTGAACTGAGGACGGCGTCGCGCAAGAGGGGCATGGAGCACATGGCGCGGCTCGCGGACCCGGCGCTGCCGTGGTGAGGGAACTTGAGCACCCGGGTGCGCCTGGCCCTCTCTCCGGATGCCACCCGCGAGGCCACCAGCTTCCCCACGTCGCCCGTGAACAGAAAGCACATCTGCCCGTGGCACAGGCTGAGGACGATCGACCTGTCGTTGGCATCCAGCCCCTCGCGAGAACCGCACGGATGGATCACCTCGGCGTCCAGGCCCAGACCGACCAGCGGGCCGCAGCCGGGCGGTTGGTGGATGACCGTTCCTCGATCACGTACTGCTTCCATGACGGGATGGTACCCGGGCTCCGCCGACGGGTCCCTGTCAGCTACTCCCGGATAAAGATGGCGGATCTCGATCCCGGCGGCCATCAGATCGTCGAGGCCGCCGTAGTGATCCGAGTGGGCGTGGCTGACCACCACGGCGTCCAGGCTCTGGACTCCCCAGGCCCTCAAGAACTCCGGGAGCGGCGCCTCGCTGCCCGCCCTGGGGTGCGAAGGCCCGGTGTCCACGAGCAAATGCCTCCCACCGGGAGTACGGATGTATGCGGCATCCCCCTGCCCCACGTCCAGAAACACGACAACGAGCCTGTCCTCGATCTCGGCATCTCGCATCCAGCGCTGAAATGGGCCTGGCAATAGGACCATGGCCGTAACGATCCCCGCCAAGGCCATGGCCTCGATTCTGCGCCTTGCGAGCGCCAGCACGAGCCCCACGCCTGCGACGACCGCGGTCACCATCTCCATCCCCACCGCGAGGGGGATCACGGGGGCGGCCGAGAAGCAACGCAGCACGAGCACGAGAGGCCACGTCGCCGCCAGCACCAGTGGGGCGACGATGGTGCCCAGGACATGGTGGATGGTGGAGCAGGCGACGTGCAGCATGATGGCGGGTAGCGTGACGAAGCAGAACAGGGGCACGACCAGGATGTTCGCGAAAGGCCCGACGACTGGAACCGCGCCGAAGATTGCCATCGTCGGCGGCAATGTCCCCAAGGTAGCCGACATGGAAACCACGGCCAGGTTGGCGATCCACCTCGCGATCCGCCCGGCGATTCCCCTCGCCTTTCCCGAGAGCCACCCCGGGAAAAGAGCGACCATGCGCGGTACCCCCAAGAGGATGCCCGTGACGGCGGAAAAGCTCAGGAGGAAGGAAGCGCCGGCGATCTCGTGCGGCGACGCGACGAGGATGCCGGCTGCCGCCAGCGACATGGGCGTCGCGGCCGACGTCGATCGGCCGCACACGCGCGCCGCCAGGGCCGCCGTGACCATGATTGCAGCCCGCATCACGGGAGCCCTGGCAGATGCGAAGAGCGCGAACCCCCAGGCCGTCGCCAGCGCCGCCACCGCTGCCGCGTGCTGAGCCGGGACGAGCGAAGTCAGCCTCGAAAACCTCCCCCACAGGAAGCGGACCGATCCGAAGGACACCAGGCTCATCAGTGCGAGGTGAAGCCCCGAGATGGCGAGCAGGTGGGACGTGCCGCTTCGGCGGAACATCTCCTTCATCCCGCGATCCACCTCGTCTTGGCTCCCTGTGGTCACGGCGCTGGCCAGCCCGGCTACCAGCGGATGGAGATCGCGCCTCTGTCTTCCCGCGAGCGCCGAGCGAGCCGCGGCGAGAACGGGCCGGTGCCGATCCAGCTGCACGAGCTGTCCGCAGTCTGACGCGAGAAGGAGCAACGGGCTACCTTTTGACGCTCTCGACTCGACTCCAGGGTTCAGGTGTCCGCGCCGTGGGGCGAATCGTGCCGTGCGCACCAAGAACCTGTCTCCTTCCCTGACCCGACAGGTCCCGTGGTTGATGGAGAGGTTTGCCCTCATGCAGGGATCGCGTTCGCGCATACTCTTTAGGACCCGTTCGAGGTCCGACTGCTCCTCGAATGATGCCCTCCCGCCCTCGACTTTCACCCTGAGCCGGGTCCTGTCCTCGGAGTTGGACGCATCGGCAAGGGCGGTCAACTCGAGCACCGATGATGAAGGGAGGGGAGGCAGGGCCTCCGGTGACCCACCCTTTCCCGCACGCCCACCGAGGAAGCCACCGAGGAGGAGCGAAGCGAGAAAAGCAAGCCACCAGGAGGCCCTGCACCCCTTCCATGTCAGCAGCGCGCATGCCACGAGCGACGCCGCCGACAGGACCGCCGGGGCCCACGAGGGAACGTCCATCCACCTTCCGGCCACCAACCCGACGATCATCGTACCCACC
>JBFYZU010000166.1:0-4227 GCA_041309365.1 Myxococcota bacterium
GGATCTGCCCGTCGAGCATCCTCGCCTCGTCCGTGGTGACCGTTTCCAGCACTCCGTCCACGATGGACGAGGCGCGCTCACTGCTCGACCGTCGCGAGCCTCCTTTCGTCGTGGTGGCCCACAGACAGACGGCAGGGCGCGGCAGAGGCGTGCGGACCTGGCAGTCCTCGCCTGGCGATGATCTCACCTTCACCGCGGCGCTCGGGTTCGGGCCGCTCGGGCCTAGCCTGCCTCCCTTCACCCTGGCGCTCGGCGTGGCCCTGCACAGGGCCGTCACGGACATCCTCGGGCATCGGGGAGCGCAGGACGCCGGGCTGACGCTCAAGTGGCCCAACGACCTCATGGCGGGCGGACGCAAGCTGGCGGGAGTGCTGTCGGAGGCCGTGCTGCCCGCCGGCGGTGATGGATCGAGCGTCGTGCTCGCGGGTGTGGGCCTGAACGTGAACACGACCCGTTTCGAGGTCGGGATAGCGCACGTCGCCACCTCGCTCGGGATGCTCACGGGCCTCGAGCACGACCGTGAGCAGGTCCTCGCCGTGGTGCTCGCCGCCATCGAGGACGTGGCGAGGGAATTTGCCTCGGGCGGTTTTGCCGCCTTCGGGGCGGAGTACGGGTCCCGCTGCCTCCTGTGGGGACAGGTCGTCGACGTGGAAGGCCTTCATGGCACGATGTACGGAGTGGACGGCACGGGAGCCCTCGTGTTGAGGCACGAGGATGGCACCACGAGCGTGGTGTCGTCGGGTCACGTCACCCTGATCAGTCCTCGATGAGGTCGTCGGCCGAGATCGCCTTGTTCTTCGCCAGGCTCGCGATCTGCTCCTCGCGGCTCGTGGAGATCTCGTAGATCTTCTGGAAGAGCGCCGGGTAGAGCCTCGTCACCTCCATGAACCGCTCTCGAGGGAGGAACAGCAGGGCAGCGTCGTTCGCCGCGCGCACAGTGGCCGTTGCGGGCTTGTTCATGACCGTGGAGATCTCGCCGAACACGTCGCCCGTCCTGAGCGTGGCGAGGTAGACGATGTCTGCTTCCTTCTTGGATGCGGCCTCCCGGATGACCGCCATCTCTCCGCTCACCACGAGGTATATTCCCCTGGGCGGATCGCCGGACTCGATGGCCGCACGTCCCTTCTCGAGGTAGACGTGATCGAACACCCTGACCACCTCGGCTCGCTGGCGCGGCTCGAGAGGTTGGAGTATGGGCGAGACCGTCATGAGGTTTTCCATCATGCGGATCTCGCAGAACTTCACTATCACGTCGCCCACCTCGTGGATGTCCTCGGCGATGGCTTCGATCTCGTCTATGGATGCCACGAGCGAGATGCCGGCCGTGCGCGCCTCCACCGTCGCGCTGCGCGGGGTGCGGGCCACCATGCCCATCTCGCCCAGAAGCGCTCCCGGGCCCAGCACGGCGAGCTCGCTTCGGCTCTTTCCGGGCTTCTCGAGCACCACCACGACCTCGCCCCTGGCGAGCAGGGTGAGCTCATCGCTCGTCTTGCCCTGCTGCATGAGCCGATCGCCAGCCGCGAACCTGCGCACCTCGAATGCGCTCGTGAGTCGCAGAAACCCCTCCATCCCCAGCGAGCCGAACATGGGGAAGTAGGGGACCGAGGAGCTTGCCTCGCCCATGGTACGCCCGAGCCGGGCAGTCTCCAACGCCGAGCTCATGAGCCGGTCTGCCTCCTCGACGAGGAAGTGCCTCTCGGGCCGGAAGTTCTCCACGCGATCCTCGTCCACCTTTGGCGGAAGCGGGGGCGGAGGGAGCACCCTGTTCTTCACCCTCGAGGAGCCGCGCCCGTAGAGGAGCGCCACGTGGGCCATCAGGCCCGAGCTGTCCCCTCCGCCTGCCTCCATCTCCCTCAGGCAGACCAGTGCCATGGGGAGGTTGCCGTTCTCGGCGAGCTCCTCGCCCACGGAGGCCAGCCCCGAGATCCCGACCTTGTCGCCTCCGAGCTCCAGGCAGAGGCTCGCGGCCGAGTACCAGGCATAGTGATCGGTGGCATCCGTCGACAAAAAAGCGAGAGCGACGCGCAGGGCCTCCTCGGGGTGGCCCTGCCGGCGCAACTCCAGCATGGAATCGTGGCTCAACGACATGACGCGATAGTGCCCGAGGGCCGACGGCCGGTCAAGCCGGGCCGACCCCCTGGATCAGGGGGAGTTGAGCCTTGACAGTCCCGATCAACTCAAATACAAAAAGGACCGACCGGGATACCGAAACCATTCAAGTAATTAACAAAACTGGGTAGTCATGACCTGGAATCCAGCACCTCGGATCGAGGAAAAACTCGAAAAGATCTTGAAGGCTTACCCCGACAAGCGCGCCGCTTGCCTGCCAGCCCTTTTCCTGGCGCAGGACGAGCTCGGATGGGTGCCCGACGACGTCATGGTCTGGGTGAGCGAGAAGCTCGGGATGCCCAAGAGCCAGGTTGAAGGCGTCGCCACCTTCTACACGATGTTCAACAAGAAGCAGGTGGGCAAGTACCACCTGGAGCTCTGCACGAACATCTCCTGCTCGCTGTGCGGAGCCGAGCAGGTCCTGCACGCACTGGAGGATGAGCTGGGCATCAAGGTCAAGCAAACCACTGAGGATGGGATGTTCACGCTTCACGAGGTCGAGTGCCTTGCCACGTGTGGAATGGGCCCTGCCATGCAGGTGGGTGAGGTGATCTACGAGGAGCTCACCCCCGAGAAGGTGCCCGCGATCATCGCAGAACTCAGGAAGAAGGGCTGAGGGCGTCATGGAGCTGTACCTGACCAGACACTTCGGCAAGCCCGAGGCGAAGACCCTCGCCGGGTACGAGAAGCTGGGCGGCTTCAGGACCGCGCGCAAGGCCCTGACCATGAAGCCCGAGGAGATCGTGGCACAGGTCAAGGCAGCCAACCTGCGCGGTCGGGGAGGCGCAGGCTTCCCCGCGGGCGTCAAGTGGGGTTTCTTGCCGGACAACGGCAGGCCCCGCTACCTCGTGGTGAACGCCGACGAGGGCGAGCCCGGCACCTTCAAGGACCGCCGCCTCATGGAGCAGGATCCGTTCCAGCTGCTCGAGGGCATTCTCATCACCTGCCACGCCATCAGAGCGAAGACGGCATACATCTACGTGCGCGGGGAGCTCATCACGGCCGCCCGCACCCTCGATGCCGCCATCGAGGAGATGCGTGCCAAGCGCTACCTCGGGCAGCGCTGCATGGGGACCCCCGTGGAACTGGACATCTTCGTGCACCGCGGCGCCGGCGCCTACATCTGCGGCGAGGAAACGGCGCTCCTCAACTCCCTCGAGGGGAAGCGGGGCGAGCCGCGGCTCAAGCCGCCCTTCCCGGCCGTGGCGGGTGCCTTCGCGGACCCCACCATCGTGAACAACGTGGAGACCATCTCCGCGGTGCCCCACATCATCGAGAAGGGTGGCGCATGGTTCGCGGGCCTGGGAGTGGAGGGCGACGGCGGCGTGCGCATCTTCGGCGTGAGCGGCCACGTGCGCAAGCCCGGCCTCTACGAGCGTCCTGTCGGCTACAACCTGCGCCAGCTCATCCTCGAGGACTGCGGCGGCATCCGTGGAGGCAACCAGCTCAAGGGCGTGATCCCGGGAGGGAGCTCCACGCCCGTGCTGCTGCCTTCCGAGATAGACGTCCCCCTGAGCATCGCGGGCCTGCAGGCTGCGGGCACCATGATAGGCTCGGCGGCCATCATCGTTTTTGACGAAACCACCTGCGTGGTGCGCGCCATGTGGAGGCTCGCCCGCTTCTATCACCACGAGTCCTGTGGTCAATGCACACCCTGCCGCGACGGCTGCGGCTGGATAGAGGACATCCTGACGCGCATCGAGAACGGCAGGGGCACTCGCGCCGATCTCGAGACGCTCGAGAAGACCGCCAGGGGCATGAGCGGCACGACCATCTGTCCGCTGGCGGATGCGTGCTCCATGCCCACCCTCGCGTTCCTCAGGAAGTTCCGCTCCGAGTTCGAGGAGCACATCGAGAAGCAGGCCTGCCCCCACGGGAACCGGTTCGTGGCCCCGTGGGAGGTGAAGTAGGAGTCAAAAGGAGGCCATGAAAGCACTCATATCGGACATCGTGTATCTCGTCGCGGCGCTCGGAGCCGTGGTCGGGGCGCTGTGGGTGATCCTCTCGCGCAGACCCATGCGCTGCGCGCTGGGGCTCATGGTCACTCTCGTCTCTTTGGCGGGCATCTACGCCATGATGCACGCGCACCTGGTGGCCATCATGCAGATCCTCGTGTAT
>JBFYZU010000167.1:0-3307 GCA_041309365.1 Myxococcota bacterium
CCGAAGAGGGTCTCAAAGCCCCGATTCGTGCTTCTGCGCCCTGCCCTCTTACCCCGAGGCTTCTTGGTCTCGCGGAGGGTCACGGTCCCCTCGAAGTCAGCGCAGTGGAAGGTGATCGGATCGCCCAGGCGGTAGGGGACCTCGCCCGTGACGAGCTCGCCGGCGATCTCCACCCGGTCCCCGTCTCGACCGCGGGGAGTGAAGGTGAAGCTCTTGGCCTTGACCCGCCGCACGTGGCCGGGCGGTGCGTCAAGCTCTGAGTGCAGGGGTACACCGCACGATCCGCCCACCGGCAGGCACTCCGGACGTCCCCCGCGCCCGTCGGTGACCCATTTGCCGAGACTGCGCACCGAACGCATCAAGGCTAGTGGAATGAGAAGGGTAACGAGCAAGATGAGGCCCGCGCCCCAGACCTTGCGCTGGTGGGCATCCCACCAGCTCGCTGCATACAACGTGGCTGGCGTGCTCACCACCAGGGGCCTCACCCCGTGGGAGAAGGCGATGACCACCTCCACCGGATACGTGCCTTCCCGAACCAGGGGGATGGTGAGCCCCAGGGTGCCCATTCCCTGCTCATCGAAGCGC
Source organism: Myxococcota bacterium (assembly GCA_041309365.1). Classification (GTDB taxonomy): domain Bacteria; phylum Myxococcota_A; class Polyangia; order DRWM01; family DRWM01; genus JAFDER01. Next base: position 586 of record JBFYZU010000167.1, read on the forward strand.
ACTGCCTGGGCGTATCCGTGAACGGGCTGGGCGTTGCCCTCAGTGAGCACCTCAACCGAGGAGACGGCCACGGTACGCTCCACGGCGGGCTTGAGGTTCAGGGTGATGTCGAGGTGCGCCACCTGCTCGCTGTCGCCGAGCTTCCAGAGAGAGGGCTGGGAACGCGCCTCATTATCCCGGTCCGCGATGTAGACATCGGGCTGGACAAAGCGCGAGAGGTCCGGCACGAGATGGATCGAGGCCGGGTCCCGCAGGAGCTTCTTGGGCTTGCGGAGCAACCGGTCGAGTTCGAGATCGCCCTCTCCGATGAATGCGACCTTGAGGCCCAGCTTGGCCTGCAGGATCGTGGGGGAGAAGGCCGTGAAGTCCACATCGCTCTCTCCCGGGGGTGGGTAGCTCTTGCCATCGGAGAGCACCAGAACGCGGATCGGCCGGCCATCTGAGGGGTGGAGCTTGAGGTACTCGTGGAAGTCCTCGATGGTTTTCTTGAAATTGGTGTAGACCTTCGTGCCCTTCGCGGACCTCGCAATCTGGAGCGAGTCGATCACGCCAACGACCTCAGCGAAATCGCGCTCGCTCGTGATCCGGATGGGTACCGGAGTTCCCATACCGTTGGAGCAAGGGACGACGACCACGGTGTCGCCGACAGCCACGTAATTCTCCGTATAGCCCTCGAGGATGCGCTTCATCAGGGCGAGGGTCTTGCGCCTGATGGAATCGGTGACATCAATCAGCCAGTAATGAACGGTGCCCTGGCCCACCGGTGGCTCGACCGTCATGGGCGCAGCCGCGCTCTCCTGGCAGGAGAGCGTGAAGAGGGGGAGGCTCCCGAGGGCCAAGATGAGGGCTGCCAGAGCCGCCCCTCTATACATTCGAATCGAATTCGTCTTCCTCTTCTTCATCTTCCCACCTCCTCGGGAGTGCGCGACCGCGAGGGCCGCCTGTTGATTACGCACATGGCAAAGAGTGCGAGGACCACGAAACCGGCCCCGAGCACGGGCAGCGCCCTGGGTGCGTCCCGACCAAAGGCTGGTGCCCAGATAGCCGCGAGCATCACCCCCTCGAGCACCACGAAGGAGAGGCTCGCGAGCATGCCAGCTCGCCACTGGCGCACCTCGCGCCGATAGAGAATCTCAGCGATGCAGTAGGTGAATCCGAGGAGCATGATCGTGGCAAGCACCGAGGCGATGAGACGGAGAAGCCAGTCGAGGGCAGGCCGGCCGACGTCATGGGCGACCTCACCGATGCTTTGCCAGACCTCAGTGTTTTCGATGTCCTTTTCCTCGATGTCGATGTAGGTACCCCCGCCCAAAAGAAGGCACTGCAGCTCCTTCTTCGCCCTGGGATCGAGCACGATGCCCACCACGTCGATCCGGACCTCGATCCCACGCTCGGCGACCTTCTCACGAACGTGAGAACAGAAGTCGAACGGTTCGCAGGTACCGAGTCCATCCGAGAGGAGGATGATCCTCTTGGGGCCCTCGGCCTTGGAGAAGTCGCCCAGGGCCAGCTCGAGCGCCCGACCAAGCGGCGTACCGCCACCCGGCTCGTGGGAGTTCATCTCGGCCGCGATCCGGGTGTGGTTGTCCGCACCGAGAGGCACGAGAAGTTTGGGCTCAGGGCACTCCTCGGGCGTCTGTCCAAAGACACGGAGCCCCACCTTCTCCTCGGGTCCCAGCTCCTCGAGAAGTGACCCGAGACCCTTGCGAACATGGTCGATCTTTCGGGTGAATCGTACCCGCTCGTTCATCGAGCCCGAGAAGTCGGACACAATGATGGTTTCACCGGGGAGAGGGGCGTGGGCCGGAGGCTTTACATCAGCCCAGGCCACGCAGCTGAGGGAGACAACGCTGTTCTGATCGGATATGCACGAACCTCTCCAAGAAACGGGTGCAAGGAGAAGGGTAATGAAGGCAACTACGCTCAGCCTGACGACGATGAGGGGGTTCGCTTCCATGATCAGTTCACCCCCGCGCGCACGACGATCTCCAGCTCGAATGCGAGGTACGTACTACCCGTTCCGTCGTCCCACTGGACGGCCAGACTGGTGCGCACCCTTCTCTGGATGACCAGGTCGATCCGGTGATCGTCGTAGCCGGCCAGTCTCGCGTCGGCAGCGATGGTCACAACGTCTCCAGGGCGGAAAGTATCGTTGGGCTTGCTCACCTGCCTGGCGACCTCGGCGATCCTCTTGGCCGGGTACGCCGTTTTCTCTCTCGTCTTCGTCATCTGAGCTCTTCTCCGCTGTCAATGTCCTGCAATTCGTCGCCGCGGTGGGAATGGGACAAGAAATCGTCGCAGGTACACGGCGAGTACCTCGGGATGCGGGCACCGCAGGAGCAGGTGCGCATCCGCCGCGAGTTCTTGCTGCGGCCCGATGCACGCCCCGCCCTCTTCGGAAGGTGGATGATCCGGACGATCTCACCGTGGTTCACGAAGACGAGAAGCCTCAAGGGAGCACGGATGAAGAACTTGAAGCGAGGACCGATCTTCTTGGAGTACTCGTGTGCGCGTTCGCGGATCTCATCGAAACTGAGTAGCTGCGATGCAGCGTGGGCCGGTGCGGTATTTCCCTCCCGCACAGAATCTCTGCCCCGTCCTTCGGCCGGTGGCTTCTCGTGCAGGAGTTCGTGGATTGAGGATGCCATCAGCGACCTCCCTTCCCTCGGGAATTCGCTGGCGACATGGATGTGGGACAAACTGGGTGTGACGGGGTGGTCCT
>JBFYZU010000168.1:0-10003 GCA_041309365.1 Myxococcota bacterium
CGTGAGCACGAGCTCCTTCGAAGAGGCCGAGACGACGAGCCAGGTCGTCTCCGAGAAGCTCACGCAGGTCAAATGGCAGCTCGCGAAGGCCAAGCACGGCGCTCGCGACGAGGAGATCGACATGGCCGCCGCTTCCGTGGCTCAGCTGGCCGCCGGCCTCAAGCAGATAGAGAAGATGATCGCGGACAGGACCATCACCTCTCCGGTCACGGGAACGATCATCGAGACCTTCGTCCACGAGGGCGAGCTCGTGCCCGTGGGGCAGCTCTTGGCAACGGTGGCGGACATGGGCGTGATGGAGCTCATCGTGTACGTGTCGGAGAAGGACCTGCCGCGAGTCGTTCCAGGCCAGAAGGCGCTGGTCGGCATCGACGCGTTCGAGGGCAGGACCTTCGCGGGGCGAGTGAGCCACATCTCGGACGAGGCGGAGTTCACGCCGAGCACCGTGCAGACCGAAAAGGAGCGGGTGAAGCTCGTGTTCGAGGTCAAGATCCTCGTGCCAAACCCCGAGGGGTACTTCAAGCCGGGGCTGCCTGCGGATGTCGTCTTCGAGGAGAAGCCTTGACAGAGGTTGCCGGAACTGTCCTCTCGGCCGAGGACGTATCCGTGCGCTACGGCCGGATCGAGGCCCTGCGAGGCTTTTCGGTGGTCCTCGAGAGAGGGAGGCTCACTGGGCTCATCGGCCCGGACGGCGCCGGCAAGACGACAGCCATCAGAGCCATGGTGGGCCTGCTCGCGCCATCGTCAGGTTCCATCGATCTCGCAGGTTCGCCTCTGGGCAGCTCGAGGGCCCGCCTGGCACGCACGGTGGGCTACATGCCCCAGCGATTCAGCCTGTACGTCGACCTCACAATCGACGAGAACATCACCTTCTTCGCGAGGCTGCACGGCACGAAGGGCGAGCGGGACCAGCACGACTCGTTGCTACACAAGATGGGGCTTGCACCCTTTCGCAGACGCCTGGCCGGCAAGCTCTCCGGCGGAATGAAACAGAAGCTGGCCCTCCTGTGCGTGCTCGTGCACGAGCCATCCCTCATCATCATGGACGAGCCCACGACGGGCGTGGACCCCGTATCGAGGCGCGAGTTCTGGCGGATCCTCGGCGAGCTCGCCTCTCAGGGAATGAGCATCCTCGTGGCCACCCCATATCTGGACGAGGCGGAGCGATGTCACGAGGTGCTGCTCATGCACGAGGGCAATACCATCCTTCGCGGGGATCCGGACGATCTCGTGAGGACGGCGTCGCGCGCGGTGTTCGAGGTGCCCTCCACTGACACTTTCTCGCTCAAGCAGGCAATCCAGTCGAAGCCCTGGGTCCGCACCGCGCAGGCGTTCGGAAGCAGCCTGCACCTCACGTGCACCGATCCGGCCACGAACGCCGCCTCCGTGGACAGGCTGCTCGCGAGCACGGGTGTCGCTGCCACCGCCACGAGGGTCGAGCCCACCCTCGAGGACGTCTTCATCGAAGCCGTGATGGGATGAACGAAGAGCTCGCCATCGAGGCACACAACCTCACGAAACGGTTCGGGGCGTTCACCGCTGTCGACGCGGCCGAGATAGGCGTCAAGCGGGGCAGCATCTACGGCTTCTTGGGCCCCAACGGCGCAGGGAAGTCCACCGCCATCCGCATGCTCACGGGCCTCATGCCACCCTCCAGCGGCAGCATCCGCATCGAGTCCATCGACGTGAGACGGCACCCGGAGAAGGCCAAGCGGCGCATCGGCTACATGACGCAGCACTTCTCGCTGTACGAGGATCTCACTCTGGCCGAGAACATGGATTTCTACGGTGGGGTATACGGACAGAAGCGCGGACGTCGAGAGGAGCTCTTGCACCTTCTGGGCCTGGAGCCCTACCTCGCCCAGCTCGCCGGCCAGGTCCCGGGCGGAATCAAGCAGAAGCTCTCTTTGTGCTGCGTCCTCATGCACGATCCGCCGGTCCTGTTTTTGGACGAGCCGACGGCCGGTGTGGATCCCCTTTCGAGACGCGCCTTCTGGGACATCATCAACCGGCTCTCGCACGACGAGACCACGGTCTTTCTGACGACGCACTTTTTGGACGAGGCCGAGTACTGCAACGATCTGGGTTTCATCAGCGCCGGCAAGGTCGTCGCGGGAGGCTCGCCCAGGAACCTGAAGATGCAGTTCGACGCGGTGAAGCTCTTCGAGATCCGGACGAGGGACTACACGGGGGCGGAACGGTCGCTCGGGTCCTGCCACGTCGTGCGGGAAACCTACCTGCACGGCCCACGGATCCACGCGTTCGCCGGCTCCGGTGGCACGGCGGAGATCATCGAGGATCACCTGAGAAGAGCAGGCCACGAGCCGGTGACCGTGAGGGCCATACCCCCGTCCATGGAGGACATCTTCATCATGCTCACCACGGGAACACCTGCGGTCAAGGTGTCCACGTGAGGGGCCTCGTGGGCATGGTGGTGAAGGAGTTCCAGCAGATCCGCCGGGATCCGCGCGCCCTCGGGATCCTCCTCCTTTTCCCCACGGCGCTCTTGGCGTTTCTCGGGACCATCATCTCCATGGACGTGAAGTACGTGAAGGTCATGGTGCTCGACGAGGACCGCTCCGACCTGAGCAGGCAGCTCATCGGGAACGTCACCCGATACGAGCATTTCGAGCTCGCCGGCAGCGTGGACTCACCAGCAAAGCTGGCCCAGTGCCTGCACGACGGGACGGCGCGTATCGGGCTGCACGTGCCCCGTGGTTTTGCACGCGACATCCGGCAGGGTGGCCGCCCCACGGTCCAGGCCGTGGTGGACGGGACGAACTCCCTCATCGCATCGAGCAGCGCCGGGACGCTGAGGGCCTACGTGAACGCCTGCTCCATGCAGTACATGTCGAAGTACACGCCCGTGAGGAACGCCTCGATCCCGGCGCGGGGCACGGCGTGGCCCGGCACGACGGCCCCGACCTTGACAGCCTCCGTCGGGGAGGCCGGGCAGGCACCCGCGCCCGAAGTCCCCTTTCCCGTTCTTTCCGGGATCGGTTTCGCCTCGCAGGCACTGCACGCGAGCAGACCCGCGGTGGTGATGCCCAGGATCAGGATGTACTACAATCCCGAGCTGCGCTCGAGCTTCTTCCTCATCCCTGGCCTGGTGGCGTTCATCCTCGCCGTGGCGAACGCCCTGGCCACGGCCCTCTCCATCGTCAGGGAGAAGGAGCGGGGTACCATCGAGCAGATCACCCTCTCGCCCCTTCGCGCATGGGCGTTCATCACCGGCAAGATCATCCCCTACGTGATCATCTCCCTCGTCTCGGCGGTGTCCATCCTGGCGGCCGGCAACATCATGTTCGGCGTGCCCGTCAGGGGGAACATGGCATTCCTCGGCATCGCAACGCTCGTGTACGTGCTGTCCACTCTCGGAATGGGACTGCTCATCTCGTCCATCACGAGCAGCCAGCAGGTGGCCTTCACCTTGGCTGCCATAGCGACCATGCTTCCAACATTCGTGCTGAGCGGTTTCGTGTTCCCTATCAGGAACATGCCCGTCATCATCCAGCTCATCACCTACATGGTCCCGGCCCGTTACTACATCCGGATCCTCCGGGCGACGCTCCTCATGGGCGCCGACCCCGCCGTGCTGCTGCCGGACATGGGCGGGCTTCTCGCCGTGGCCGCCTTCATGATGGTGGTGGCCATCATACGGATCCATCGCGGGGGGCTCAGGACATGACCCTGCACCACGTCATCCGCAAGGAGTTCATACAGTTTTACAGGGATCGCAGGATGATACCGATAGTTTTCGTGGCACCCGTCATGCAGCTCATCGTCCTCGGTTTCGCCGCCTCTCTGGACGTGGAGGACCTCAGGCTGGCCATCTGCGACGAGGACTTTTCGGAATCGAGCAGGGGACTGGCCCGATCCCTGACGTCGTCGGGGTATTTCGTCCAGACCGTGGGCCTCACCCGGTGTCAGAGCGACGAGAAGCTCTTCGAGTCGGGCCAGGCTTCCCTGGCACTGCACATCGAACGCGGGTTCGAGGAGGACCTCCGTGATGGCCGCGACGCCAATGTGCTCATCACCATCGACGGCACGGACACGATCCCGGCAGGTCAGGGAGTGAGCAGTTCGCTCATGGCCGTGGAGAACTTCAACAGGAGCAGGATCGAGGCCTCCGGCATGCAGGTTGCCGCCGCCGGGGTCGTCCTGAGGGATCGCATCTGGTTCAACCCGGACCTCGAGAGCAAGAACTTCTTCATCCCCGGCATACTCGGCATGTTGCTCATGCTCATGACCATGATCCTCACCTCCATGGCCATCGTGAAGGAGAAGGAGCGGGGAACCATGGAGAGCATCATCGTCTCGCCCCTGAGGCCCATGGTCCTGGTGGCCGGCAAGCTCGTACCCTTCGTCCTCGTGGGGCTGGTGGACGTCGCGCTCGTCGTTGCCGTTGCGAGGTTCGTGTTCGGGATCCCGTTCGCTGGCAGCCTCGCGACCCTGTTCACGGTGAGCCTGCTGTTCATCTTCAACACGACGGGCCTTGGCCTTCTCATTTCGACGCTGTCGTCCACCCAGCAGGAAGCCATGATGAGCTCCATGTTCTTCGTGATGATGCCGATCCTGTATTTGTCCGGCTTCGCATTCCCCGTGGAGAGCATGCCCAGGCCCGTCCAGCCCCTGACGGATCTGATCCCGTTGACACATTTTCTGGTGGCCATCAGGGCCATCTTCCTGAAGGGATCCACGCTGACGGACCTGTGGAAAGAATGCATCTGGCTCGCATCCACCGGCGCACTGGTGTTCTTGCTGTCGGGGCTCAGGTTCCGAAAGCGGCTGGCTTGATCCATGCCCCAGACCGGCGCGACCTGGCGACCCAGCACGGTGTCATCGCAATGCACCGGCGGCGCGATCGTCCAGATGGGGCATGCGGGCCGGCGAGAGCGCTCGTACCGCCTGCACCGACCGATATCAGAGGATCTTGCCCGTCGATGTGGCCGCGAGCTGCCCGTGCTTGACGCCCTTCAGGCTGATGAGCCCGTCGGCGAGCGTGCGGATCTCCCTGGGCTTACCCCTCACGACGAGGACCTCGAGACATGTGTGATGATCGAGATGCACGTGCAAGGACGACAGCACGTGGGCGTGATGATCGTGCTGGAGCTCCGTCATCCTGGCCTGCAGCTCACGGGTATGGTGATCGTAGACGAGGGTGAGGGTGCCCACCACCTCACGGTTTCCCCAGTTCCATTCATCCTGCACGAGCCGGTCCCGGATGAGGTCCCGGAGCGCCTCCGATCTGTTCCTGTAGCCCCGTCGGGAGATGTGTCCGTCGAACTGCTCCAGCAAACGTTGCTCGATTGAAACGCCGAAGCGGGCGAGCCCTTCCCCGGCATCGATGGGTGTCTTCGTCATGAACAGACGTATACGATACGGCAGGGTCCGGTTTCAAGGCGGTCGTTCGTCTCGATGGGGTGGCACCGCGATGCGGGGGCCCCATTTCTACCCCAAGGACGAGACGCCGGGCTGTACCAAGCAAGCCTGCTCCTTCAGGGACAACCACGAGAAGTTCACCGAACTCGGCGCGGTCATCCTGGGGATCTCGCTGGACAGCACAGAGAGTCACGCGAAGTTCACGAAGAACCAGATGCTCAACTTCCCGCTTCTCTCGGATCCCGACGGATCCGTGCACACGGCCTACGGTGCATGGAAGCAGGGCTCCACGAAGGCATGGGCCATGGCAGACGACAGGAGCACGTTCGTGATCGATCGCGAGGGCATCGTCCGCAAGATCTGCCGGGACGTCAAGGTGACCGGCCACGCGGACGAGGTGCTCGCCTTCGTCACCACCCTCGACTGACGTCCTCAAGACTTCGCCGACCGTGGCCAGGCCACAGGATCGGAGATGCCGGGAGGAAGACCCATCTTCCACCGACTACCCGTGCTTTGCCTGTCGCGCTTGACGCACCGCGAGGTGCATGGGAAGGTGCTCCGAGGACAGGAGGCCAGAGATGCGAAGAGCCATCACCTTCTTGGCCATCGGGCTTCTGGCCCTGATCGCCGACGCCCGCCAGGGACGTGCCGAACCGGAGCCGCTCAAGGAGCAGCAGATCATCGCCATGCTCGCATCCGCAGGCGGCGCGGACGATCATCCACTCTGCCACACGCTCACGGTGCATCACCACACGGACGTGACAGTCGAGGACTCGGGCCTCGGGCACGTGGTGGATCGCAAGGTCGTGAAGGTCCTCGACACCGTCGGCGCGACGACTCTATCGGTGCTCCGTTTCGACTACGACCCTGCTTCCCAGATGCAGGAGATCCGCTGGGTCAGGATCGTCAAGAAGGACGGCACCGCGATCGAGGTGGACACGGACAAGGCCAGGGACCTCCCACAGCCAGCGCACATCATCCGCTGGGGTGCCAGGATGAAGCTCATCGAGGTCCCAGGGCTCGCGCCTGGAGACGCCGTGGCATGGGAAACCTACAGCAAGGGGTTCCAGATCGCCTACCTGACGGACAAGGATGACGAGGCAAAGTACATCCCTCCCATGGAAGGTCATTTCTACGATGTGGTCCTGTTCGAGGACGTGGTCCCCATCGAGGAACGCATCTACTCTCTCCACGTCCCCAGGGACAAGCCCGTGCACGCCAAGGTGTACAACGGCGAGGTGGCGAGCGAGGTCCGCGCCGACCTGGACCACATGCATTACGAGTGGATTAAGAGAAGAGTGGCTGCCAGGCCCGACGAGAAAAGACAGCCCGACAGGTCCGACTTCGTGACCAAGGTGGTGCTGGCGACCGTGCAGAAGTGGTCCGAAAAGTCCGTCTGGTTCTTCGAGGTCAACGAACCGGTGTTCGCGGCCAACCCCGCCATAGAGGCCAATGTCAAGCAGATCATCTCGGGAAAGAAGACGGACGCCGAGAAGGTGGAGGCGCTGCAGAGGTGGGTGGCGCACAACATCCGTTACTCCGGCATCAGCATGGGCGAGGGTGAGGGGTACACCATACACCCAGGCATCATGACCTACGAGGACAGGTGCGGGGTGTGCAAGGACATCGCCGGCATGCTCGTCACCATGCTGAGGGTGGCTGGCTACACCGCCTATCCGGCCATGACCATGGCCGGCGCACGCGTGGAGGATGTTGCAGCGGATCAGTTCAACCACTGCGTGGTGGCGTGGAGGCAAGCGGACGGTTCGTTCGTCATGCTCGATCCCACGTGGGCCCCCTACGACATGCAGAATTGGAGCCTCGCGGAGGGAGAGCAGAACTACGTCGTGGGATCTCCCGAGGGCGAGGATCTCGCAGCGACGCCGAAGTTCACGGCCGAGGAGAACCGTTTCGTCTTGAACGGCAAGAGCAAGGTGACACTGGACGGAAGCATGAAGGGCGCCGTGGAGATACGGGCCACGGGATACCCGGACACGCGCCTTCGAAGGGCATTCGCGTACGCCCCGAACGGAGAGGGAAAGGCGCTCATGCACATGCTCGTGTCGCGAATCTCCCCGTTTCTCAGGGTAACGTCGTACAAGGCCACGGATCACGCCGATCTCGACAAGCCGTTCGTTCAGAAGTTCTCGTACGAGGACGCACGATACGCCACGGCCTCCGACCACAGGCTCTCCTTCGTGATACCTCTGGCCCACTTCATCCTCGACGTCGAGCGCATGAGCCCCTATTACCTGCTGGGGGACTGGACCAAGCGCAAGAACCCGGCCATGTTCTGGTTCCCGCAAGAGGTGCAGGTCACCGAGACGGTGGCAATCCCTGCCGGGTACAGGCCGGAGTCGCTCCCACCACCGAAGAACCACGACTCCGGGTGGGTCGCCTATCGCTTCGAGATCACGGAAAAGGGATCCAGCCTGGTCTATTCCGGCACATGGTCGGTCAAGAGCAGGCTCGCACCCGAGGAGGCATTCGCCGATCTCACGCGGCTGTCCGGTGCCCTGGACGAGGTGAAGACCACGGAGATCGTTCTCGTGAGCTCGGAGGAGGTGAAGCCATGAGGCAGGCGATCGTCCATGCTGTCATGGCAGCTCTCGTGCTTGCCAGCGCCGGTTCCGCCGAGAAGACGTCCAGCCTCGAGGCCGCGCTGAAGCTCACGTCGAAGCACGGGGCCGATGTGGTCCTCATGCTCTCGGAGAAGCACATCACAGTGGGCGACGACGGGCGGGTCCTCGAGCGGACCAGGGAGATCCAGCGGATCCTCACCGATCATGGCCTCGACGCCCACGGCGATCCCATCGTCTCCTTCAACTCGGAGCTCCAGGATGCACGGGTGAAGGTCGCGCAAACGCTCCGTACCGACGGTGCGATCACCGGCATCAAGCCGAACGCCATCAACGTGGTCACTCCCGACGCCGTCGCGAGGGCCCCTCACTTCACGGACGTGAAAGACATGGCCATCACCTTTCTGGGCCTCGAGAAGGGAGCGGCCACGGAGCTCGAGGTCGAGGTGGAGGACTTTGCACCGTACAGGCGCGTCCTTTGGGGGACAGAGCCTCTCTGGGACGACAGAGAGACGATGATGAAGGTCGTATCGATCAGCGTCCCGGTGGAACGCGACATCACGTGGTTCGTCACGGGAGCATCCGTGACTCCCGAGGTCGAGCATTCGGACGGATCGGTGACATACAGATTCTCGGTGGCAGATACTCTGGCCGTCAACGTATCGGCGATCGAGGGAGTATCCGCCCTGCAGTTGCCGACACTCTACTGGGTCGAGAAGGTCGGTGCCGAGGCCCTTGCGAGGAGGCTCCTGGGTGGCGCGCCCATCGCCCTCGACCCATCGGATGCGGACGCGGCCGCGGCCGCTGACGAGATCGTCTGTGCGCTCGAGACCCAGTTCGCCAGTGAAACGTGGACACCTCGCGAGAAAGTCCTGGGGTATTACACCCGCATCGCGCAGGGGCTCGCGACGGTGGAGGTCGACAGGCGGCTGTTCGGCGATGCCGTGCGGGCGCCTCTCGAGGCATTCCGGTCGGGGTACGCGGATCCCCTCGAGAAGCTTGGGATCCTGCACACCGTGCTCGCGAGGCTGGGCCACGATCCCGAGGTGCTCGTGGAACTCTACCACGACCCCGGCAGCGAGGCACGGTTGCACCCGGGCAACATCCGCGGACTCTGGACAAGAGCGACGGTGGAAGGCAGATACGTCTACCTCGACGCGCTGGGAACGTCGCGTCACGGCGAACCGAGGGCCGATGACGTCTTCATCCTGGACAGAAAGGGAGAGAGGAGAGCAGAGTACGTGAAGCCCGCGAGCACGAGGATGAAGCTCGATCTCGTCGTCGATCTGTCGTGCCATGAACCGGTGGCGAGTGGCAGCCTCGTGCTGCGGGGCTCCCAGAATCCCTACTGGGGCATGATCGTGGACGGCCAGCCGGATCCTCTCGTCGTGGTGACATCGATGCTGGGTCCGATGTCCGACTTGATCGTCAAGGAAGCCAGCTTCACGCATCTTGCGCTGGACGAGACGGCCATCGACTTTCTGGCCGTTCCAGGTATCGATGACGGCCTGCTGGACACCACCCTTCCAGGTGCCATCATGACAGGGCCTGTTGATCGATGGGAGACGTGGCGTCCGGAACGTGGGCTACCCATCGAGATCGACGAGGCCGCATGGGAGAAGGTCCGCATCGAGGTGCGGCTCCCGGACGGGGCCAGAGTGCTTCACGCACCGAGCTTCGAGGAGAAGACCGTGCAGGTCGGCCCCCTCTCCCTCTTCCATTCGGTGGGGATCGCACCGGTGAGCGTCTCTCTCGTACGCAGGCTGACCATGGTTCCCGGTGAAGTCGAGCCTGCCTCGATGGTGGACCTCGTCGATTTCCTGTCGAACGCGCTGGCCCGGAGTCAGAACAGATTGGTCGTTCAACTCCCCCTTCTGGCACCCTGAGCCCTATTCAACCACACGCTGTCGTAGATCCCCAGAGCCAAGAACCCGACCAGCACGGCGAACCCGAGAGTGGCGATCCGGGTGAGGATCGTGGCGCCCACCGCCGCGGGCCGCCCGACGTGACCCGATCCCAGCGCCAGCACGAGCCCGGTGAGA
>JBFYZU010000169.1:0-24374 GCA_041309365.1 Myxococcota bacterium
CCCCTCAGTACAGGCCGCCGAGGTAGTCGGCGAGGATGGAGATCGCGATGGGCGCGGCCGTGCTCGCGCCCGTCTCGCCGCCCCTGACGAGCACCGCGGCCACGAGCCGGGGATCTTGCGCGGGCGCCAGTGCCACGAAGAACGTGTCGTTGGCCGGTGCGCTGCCATCCACCTGTGATGTCGCGCGAGACACCGTGCCGGACTTTCCCGCCACGGCCATGTCTTCTCTGGCTGCCGCGTGGGCCGTGCCCTCGGGATCCGCCACGACCGCGGTCAGAGCCGCGAGGATCTGCTCCGTGACACCCGAGGGGATCTCCATCTTGCCGGCCACCTTCACGTCGAAGGTCTGCACGGCGGAGCCGTCGGGCGCCGCCAGGCGCTCCACGAGCAGCGGGCCGTACAGGGTGCCGCCGTTGGCGATGGCCGCATAGGCCAGCGCGAGCTGCAGAAGTGTCACCTTCACGCCTCCGTGGCCGCAGGCCATGGCCGCGTCCATGGACAGCCTCGCCGGCACGGGCAAGGACTGGTCCGTGTCCGTCACATGGCCCGGCGCCTCGTCGGGCAAATCGATGCCCGTCGCCCTGCCGAACCCCAGGTCTTTCGACCATCTCGCGAGCTCGCCGGCCGGAAGGCCCATGCCCAGCTTGTAGAAGAACACGTTGCACGAGGTGACGATGCCGCGTCTCACGTCCACGGCCCCGTGCTTGCCGTGGCAGCTCATATCGCCTCCCTCGTACTCGAGCGACCCCTTGCACGGCACGACAATGCCGGCGTCGATGGTGCCCGAGGCGAGGCCTGCCAGGGCCGTGATGGGCTTCATGGTCGAGCCCGGCAGGAAGGCCATGCCCGTGGCCATGCTCGAGGGCGCCCCGGGCCGATCCGCCCCTCCCCTGTCCGGCGCGCCCCCCCTTGTCAGAAAAGTGGGATCGAACGAAGGCCTGGAGTAGAGGGCCCGCACGCGGCCGCTGTCCACCTCGAGCACCACGGCCGCCCCTTCCTCGTGCCCGACGAACGCCTTGTGCACGATGGTCATGAGATCCGCGTCGAGCGTGGTGTGCACGTCGAGCCCGTCGCGGGGCAAGGTCGTGAGCGGCCCCGCCCCGATGGCCGCGACCTGCTTTGGGGTCATCGGCTCGCCCTCCACGGTGAGCAGGGTCTTCTCCCACCCGGGCGTGCCGGCCAGCGTCGTCTCGAAGGCCTTCTCGAGACCCGAAGCGCCGGCCATGCCGGCGGCGGGGTTCGTGTCGTCCACGGGTGCCATGTGACCCACCACGTGGGCGGCCACCTGCCCCATGGGGTAGATGCGCCCGCTCTCGACCTCGCCCCGGCCGAAACGGGTCGTGGCCAGGGCCCGGCCCTGGACGTCCCGTATGGTACCGCGAGCGGCCGCGATGGCCGTCATCCGCACTTCCGGCGTCACGGTGCTCGTGCTCGTGTCCGTGCCGGGCGTCTGGCACTTGCACCCGGTGCCCGGCGTGGCCCAGGCCAGCACGTAAACGAGCGCCATCCTGCCCTTCATCACGACCTCCTCGCCGGGCCAGAGCCTACGACGATCCCCCGGGGGGTATCAATGGGTGCATGTGCCCGTCGCCCCCCGTCCTTGCGGGGAGGGTTGCCTTGTGGTCTCATCGTGCATGGACGGAGGTGGCCATGCGTGCCCTCGTGTTTCTTCTCGTTGCGCAGATGACCTCGTGCCGCTCGCCCGCGAGCCCGGTGCAGACCCCGGCAGACGAGCAAGGGGCAGAAACGGCCCCGGTCGAGGACCAGGGACCGGGCAGCGATCAGGACGCCGGTGTTTCGCAGGACGAGCCGGACGAGCAGGGCTCGGGTGTGCAGATCGCCCTCGACGTGAACGTGCCCGAGTCAGGCGGACTTTCGCCCGACCCTGCGGACGTGGAGGCCGAGCTCACCATGCACAGGCGCGTGAGCTGGGGATACGGGTGCGGCGGAAAGTGCGCCAGCAACCAGAGCGGGAGCTCCGCCGTGACCATCCTGTGCATGAAGGACGGCACCGCGCGACTCTCGGACGCGGGGGAGCTCACGTACACCATGAGCTACCCGGACGGGTCGAGCTCGCAGAAGACCTCGTGGAGCCAGGCCTGGACCGGGGACTGCGAGCGCCAGGCGAGCGCCATGGTCCTCGAGCTGGAGCGTCAGGTGAACGTGTGCGTCGTGGTGTCCGAGACCTCGGGCGGCGAGAAGTCGAAGGAGAAGTGCCACAAGAGCACGGGAAAGATTCTCGTGGGTTGCAAGCTCGCGCTGGTGGACGTCGTCGTCGCGGATGCACTGCCCGGCGAGAAGCCCGAGATCGAGAAGCTCGAGGCGTGGACCTGCAAGCCGGACAAAGAGGGCGTCGATCCGGGCGGGACCCCCGCTCCGTGGGTCTTCGGGGAAGGCTCCTGCATCGACACCTGGTACGTGGGCGAGCCCGACCCCCAGACCCTGCTCAGGCCCTGCGAGTAGACCGCCGGCTACCTGGTCACCGCCTTGGCCTCTTTTTCGCCCAGGTCGGAGATGTCGAGCACTTCCGGCTTGATGAAGAGGATGGCGCACAGGGTACCGAGCACGAGTGCGACGATGATCGTCGTCACGATCTGCAGGATGCGCCCCTGGTCCGGGTCCGGTCGAGGATCCGTGTCGCTCGTGTCCGCTTCGCTCACTCGTCACTCCACTCCCGGGACCGGAAGATATCGGAGCCTGCCACGGGCGGCAAGCACCCCGCGCGGATCCGGGAAAGCCACTTGTCCGGGATGCCTTCGAGACTGTAACCTCCAGGCTGCGGGAGGCAAGTGAGGATGACTCGTGGATCGATCGCACGGAGCCGGTGCCCGTGGCTGGCGCTGGCCGTGATATGGACATCGGGCCCGGGGTGCGGCTCGCCGGGCGGGACAACGCTCGACGCACTCGGAGACGAGGACGTGCTAGAGGACCAGGACACGGATCCCGGGCCGCCGCCCGTGGCGCCGTCCGCGGACGATCCGGCGTTCACGGTGTCGCAGCTCTCGGACTGGCTGCTCGTGGGCGACGGGCTCACGCCCGAGGACACGGTCTGGAGAGCCACGGTCACCGCACCCGCGTCGGTGTCGGGGGTGGAGGCCTGGATCGATGGCGACGGGCCTCACGGGGCCTCGGGCGGTGCGGGTAGCTTCGATGTGCAGCTGGACGTGACCGGCCTTGCAGTGGGCTTTTACCAGGTGGTGCTGGCCGAGCCGGGCGCATCGACGGGGTTCGCGTCCAGGACCTTTCACAGATCCAACGCCATCTACGCGGTCATGGCGACCGACTGGGACGACGCGGACAACGCCGATTACTATCTCAACAACATGGACGTATTGCGCGCCAGGCACCCGGAGCTGCGCTACTCGCACTACTTCGGACCCTACAGCCTCACGGACCCCACGGTGAGCGACGGACGCCGCGCGCAGCTCGTCGAGTGGCTCCTGGCGCGCAGGGACGCGAACGGAGACGAGATAGGCGTTCACCTGCACCCCTACTGCACGTTCGTGGACACGACGGACGTCACCTGCAGGACCGAGCCTTCCGACGTGTACGCGGCCGGCGATCCCTCGGGCTACACCGTGATCGTGTCATCCTACACGGTGGAGGAGATGACGGCGCTGCTCGTGGCGACGGCCGACCTGTTCGAGGCGAACGGGCTCGGCAGGCCCACCTCCTTTCGTGCGGGAGGGTGGACGGCCGACGAGGGGACCCTTCATGCCGTGCAGGCGGCTGGCTACACCGTGGACGTGGACGCCATCGTGGCCGACCGGATCGAGGAGTGGGAAGGGCTCGGCAACGGCGTGTTCTACGAGTGGCTCATGGAGCACTGGGGTGACATCACCATCACGAGCCAGCCCTATCACCCGCAGCTTCTGGATGCCTCCTTGCCCGGAACGGGAGACGACGCCTTCGACATCCTGGAGATTCCGGCCAACGCCGTCATCGTGGACTACGTGACCGCGTCCGAGATGCTGGAGACGTTCGAGGCGAACTGGCCGGGGCACGGGCCCCTGTCCGACCCGGTGATCTGGCACACGGGGCTGCATCCACCCAACTTCTCTCCCGCCTACATGAACACCCTGGGCGAGGCGCTGACAACGGTGGACCTGTACCTGCACTCGGCAGGCACGGGACCGGTCATATACGCCACGGCTACGGAGCTCGACCAGGTGGACTGGCCGTGACCGTGTACGGCCTGTACGCGCCTCCGGCAAAATGTCAAATAGACACTTGAATTCGATTCGATGTTGCGATAGATGCGGGCTTGCGGCCCTCGAAAAGAGCCGTGGACCCGTGATGATGAGCCCGATCATCGCCAAGGTCCGGTGACTGTCATCGGGCTCGAGGTAGTAGTACATGAACATCTACGTAGGAAACCTTCCCTTCTCCATGACGGAGGACCAGCTCCGGGACATGTTCTCCGAGTTCGGAGCTCCCACTTCCGTGAAGATCATCACGGATCGCGACACGGGTCGCCCCAGGGGATTCGGATTCGTCGAGATGAGCGACGAGGATGCCCAGGCGGCGATCTCGGGGCTGAACGAGCAGGAGGTCGGGGGTCGCAAGATCATCGTCAACGAGGCCAAGCCCCGTCCCCAGGGCGGCGGCGGCGGCGGCCGCGGACCACGCAGGCGCTAGCCACCCCCCATCTGTTTTCCCACCAGACGATTCTTCCATCGACCCGTACCGGCGCACCGGTAAAAGGATGTCCCCCCGGTCGAGGACGGCTTCGCAGCTCGACGATTGCCCGGGCCCGACATTGAGGCTAAGAAGGTAGCCAGGAGGACGACAGTACATGGTGCGCAGAGACAACCTGGATCCGAGGCTGCCTTTGGTGCAGGACGCCGACCTCAAGGACAAGGTCGTGCTGGTGAGGATGGATCACAACGTGGTCAAGAAGGGGGAGATCCGCGATCCGTACAGGATCGACGCGACCCTGGGGACGCTCTATCACATCGTGGAGCAGGGTGGTCGCCCCATCATCATGACGCACGTCGGCAGGCCCTATGACAAGAAGACCGGCACGATCAAGACGGGGCCCGAGTCGGCGGTGCAGCCCGTGGTGGAGTACCTCGAGCGCAAGCTGCACACGCGCTTCGTGGTGCCCCAGTTTCGCGTGGACCCCTCGAAGGGGATCCTCGACATCGACACGTCCATCAACCTGCACATCAGGGAGCTGCGAGATCGCCGGATAGGCGGCGTGTACATGCCCAACACGAGGTGGTTCGCGGGCGAGGAGATGAAAGGCGAGCCGCGCGACCGGCTGGCCCTGCAGCTCGCGGGCCTGGCGGACGTGTACGTCAACGACGCATTCGGCTCCTGGCAGCCCCACGCGTCCACCTTCGACATCACCAAGCACCTGCCGAGCTTCGCGGGATTCCTCATGCAGAAGGAGCTCGAGAACTTGAAGCAGGTGCTCGAGCCCGAGAGGCCCTTCGTCGCCGTGGTGGCCGGGTCCAAGTACGATACCAAGATAGGGCCGCTGAGCCGGATATACGAGAAGGTCGATCACCTCATCCTGGGCGGCGTGATCTACAACACGTTCCTGTGCGCCAGGTACGGCTTCAATGTGGCAGGAGTGGAGCCGGGCGACATCGAGGCCGCCCGCCAGCTGGTCGAGCTGGACCGTCATGCTCACAAGATAGTGGAGCTGCCCAACGTCGTGGAATCGGACGTCTTCGGCGCCAGGATAGACGGCCAGTACCGGACCCTGGCCGTGAGCGAGATGAAGGCGGGCAAGGACTACGGATACCTGCTGGACGTGGCATCCAGCTCGTTCATGGAGTCGGAGGTCGCCAGGATCATCTCCGGCGCGAGGACCATCTTCGTCAACGCGGTCATGGGACTGACGCCCCTTTTCTTCGAGGGCTCGGCCGCCCTCGACCAGACCATCGACAAGAACACCCTGGCCCGCAAGCTCTATGGGGGTGGCGACACGCTGCAGGAGTTCAAGAGCCTGGCGCCCGGCCTCTACCTGCAGGCCATGGACAACGCCAGCTACTACTTCTTCACCGGAGGCGGGACCGTTCTCAAGGCCATCGAGGAGGGCACTCCCTACGGCCTCGAGATCGTCAAGGCTCTCATGAGCAACGCTGGCCGCGTGCCTGCCTAGCTGGTTGCCGTCCTGAAATGGCCTCGAGCCTCCATGTCAATGGGGGCTCAGAGGACCATGGAGCATCCGCATCCCACCACGCTGCCGCCCTGTCCCGTCCACTCGCTGGCTTCCGATGCAACGTCCCAAGCCGCGTCCGTTCCCGGATCCGTGTCGGCGTCCACCTGCTCGGGCACGGGCTCGGGCTCTCCGGGCTCCGGCTGGGGCTCCTCCATCTCGGCCACCGGCTCCGGATCCTCGTCGACGGGTGGAGGCTCGATGTCGCACTCCAGATCCTGGACCGCGAACCGGATGGAGAACTGTCGCCAGCCCGAGGTGCCTTCCGCGTGCACCTCGAGATCGTGCAGGCCGGGCGAGAGGCCGGTGGCGTCGAAGTGGCCCTCGTACTGCTCCGGGATCTCGCTGCTCCGTGTCAAGGTCTCGAGGGCGCCCGAGTCCACGGTGAAGTAGATCTCCTCGACGCCTCCCGCGTCGAAGGCCAGGACGCGCACGGGTGCGGCCGTGCAGCCGTCCGGCACGGCAGGCGCGTAGGGGTTGTCAACGCCTCCGGGCTGTGCGTCCACGGGCGCGGTGACCACCACCAGGGGCCAGGGGCTGGTCACGTCCACCTGCGAGAATGACACGGCATCGTTGTCCACGGCCCAGACCGCCAGGTTCTGGGTGCTGGCCTGGCCGAGAGAGTCGATCCTGTAGCGCAGGATGCCCGAGCCCTCCCTCATGCCCATGTCGTGCTCGTGGCCGCACCGGGCTTTGCGAAGCCTCCTTTGCCCTGGCCGGGGCATCATGCTAATGAGGCAGGATGCGCACGATCCTCGGAATCGACCAGGGGACCACGGGCTCCACGGCCATGGTCCTCGACGTGGACATGAACGTCCTGGCAAGGGTAGGCGTGGAGTTCCCACAGCACTACCCCAGGCCCGGCTGGGTCGAGCACGATCCCGAGGAGATCTGGGGCTCGGTTCAGGCAGCGGTCACGGCCGTGCTCGAGAAGGCCGATGTGCGCAAGAGCGGCATCGAGGCCATCGGGATAACCAACCAGCGCGAGACCACCATCCTCTGGGACAGGGCCACCGGACGCCCCGTGCACAGGGCCATCGTGTGGCAGTGCAGGAGGACGGCGGACATCTGCCGGAGGATGAAGGAGGAGGGGCTCGAACCCCTGTTCCGGGAGAGAACGGGCCTCGTCCTCGACCCCTATTTCTCGGGGACCAAGGCCGGGTGGATCCTCGACTCCGTGGACGGGCTCAGGGCCAGGGCCGAGAGAGGGGACATCGCCTTCGGAACCGTCGACTCCTTCCTGGTGAGCCGGCTCACCGGCGAGCACACCACCGATCCGTCCAACGCGTCGCGGACTCTCATGTACGATCTGCGTGCAGGCAGATGGGACGAGGAGCTCCTCGGGCACCTGCGCGTCCCCGCGACGATGCTGCCTCGGGTGCTCCCCTCGTCGCACGTGCACGGCCGAACCAGGGGTCTGGGCTTCATTCCCGACGGCATCCCCGTGGCAGGGGTGGTGGGCGACCAGCAGGCCGCCCTTTTCGGGCAGGCGTGCTTCTCGCCGGGCGACGCCAAGTGCACCTACGGAACGGGCGCGTTCATGCTCATGAACACGGGTGAAGAGGCCGTGTCGAGCAGCTCGGGCCTCTTGACCACCGTGGCCTGGCAGATCGGCGATCGGACGGTGTTCGCGCTCGAGGGTTCCTGCTTCATCGCCGGCGCCGCCGTGCAGTGGCTCAGGGACGCGCTCCGGGTCATCGGTGCGTCTTCGGAGGTCGAGGCTCTGGCCGCGGTTTCGGATCCCATGAGCGAGGTCGTGTTCGTGCCCGCCCTGGCAGGCCTCGGAGCACCACACTGGGATCCCGCGGCACGGGGAGCCTTGCTCGGCCTCACCCGGGGCTCCGGTCGTGCCGAGCTGGGCCGCGCCGTGCTCGAGGGCATGACCCTGCAGATCCGCGACCTGGCCCTGGCCATGGAGAAGGACGCTCCGGCGGGGCTGGGCGCGCTCCGGGTGGACGGCGGGGCTTGCGTCAATGACCTCATGATGCAGCTCCAGGCGGACGTGCTCGGTCGCCCCATCGTGAGACCGAGGGTCGTCGAGACCACGGGGCTCGGTTCGATGCTGCTCGCGGGCCTGGCGACCGGGGTGTTCGAGGACATGGACGCCATCCGGGCCAGATGGGGTGTCGACCGCGAGTTCACGCCGTCGATGGATTGCGCGAAGCGCGACCGACTGCTGGACAGATGGGCCCGGGCGGTGGCGGCGGTCAGGCTGTTCGGATCCTGAGGCTGTCTCATCCGTCGCGGTGTGGCGAGGCCCGTGGGGATCTCAGCCCTTCTCCATGGACGGGGCGAACCTTTCGTTGAACCAGTCGTGGTAGTCGTGCACGAGCTGGTGGTTGCGTGCGCGCCCTCCCACGACCCTGAGCTCGGCGAGGGGAAGGTCGAACTGGGCGCCGTCGGCAATGCGCCTGGTCCTCGCCACGAGGCTGCGCTCCCAGGCGCCTCCCATGCTCCACGCGTTCTTCGCGTCCGTGAGCAGAGTCACGAGCTCGAACTCGTCCTCGTGCGAGGGCTGGGTCTTCTTGAGGGGTCCGTACTCGCGTTTCGAGGCATCCCCGCGAAGATAGGGCTCCTCCCAGTCGAACTCGTCGTGGCTCGTGAGCAGGCACGGCAGGGTCAGGTTCTTCACCAGGTGGGCGTGGAATCGATCCAGGGCCTCGACGGGTGGGACCTCTCCTTGTGCCCCCACGATGGCGGCGATGCGCCTGTCCCTCTCGTCGTCCGCATCGCTCGATGCCCACTCGTCGTCCGCACGGCTCCTCCCGCGAAGGTCCCGCCTGTCACGGCCGTCCCGGCCCCAGGCCTCCTCCTCGCCGCCTCTGTAGCCGTCACTCTTCTTTCCGCTCTTGGCCATCCTTGGAGTCTCCCGATCAGAGCATATGTATCCGGTGTCAGCCCGGCGCACAAGATGTCGGCCGACGTTCCATCAGGTCATGTCCTTCCCGCCAGTCGAGCCTCGAGCTCATCGACGTGGGCGCGCAGGCGCCCAAGCTCGTCCTCCATCGCCTCCACCTGCGCCTCCTTGTGCCTGAAGCGCTTCGTGACGGCCGACTGGAAGAGCTGCAGCCAGTGCCCGATGCCTTCCTGGTCGTACAGGTCCTCCTTCTTGACCACGAGCACGGTGACGGTGTCCGTGGCGACCACTGTCGCCGACCGTCGCTCGCCGCTGAACATGGCCATCTCGCCGAACACGTCGCCCGTCTGCAGATCGGCGAGGTGCCTCTCCGTGCCGGAGTGCTGGCGCGTCACCCTGCAGGTGCCATCGGACACGATGAACGCCTCGTCGCCTGTGTCGCCCTCGCGCAGGATGACCGAGCCCGGCGGGTACACCCTGCGGTCGAACTGCCAGCCGCATATGAGGAAGCTCTCGACGTCCTCCTTGAGCGCCGTGACGCTCTGGTACCTGTCCTTTGGATTGCGCGCCAGGGCCTTCATGGTGATCTGCGAGATGCGCCGGTGGATCCGCCGCTGTCCCATCACCCGGACCTCCGGCTCGGCTATCTCGCAGCGCTTGGCCATGGCGAGGAGCGTCTCGCTCGTCCGCTCTCCCGGCAGGCTCTCCCAGGCCGGGCCCAGCTTCTGTGCCAGGACATCGGCGTCGTACGGTGCCCAGCTGGTGACGAGCTCGTAGAGGATCGCGCCGAGGCAGAACACGTCCGTGGCCTCGCCGATGAGGCCCACCTCGATGTTGGCCTGCTCCGGCGACATGTAGTTCACGGTGCCCGCAATCTCCACCGCGTCGGGGAACTCGGAGATGTCGCTCTTGAGCACGGCCACGCCCCAGTCCAGCACGTAGACCGCGCCGAACTGGCCCACGCGCACGTTGTCGGGCTTGAGGTCGAGGTGGATGAGTCCGCGGTCGTGGGCGAAGGCCACCGCGTCGAGCACCCGGATGAAGATCTGCAGGTTGCGGTAGAGCGTCCGCGTGGGGCTCTTGTCGAACTCTCCGGTCCTGATCTGCTCCTCGATGATGGAAGACAGGTCGCGGCCGGAGACGAGGGCCATGGTGAAGAACACGTTGCCGCTGTCGTTCTCGCCCGTCTCGTGGACGGCCACGATGTTGGGGTGCCCGTCCAGACGGCCCGTGTTCTGTGCCTCCTTGAGGAGACGGATGTTCTCCTCGGCCGTGTGCCGCTGCCCGGCGATGGGTTGCTTGAGCGCCACGTCGCGCGCGAGGTTCACGTCGCGCGCGATGCGCACCTCGCTCATCCCCTCGCCGAGCAGTCTGCCGACGAGGAAGCGTTTCTTGAACTTGGTCTCGAACTTCGGTTTCACGGCTCGCTCACGTGGAGGGTACCATCCCGCCCGGCCATGGACAACGGCACACGGCCCCATGTCGCCAGCGCGCGCAGGGCGGCCACGGCCCTGCGCATGGACGGGTAGGCGGCAACGCGCCGTACGGAGAGCTCGGCGATGAGCCGGTCCGTGTCGGGTCCTGCCATGGCGTGCACGATCACCGGCACGCGGCCATGGGCCGCGCGGGCCAGGGCGTCCACCGTGCGGCTGGTGAGACCGTGAGGCCCCCAGGACAGAAAGCAGATGAGCGCGTCCACCTCTTCGGACGCCGAGAGCGTCGTGAGGACTCTCTCGTACATCCGGTCGCTGGCCACACCCGTCATGTCGATGGGGTTTCTCACCGACCCGTAGACGGGGACCTCGGTCGAGAGAAGCGCCCGCGTCTTCTCCGACAGGTCCGCCATGACGAGGTTTGCGCCCTCGCCCCGCTCGAGGACCAGATCCGTGCCCATGACGGCATAGCCTCCGGCGGCGGACACGATGGCCACGGCGCGTCCTTCGGTGGGGGGGCAGAGGGCCAGGGCTCTCGATACGTCCATGAGGTGCTCGTCGTCCGTCGCGAGCACCGCGCCGGCCCCCTCGAGCGCTCCGCGAAAGACCCTGTGGGCGCCCGCGAGCCTGCCCGTGTGGGAGGCCGCCGCCAGGCTGCCTCTCGGCGTGCGTCCCACCTTGAGGACCGCCACGGGTCGGCCAGAGCGCACCAGGTCGCGAACGGCCGCAACGAGGCCGCGTCCATCCGTCACGCTCTCGAGATACAGGGCCACCACGCGCGTGCCGGGATCCTCCACGAGAAAGCTCAAAGCGTCCACGACGTTCAGGTCCACCTGGTTTCCGAGGCCTAAAAAGAGCCTCAGTCCCATGCCCGTCCCGGCCAGCATCCCCAGCGCCTCCACGCCCACGGAGCCGCTCTGCGTGACGAGCGCCACCTCGCCCGGCGTGGAGAACACGTCCTTCTCGTGCCTGACGAAGATCGTGTCCATGCCAAGGTGCGGCGCCACGACGCCCAGGGTGTTGGGTCCGAGGAGCCGGATCCCGGTCTCGCGGACGATGCGGCGCAGATCGGCCTCGAGCGCATCCCCGTCGAACCCCACTTCCGAGAACCCCCCGGCGATGGAGATGGCCACCTTCACGCCTGCTCTCGCGCACTTTTCGAGCACCGGCCCGACCCTGTCGGCACGGGTGGCGATCACGGCCAGGTCGGGCACCCCGGGGAGGCTCTCCAGGCTCTCGTGGCATCGCGCCTGGCCGATGAAGCCCCCCCTGGGATTGACGGGCCACACGGGCACGCCGAGGCCCAGGAGCCTCTCGTGCATGGCGCCGCCGGGCGTCGTCGGATCCTGGCTCGCGCCGATCACGGCCACAGATCGCGGCTCCAGCATCGTCGAAAACGCGTCCCTGGCGCGCATGGCAGGACATGGTACCCGGCTCATCCTTTCTTGTCATCCCGGATCCGGTCCTGCTATACAGGTGCGCGATGACAAGACACACAACCATCCTCATGGCGGCCCTTCTCGCCTGTGCCTGCGGCGCGAGATCCAAGGCCACGGGTCATACGCGAGAGGTCATCTCGTCCTCTGGCGTCGTCGATCTCGACCAGCTCACGACGGCCGAGACGCTCCTTCTCATCGACATCGTGGGGGCGGAGGCGTCGCCCTGCGCGGGCGAGCTGAGCCTGCTCGACAGCCTGGAGAAGCCGAAGCCCTGCGAGGCGTCGGTGCGCGCCCTGGGGTTCATCTACCGGCGCATCCTCGAGGGATACGGACGCGAGGACGTGCTGGACCAGTACGTGGCCCGTTTCAAGCAGGCCGAGACCGTGGACATCGACATCTCCGGCAGCCCGGACACGGGCCCTGCGGGTGCGAGGGTCACCATCGTGGTCTTCTCCGACTTCGGTTGCCCCTACTGCCGGAAGGCTGCCGGCATGCTCGCGGACCTCAAGGACGCGTTTCCCGAGGACGTGCGCATCGTCTACCTTCACCTCCCGCTCACCGATCTGCATCCCGATGCCATGAACGCCGCAGTGGCCGCTGCCGCGGCCCACATGCAGGGCCAGTTCTGGCCCATGCACGACGCGCTCTACGCGCTCGAGGGCGATCTCGACGCGGACTCGCTCGAGGAGGCGGCCGAGGATGCCGGACTGGACATGGACAGGTGGCACGAGGACCTGGAGAGCCCGGATGCCCTCGATCTGGTGAACCGGGACGTGAAGCAGGCACAGGATCTGGATCTGGACGCGACGCCCACCATCTTCGTCGACGGCATGCACTACACCGAGCCGCTCAAGTACATCGACCAGGTCGTGGAGGAGCGGTTGCTCGCCACCGAGTGACCCGCGCGTGGACACGAGCACGGCCCTGTGGAGATGGCCGCTTTTGGGGTATAATCCGACCCCGGTTCACGAAGTGTGGTGCTCCGTTGCCAGAGAGGAGGCCCGTGATGCGGGAGGAATCCAAGTCCATCATCGTCCAGGACAACGTGACGTTCGCGGCCAAGACCGACGTGGGGATGGTCCGGGATCACAACGAGGACAACTACCTCGTCGACCAGAAGCTCAACCTGTTCATCGTTGCGGACGGCATGGGGGGGCACGCGGCAGGGGAGGTGGCCTCGGCCATCGCGGTCAAGACCGTGCACGACGCGGTCCTCGAGAAGATGGCGCTCATCGACCGGTTCAACCATGACACGGTCGCCGAAGAGGATCTCAGGTCCGCCCGGCAGGAGCTCCTCGATTTTCTGGTGCAGGCGGTGAAGCTCGCCTCGCGCAGGATCTGGGAGCAGGGCCAGGTCGATCCGGCGAAGAGGGGAATGGGCACCACGTGCGAGGTGCTGCTCATCGCAGGGGCGTACGGCTTTCTCGCCCACGTGGGGGACTCCCGCATCTACCTGCTCAGGGGTGGCCAGGTCCAGCAGATCACGGAGGATCACTCGCTCATCAATGCGCTCATCAAGGAAGGCCGGATACGTCCCGAGGACGCGGACAAGGTGGGATACAAGAACGCCGTGACGCGAGCCGTGGGAGTGTACGAGACGGTGGACGTGGACGCCGTGACCTTCGACGTGCTTCCGGGCGACCAGTACCTCATGGCCTCGGACGGGCTCACCGGGTACCTCATGGAAGCGGAGATCCCGCCCTTCATGCAGCGCGACCAGATGGACACCGTGGCCCAGGATCTCATCGAGATGGCCAACAAGCGAGGTGGCCAGGACAACATCACCGTGGTGGCTGTGCGCATCGTGGACGTGGAGGGTGTGGCCAAGGAGCGGTGCCAGCAGCTCTCGGTGAGGCTCGACGCGCTGGCCAACATCCCCATGTTCCGGTACCTGGCCTACAACGAGCTGCTCAAGGTGTTCGCCCAGATGACACAGGTCCTCGTGCCTCCCGGCAAGGTGATCATCGAGGAGGGATCCACGGGCGACGACATGTTCGTGGTGATCCAGGGCAAGGTGAAGGTCCACTCGGGCGACACGATTTTGACCCACCTGGGTACCGGCGATCACTTCGGGGAGATGAGCCTCGTGGACAAGGCGCCACGCTCGGCGTCCATCACGGCCGTCGAGAAGACCACCCTTTTGCGCATGACCCGGGACGACTTCTTCGAGATGATCCGCAAGGAAGGCGGCACGGCCAAGAAGATCCTCTGGAACTTCCTGCAGGTCCTCACCA
Source organism: Myxococcota bacterium (assembly GCA_041309365.1). Lineage (GTDB taxonomy): Bacteria > Myxococcota_A > Polyangia > DRWM01 > DRWM01 > JAFDER01. The sequence goes on from JBFYZU010000169.1 coordinate 14,133, forward strand.
AGAGGCTCAGGCAGACCAACGTCGAGCTCAAGGACGCCCGTGAAGCCGCAGAAGTGGAGGACCTCTCCGACGGCATCATGCCTCTGGAGTGAGGTCATCTTGGTGGCTCACCCATCTTGCAGAGCCGGAGCATCCACATGAGAGCACCCGCCCGTGTCCTTCTCGCCCTGTCGGTCCTCGTCCTGGCGTGCTGCGAGAGCTGCCAGGGCAAGCCGCCCAAGGACAGGCCCGTTCCCGGCAAGGCCATCGTGCTTCCGCCAGGGCAGAACCACTCGGCCACGAAGGTCCACAAGACGACCCCTGCCATCGTGCCCGAGGCCACCATCGTCGAGAGGTCGGGCGACGTGAAGGTCGCGAGGGCCGCATCCACGACGAGCACCCCCGGGCTCGCCGAGCAGGAAACGTCCCTGTTCGTGGGCGACGGCCTGAGCACCGGCCCGGACGGCTTTGCGAGGCTCGACATCGGGCTGGAGTCGTTTCTGACCCTCGGGCCATCCTCCAGGCTCTCCATCGGCCCTCACCGGCCCCAGGAGCTGGTGCTGCACAGGGGCACTGCAACGCTGGACGGTGCGGCCATCAAGGGCTACACGCGCAGGTTCGAGATCATGACCCCGGGCGGTGCCGTGTTCTATGCCGGACCGGCCATGGCCATGGCCGTGACGGACGCGGGCGAGCTCAGGGTGGACGTGACGGACTGTCCTCTCAAGCCGCCCAAGCCCAGGTCGTCCATCGTGAAGGTCGAGGGCGAGGAAGAGATCCTGAAGCGCTGCTCCATGATCGTGGGAGACGAGGAGCAGTTCCTCGTGACCGGCGACAGGGTGCTCGTGGGGCGAGACCTGAAGGTGGACCTATCGCTCATCGGGGATGATGCGCCGGCCCTGGCAGACTGGCTGACGCAGAGCAACGCCAGGCTCGCCGAGGATCCGTCGGCCGCCGTTTCGGGGTTCGCCGCGTGGATCCTGCCGGCCATGGAGCAGGTCGAGGCGCACCTGGCCGAGGTGGTGGAGCGCCGCACCCAGAACAAGGAGCTCATCGAGAAGCTCAGGGATCTGCGCAAGGCCGGCAAGCCCGACGCCTCCAAGAACGTGCCTGCAGTGCCCGGCGGCCCGGCCTCCGAGACGGAGGCGGTCAAGCAGGCATTGAGGGACAACTCCGCCGCCCAGTACAAGCTCAGGCTGCTGCTCATGGCCCGCTTCCACCAGGTGGCGCTGCGCTTCGAGCTGCTCGAGCACCTGCTCTCGGACCAGGCCCTGGCCGGCTCCGGTGCCACCCTGGCGCAGATCGAGAAGGGAGTGAAGGACCTGGACACGGAGTTTTTGAGCCTCATCAGCCGCAAGCCTCACCGCAAGGTACCGCCGAAACCCATGCCCAAGCACCTGCTGGAGAAGCCCCTGCCCCTGCCCAAGAAGCCAATCGAGAAGCACGGTTGACCGGGCTCGCTTGACAGGACCCCGAAACGCCCGGTAAAACTAACGAAATCCTGTGAAAGCGCGCCCGCGCCAGGCTCCTGTCTTTTCGGCTATGCCCTGAGGGCACGTGCTGGTCGCGGTCGGGCAGGAACGTGGAGTCGATATGAGCCGACGCACCCTGGAGATCGTGACCACGGTGGTCCTGCTGATGGTCACGGCCCCTGCGGCACGCGCTGCCGAGTTCACGGAGGTGATCGATGCCTTCGACGAGGGCGACCCCTTCGACCTGAGCATCATCATCGGGTACTCGCGGACACTCAGCATGGCCAACATCACGAGGGAGTGCGCGCTCGAGAGCGTGGACCCCACGGCGGATCACCCCCCGCGGTACGTACACTGCCCGAACATCCTGACAAACCCCCTGGACCAGGACTTCCTCACCACGGTGGACGTGCTGCGCTGGGTCGAGGTGCGTCACGTGCTCGACATCGAGGTCCTCGTGGGCCTGTATCACGACCTGAACCTCAAGTTCGGTCTGCCCATCGTCATCTCGCACACCAACGAGCTCAACCTCGCCAAGGGCGTGGACGTGGCCGCGGCCCAGCGCATCCTCGTGGACGACGCGACGGGCGAGTACCTGTTCCACGCGCCCTTCAAGAGCGCCGAGCGCAGCGGTATCGACAAGATCGTCGTGGGCCTGGAGTGGGGCATCTTCAACCAGGAGCGTGACGAGACCAAGCCAACCTGGACGCTCTTCGCCGAGGGCCTCTTCTCCGTGGGCAAGCTCATCAAGCCGCGAGGCAAGTACAAGGACATGGACGACCCCACGGCCGGCTGGGTCGAGGCGGGCACGGGAAAGAGCGGCGTGAGCGACGGAGTGCACCAGCTGCACGTGGGCACCAGGATCTCCAAGCGCTTCAAGTTCGTCGATCCCTACTTCGGCTTCGAGGCCCTCATCGGCTTTCCCAAGCGCGAGGCGGACTGGCCCAACATGGACGACTACCCGGGTCAGATCAACCTCAACCCTCCCATCGTGGGTACCGTGCAGTTCGGCACGGAGATCGTTCCCTGGGAGGTCAAGGCCAAGGACCAGAAGTTCTACATCGATCTCAGGCTCCTGCTCTCGTACCACTCGGAGGGCAAGGAGATGACGCCCCTCTACGATGCCCTCGGCACGAGCGAGGACTCGGGGCTCACCTACGCTTCCCATCCGGAGTTCGCCCAGACGTTCCCCAACTACCGGTGGACCGGCATCACCGACGTGGAGAACTACGGCGTGTTCGGCGCCACCCTCTCTTTGGGCTTTGTCACCAGCAAGTGGTTCAAGATCCACGCTGGCGTGTCCTTCCACCACCAGCAGGAGCATTTTCTCACCTTCAACGACGAGTGCAACAGCGCCAACTTCGTGGAGGACGGTCCGGGCAGCACCAACTGCGACTGGGAGCCCGGCGACATGGGCGACGAGAAGTCCTTCAACCCGGATTACCGCCGTGCCATCGACGCCGTGGGCAACAGGTTCAGGATCGAGGAGAGCACGATGTTCGATGTGTTCGTCCGCGCCACGGCCATGTTCTAGCGGCACTTCGCAGGCCGGGCATCTCATGTCTTTCGTCCTCGCCGTGCGCCTGCGACTCCGGCCTGCGAAGCGCCCCGAGGTCCAGGTCCCGATCGAGCTTGACTCATCCGTCAGCTTCTCGGGCTATGTAGGTGTCCAGGGCATCGACCGGTTTGGGACCCGGTCGGTGCTCTAGGGCATTTCGCCGCACTTGACGTTCGAGAGCTTGTCCCCGCTGCAGTCGGCCTCTGCGATCCCCACGTCCTTGCACGCCGCGATCTCGGCACGCCGGCGGACGCTCTTTTCGCCGTCGCGTCCCTCCACGCGCTTGCACGCCGTGAAGCCGGCCTTGGCGCAGGCCATGCACCAGACTTTCGGCCCGTTCGCCACGGGCGGCGATGGTGTGACGGGGACATCCACGGTGGGCGAGGGCAAAGGCTCGGGCAGATCGGAGCTGCAGCGGCATCCACCCACCAACAGGGCGAAGGTCGCGACGACGAGCGAGGTCGTTGCCAAGGTCCGCATGTTCACCTCCAAGGGCAGGACGGGATCCTGGAGCTTTCCGGGTCGGGAGTCAACTTCATCTACAAGAACAGGGGCGAGCCCGTGGTGAGCAGGCCCGAGTCGATGGTGGGGTGCAGGAGGGCCGACGAGATGTCGATGATCAGGCCATCGATCCTCACGATGCCGTCGCCCCCTCCCCCGCCGCCTGCGCTCGTCATGGTGGAGCAGTCCGCGCCGAGGCCGGCCTCTGCGTCCCCGGTCAGAGGCAGGCCTCCCCAGCCGCCTCCCGCGCCCATGAGGCTGCCCACTCCGCCCTGCGCCGGGCCCCATGCCAGCACGCCGTCCGTGCCGTCATGGCCGTCGATCGCGTCGCTCGCTGCTCCTGCCCCCCCTCCTCCGCCCGCGGCGAGCAGGTAGCCGAGGATCGTCACGACTGGCGCCTCGATGAGGACGGCGCCTCCCGAACCGCCGCCGCCGCCGCCGCCGCCGCCCATGGACGGGCCGCATCCCTGGCCACCGAGCCCGGCACCACCGCCGGCGTCGATGCCGCCCGTCACGAGCACGTCGATGGACACGGCCGAGGCCAGAAGCAGGGCACCGCCTCCCTGCCCTCCCTCGCCCGCGCACTTCGCTCCCTCCGGCTGTCCGCCCGCGCCGCCGCCGCTTCCGGCCGTGAGCGGCACGAGCTGGGTCTCGCCGTGGACGCTGCCCGGCTCTCCGCCCTCGATGGCGGGCAGCGCACCCCCGCTGCCACCTCTTCCCCCATGGCTGCCTCCCCCGCCGCCGGAGGTGCATGTGCCAATGGCCCCGCCCGCGCCGCCGCCGCCGCTCCCCAGGCCCGCCGGCGCATCCATGGTCCCACCCGTGCCTCCGCCCGCTCCGGGCATGTACGGAAGGACGCTGCGCGGGATGGCAGCGGCGCTCATGGCGCCTGCGATCACGACCGGGCCGCAGGAGAGGACGACGGCTGCGCGCGCTCCGATGGTGAAAAAGCCGTGTCCCTGTGGAAGCTCGATCTCCGAGAGGCTCATGATGCCCAGCTCGGGAGCTCCATCTGCCTGCTCCTGCACGGTGAACACGCGGCCACCGTGGTCTCCCTCGCCTGCGGGGCGTATCGCGTGCAGCTCCGTGAGGTCGTCGTTGAATGCGAAGATCTCGCCCGTGTCGGTGAGCAGGGCCACCCAGGTCATGCCTTCCGGGATGTCGGATGCGACGAGCCCGCTCGTGCCCGCGCAGAGGAGCGACCCGTCGACGACGTCGTGCACTCCCATCTGGGCGCAACGTGCGGCCGGATCCTGCACGCAGATCCTGTCAACGCACGGATACTCCAGGAACGAGTCCCCCGTGGCGGTGCAGCGCTCGAGGACGTTTCCATCGCAGTGGTCGTCCGCTCCCCCAGGGTCGCAGGACACGGCCTCGGGCTCGTCGCCGTCCATGTCCGGATCCTCGATGGCATCCTCGTCCACGATGTCCGTGGCGTCGAGATCCGGCCAGTCCAGGTCCAGGATCGCGTCCGTCACGTCGACGCTGTCCGTGTCGGGCCTCGTGACGGCCCTGTCGTCGAAGCCGAACAGGCAACCGACGGACAGGGTCGTGGCCGCGAGGGCCGTGAGCATCCGGGCCAGCATGGTGGACGTGGACATCATATGCCATGACAAGGGCCGTGGAAACCTCGAAGGTGCAGTTTCCCCCACTGCTTTTCGATGGTCCGGGTATGCCGTGGAGCGAAGGGGGGGTGGCGGTGACGGGCCGCTGGCGCCGCGGGTCCAGGTCGGGTCATTCGCCCGGGGATGGAAAAGACGAGGACGAGTCGGGCGGCTCTAGCCGCAGGATGGGGTGGGCGCGCCGGGCTGGGCTGCGGGAGGTCCGCTCAGGGTCTTCTCGCAACCCAAGGTGCCCTCGTTGTGCTTGCAGAAGGCCGTCTTGATGGACTCGGGATCGGGCGAGATCTTTTCCTGGTACTTGTTGTTGATGAGGTAGGTCGGGCTCGCGTGGAAGTTCAGGGCCTCTGTCAGATCCGAGTCGGCCTTGAGCAGGTCCTTGCCCTGCTTTCCCGTCGCGCAGGCCTCGACCTTGACCGCGTCCACGCCTGCGCCCGTCGCGCAGGACTGCCAGTCCGGGTTCTTGGGATCCTTGTTGCGGCAGACGGCGTAGTCGAGGGCTTTTTTCGGCGAGAGCTTCTGCACGCAGATCTGGCGCAGGTTCTCGTCCGTCTCGTCCTTGCCGTGCATGGAGCAGTACCACATGCCGTCGTCGTACTTCTCGCACCAGTTCTTGCGCGGGAAGCTCTCGTACGCGGCGTCGTCCAGCACGCTGGTGATGTAGTGCATGTTCAGCTTGATGTTGGTGCCGAAGGTCGTGACGACCTCGGGGAAGGCGTTCTGGGCCTTCATGCCGAACGGGCAGTGGCTCATCACGAACAGGTCCACGGTCTTTGCGGCCTCCTGGCGGCAGACCAGCGTCTCCTTGCAGTCGTCGTCCGCGCAGTCCACCAGGCCGTTCTCGGTGTCGTCCACGCCGTTGGTGCAGTTCTCCATGCAGGCCACGTGACCCTCGCAGTCGGGGTCCTTGCAGTCCACCAGGCCGTTGCCGGTGTCGTCCTGCTGGTTGTCGCAGATCTCCTTGGTGGGGTCGAACTGCGAGCGCACGCGGTCGGGGATGATCACGAAGTAGCCGCCGACGGAGTTCACGTGCTTGGAGATCATCTCCCAGCCCGGATCCTCCTGGGCGTTGGCGTGGAACACGTAGGCCGGCAGGAGCTTGGTCTCGGTCTTCTCGGCCAGGGCCTTGGCCTCGGGAGCGGACCAGTCCAGCTCGTGCACGTTGAGCTTCATGAACATGGACTCGAACTGGGTCCTCAGGCCCTTGGCACGGGCGTCGCACTCGGCGCAGCGCTTGTCCGAGATGATGGTCAGGTCGACCTCCTTGACGGCCGGGCAGAAGCTGGGCCGATCCTTCTCGGCGAGCTCCAGGCAGATGGCCGTCGTGAAGGCCTGATCGGTGCGGCCGCCCCTGTAGGGCTTGTCGTTGATGAAGATGGTGGGGCTACCGCGGGCTCCACGCTCCTGGGCCTTCTTTGATGAGGCCAGCAGCAGATCCTTGCCCTCCTGCCCGTTGTAGCAGGTGTCGATCGCCGTGGTGTCGACCCCGGCGGCCTGGGCGCAGGTCTTGTAGTTGTCGGGGATGGACCTCTGGTCCTTGGCCATGCACTCGATCACGTCGATCCACTTGTCCGGGGAGTGCTTGATCACGCACAGCTGGGCGATGTTGCCCTTGCACTCCGGCTCCTTGTGCAGGCAGTCGAAGCTCCCGTCCGGCAGGGCCGTCGCGATGTAGTCCATGCTGAAGTCCACGTAGCCCTTCATCTGGCGCAGCGTCGGGGCGACCCCCAGCTGGACCTGCGTGCCGTAAGGGCACTGGCTCATGACGTAGAATTCGAGCTTGACCTTGTTCTCGATACCCGCCGTGTCCGCAGTCTTGTCCGTCGCGGGTCCCTGGCCCTTGTGGGGTGGGGGCTTGCACTGGCTCAGGGTCGCTGCCATGGCGAGGGCCGCCATGACCGTCATGGCCCTGGCTGCGCGGCTGTTCATCTCGAACATGTGTGACCTCCCTTTGGTCTTTTCTCTTGAGGATGTCTTTCGGAGTGCTTCATTTATTTAAAAATGCCCCGAATGTCAATCGGACATCATGTCCAACGTGTCGATGGCAGGAGCGAACCCACCCCGGGGGTGCTGGTTGTCGTGAAGCGTAACCTTTGATTTCTGCTTGAAAATAGCCTCCATCTCACCTATGAAGGGAGGGCTGCCATGAAGGCTGTGGTCCTGCACGAGCACGGTGGGAGAGAACGTCTCGGGTTCGAGGATATTCCCGATCCGGAGCCTGGGCCGGGGCAGGTGCGCATCCGTGTCAGGGCCGTGGCGCTCAACCACCTCGACATCTGGGTGCGCGAGGGGCTGCCCCACCTGAAGCTCGTGTATCCCCACATCCTGGGCAGCGATATCGCCGGCGAGGTGGACGGGTACGGGCCTGGGGTCGAAGACGTCCAGGACGGCACCAGGGTGCTCTTGCAGCCGGCCCTGGGCTGCGAGAGGTGCGAGGCCTGCCTGTCCGGCCAGGACAACCTGTGTTCGAAGTACGCCATTCTCGGCGAGAACACCCGGGGAGGCTATGCGCAGTACATCGTGGTACCGCGCTCGAGCATCCTGCCCTACCCGGGTGACATGCCCTTCGAGCAGGCCTGCTGTATCCCCTTGACCTTCCAGACGGCCTGGCAGATGGCCGTCAGGAGGGCAGGCGTCAGGGCTGGCCAGACCGTCCTCGTGCACGGCGCGGGAAGCGGGGTCACCGTGGCGGCCGTGCAGATCCTGAAGGTCCTGGGGGCCAGGGTCATCGTGACCTCGTCGCAAGGGTGGAAGCTCGAGAGGATCGCCGCCCTGGGTGCGGATCACACCATCCTCTCGCCCGGGCAGGGCTTTGCCCGCGAGGTCAAGAAGCTGACGGACGGCAGGGGCGCCGACGTGATCCTCGACCACGTCGGCATGCCCCTCTTCGAGGAGAACATGAGGGCCGTGGCCTGGGGAGGCACGATCGCCACCTGCGGGGCCACGGGCGGATTCGCCGTGGGTGTCGATCTGAGGCAGGTCTTCTTCAAGCAGATCGCCCTGGTGGGCTCCACCATGGGGCGCAAGGGCGATCTGTTCGACGTGCTGCGGCTGGTGCAGAGGGGGCGGCTCGTGCCGGTCCTGGACAGGGTCTTCCCTCTCGAACGGGCCGCAGCGGCGCACGAGCACCTGGAAGCAGGCGGGCAGTTCGGCAAGGTCGTGCTGCGCGTCGATTGACAGGCCGGGGGCAGGGGGAGAACCGGAGGAGAACGCAGATGATGGACGAGACCGCACGCAAGCTGCCCGAGGTCAGACGGACGATCATGCGCAAGAAGGTGGACACACTCTTGCCCGAGATCATGAAGAGCCTGGGCATCGATCTGTGGCTGACCTTCACACGCGAGGGAGCGGTGGACCCCATCGGGTCGGACATAGGAAGCTCCGGGATCGTGGGGCGCACCGCTTCGTTCTTCAGCCTGTGCGGGGGCACGTGGCGCAAGGTATGCATCGCCGCCAGCTACGACACGACCCCCATCGAGGGGACGGGCATCTACGACGAGGTGATTCCGTACCGCAAGGAGGGCGTGGGCCCGCACCTCCAGGCGCTCTACAGGGAGCTTGCGCCCGGCAAGGTCGCGGTCAACTTCTCGCGCGACATGCCCAACTGCGACGGCCTGACCCTGGGTGCGTACCGCTACCTCCAGGAGTGGCTGGATCCGGGGTTCAGCGATCGCGTGACGAGCGCCGAGGCGCTCATCGTCTCTTTCCGCGGCCGCAAGATCGATGACGAGGTGGCCATCATCGAGCGGGCGGTGAAAAAGACGCAGGAGATCCTGGCACAGGCCATCTCCCTCGACGTGATCGTGCCGGGCAAGACCCGCGAGTGCGACCTGGGCGAGTTCATCGAGAAGAAGGTCAAGGAGGCGGGTTACAAGGTCAGCTTCTGCATGATCATGGTCGGCCCTGATCGGGGCCACTCGTTCCCCACCGAGCGCACGATCGAGAAGGGCGACCTGCTGCGCATCGACTTCGGCATCATCGTCGAGGACTACCACTCGGACATCCAGCGCACGGCCTACATCCTGAAGGATGGCGAGACGGACGCCCCCCGGACCGTGAAGCGCATGTGGGACGTCACCTACAGGGCGAACAGGGCCGCCATGGCCGCGCTCAAGCCGGGCAACAAGGCAAAAGACGTGGACGCGGCCGCACGCTCTCTCATCGTGGCGGAGGGGTTCGAGGAGTACCCCCACGCCGCCGGCCACGAGATCGGCCTGTCCGTCCACGACGTGGGACCCATCCTCGGTCCGCCCTGGAAGGAGCGCTACGGCACGTCCGTGGAGCACCTCATCGCCCCTGGCCAGGTCTTCGCGGTCGAGCCGATGATCTACGTGGACGTCCCGGAGGTCGGGGGAGTCGTCCAGATCGGCCTGGAAGAGGACGTGGTCATCGAGAAGGACGGCGCCCGGATCCTCGGCAAGCCGCTCGAGGCGCTCATCCTGCTCTGATCTTTTCGAGGGAAAGAACGGCATTGAAGCGGATCGACGCACCTGCCCCTCCCGGGGTTTCGCTCGCGAGGGACGAGAACGGAGTCGTGCACGTCGAGACGGCCGGCCCGGACGATCTCGAGGGGGCGTGCTGGGCCATGGGCTTCGCGCACGCCCTGGACCGTGGGATGCAGATCTCGCTCATGCGAATCCTCGTCCAGGGTCGAGGCAGCGAGTGCCTGGAGTCCACCGATGCCATGCTCGACGTGGACCGGTTCTTCAGGAGGATGAACTGGTACGGCAACGCGACGCAGGAGCTCGCCCGCCTCGACGAGCGTCACAGGGCCCTGCTCTCGCGCTACTGCGAGGGGATCAACTCCCGGCTTCCGGGGCATCGCCCGTGGGAGCTCGCGCTCGTGGGATACCACATCGAGCCATGGGCTCCGGCAGACGTTATCGCCTTCTCGCGCATGATCGGGTATCTCACCCTGGCGCAGTCGCAGGCGGAGATCGAGAGGCTCATCGTGCAGATGGCCAGGGCCGGCGTGAGCGACGAGATGCTGTTCGAGCTGTTCCCGCCGCTGGCGTCCTCCGGATGGGACCGCTCGCTCATCGAGAAGGTGACCCTGGGCGCGCGCATGGTCCCGGACTCGAGCCGCTGGCTCAGCCCGGCCCCTCGCTTGAGG
>JBFYZU010000170.1:0-21363 GCA_041309365.1 Myxococcota bacterium
GTACTTCAACCCCTGGTTGGAGAGCACGTTGCCCAACGAGTAGGCCACCAGGCACTCGCGCTTGGTCACCGGATCGGTGACCCGCCTGACGGGCTGCAGCACGTGAGGTCCGCTGCCGATGACCAGATCCGCGCCCGCACCGCACAGGACCTTCGAGGCGTCCACCTGGTGTTTTGCCACGGAGAGCTGGAACTCGCCTCCCCAGTGCATGCTCACGACGACGAGATCCGCCTCCTGGCGGGCGGCGCTCACGGCCTTCTTCGCCCAGTCCTCGCTCCACTTCATGACCCAGGGAGCGTCCTTGTCGTTGTCGAGCAGGTTGCGATTCAAAGAGAAGGTCCAGGCCAGAAACGCCACCTTGGCGCCTCCGGCCTCGAGGATCAGCGGGGCCTTGGCCTCGTCCTGGGTCGCGCCCGCACCCACCGTGGAGAGGCCCGCCTCGTTGCAGGCATCTCTCGTCTCGACAACGCCCTCGCGCATCTGGTCGAACATGTGGTTGTTGGCCAGGTTGGCGACGTCGAAGCCGGCCGCCTCGAACGCCCTTGCCATGACCGGCGGCCCGTTCTGGATGGGCGGCGCCGTCTGGGGCTCGTGCCTCTCGGTGGCCAGGGGCGTCTCCAGGTTGAACATGGCCAGATCCGTGGCCAGGACCGCGGGAGCGAGGTGCTTGACGATGAACCACCAGCCCTCGTGCTGGTCGTCGCCCTCCTCGTCGGGGTCCGTGGCCTGGTTGTCCGCCGTGTTCTTGACCCTGCCGTGGGCCATGGCGTCGCCGGTGGCCCCGATGGTCACCCGCCACGCTGCCCCGTCCGCGGGAGGCACGGTCACGGCCACGGCTTCCGGCTCCGTCCCCGCATCCAGGACAGTCGATCCGGCGTCCTTGTTGACGACCGGCACGGGCAAGGACGCTGGATCGGAAGGCCCATCCGGACCTGCCTCGAAGCTCGTCACCTGCTTGGCGGGGGCAGACTCGCGGCCCGGGCAGCCCGGCGAGGCCAGCCCGGTCACGGCCATTGTCGTGGCGACCACGGCCAGCATCCACGCCCTCGGGCTCTTTCTCGGGCAGATCACATCCACCTCACCTGATACCGAACACGAAGCCGAGCTTCAGGGCCAGATACCCGTAGACGTAGCCCGTGACGGGCCTCGGGCTCACCCCCAGCACGGGCATGGCCTCGAAGAACAGACCCACCTTCTCTCCCCAGTGCCAGAAGAGCCGCAGGAAAGCACCCACACCCACGGTCCCGTACTTGATGAAGGTCCGGGTCCTGAAGTACTTGAGGTCCACGGCACCACCTGCATATAGCTGCAGCGAGCCTCCGCGCCAGAGGCCCACCCTGTAGCCAGCGCTGGGACACAGCACGATGGACCAGGCATGATCGTCGTAGTAGCCCAGAGACAGGTAGCCGAGCTCCAGAGCCAAGGAGAGCCTCTGCTCCATGAGCCGGGCATTGTAGGCGGCCTTGATCCCGAGGCCTGCCCGATCGCTGGAAGGGTAGACCCCCCCCCTCTCGAAGACGAAATCCATGGCCAGCACGGCCCACAGGCCGTGGACCCAGGAGCCCCTGTACTCGCCCGCGATCTTCTCCTTGAAGGACTTCTTCGGGGGGGCGTCTGCTTCATCGTCGCCCTCACCGTCCTCTCCACCTCCCTCGATCACCTCGATGCGGGCCATGATATCGGCCCGCTCCTTCTCCGCATCCTCGGGCAACGTCTCCAGGTAGCTTTCGTAGTACTCCAGGGCCTTGGCATCCTGGTCGAGCTTCTCGTAGCAGAACGCGATGTTGTAGAGAAGCTCGTCTGCAGGGTAGATGTCGTAGGAGTCGAGAAACGACACCAGAGCCTGGGCGTACTTGCCAGCCTTGTAGAGGACCTGTCCCTGCTCGAACAGGTCCTCGGCCTGCGCCAGCTCCGAGGCGGTGAGATCGTCCTTGTCCTGCGCCACCGCGACCGGTGCGGCCGCGACGAGGATCGTGCCCAGGACGAGGGACTGTCGGAGCGGGCCCAAGGGCGCCACTACTCGGGCTGCTCGAGCTTCTTCATGGGCAGCTTCTTGAGCTTCACCGGCGGCTGCACGTTGAGCGGCAGGGGCTTGGCCGGGACGGCAGGCTGCACGCCGGAGACAGGAGGCGTGCCGGTGGCAGGTACCTCGGCCGCCGGCGCCAACAGGGCCTCGCCCACGAACTCGATGAGACCGAAGCGAGGCAGGTTATGAAAGTCGTTGTTGAGCGGCGGGCTCCACGCCCATGCCTTCTTGCCTCCCTTGGCGTCGTCGAGCCTGAAGAAGTTGGCCCTCCACCTGTCACCCGGTTTCGGAGGCGACGAGGGCGCGTGATGGATGTCGGCCCACGGGATGGCGAACTCGGCCGTGTAGCCCTTGTCCACGTCGTCCTTCATGTTGAGGGTCCCTTCGATGGACACCCTGGCCTGCATCGTGGAGTTCCACTTGTTGCACTCGGGCTCCTTGGCGTTGGCCCTGTAGGACGTGAGCAAAGAGTCGAAGATGGTGCCCGAGGGACAGATCTGGATCTCGTAGTAGTTCTTGCCGTCACCGTCCGGGTCCAGGAAGATCTCCACCGCGTCCTGGTTGTAGATCTCGCCGTCGCGCTGGTCGAACTCGCAGTGCAGGTGGTCGTCGGGCGCGTCGTAGCCCACGTAGAGGAACGTGTCGTCCCACATGAGCCTGAAGCTCGTGTCGGGCAGCATCTTGCCTCCGGTCTGGGGCGCCACCATGGGCCCGCTGGACACGGCCGCCTTCCACGCATCCTCGTCGAGCTTGCCGTCCACGGTCACGGGGCCGGTGGCCCTTGGCACCAGGAGGGTCAGGGGCTTTTCCTCCTTGGGCTTGACAGTGGTCTTGAGCACGGCCGCCACCACCCTGTTCTCCTCGTCCTTGGCACCGCTCAGCACCTGCAGCCTGTGGGGCCCAAACCAGATGCCCGTCTTGATGGTGGCCGTGGCGCTGTCCCAGTTCGAGGGCAAAGTGAGCCTCTGCACGTCCTTGATGATCTCGCCCTGCTGCCACTTGCCGGGGGGGTAGTGCTTGCGGATGGCGCCCTCGGCGTCGGCGTTGACCCTGGGTGCGGCCTTGGAGTCTTCGATGTGGGTGAACAGCAGCCATCCCTCGTCCAGGGGCTTTTTCACCTCCCAGTAGAACGTGAAGGTGAACGCCTGGCCCGGCTTGAGCGGAGTCTCGGGATCCACGTCGTAGCCCAGCAGGGTCACGTGGTTCTCGAGGTTCACGTCGAGAGGATGCGAGATGGTCGGCCGGGTCGTGAGGATGTACGGCTTGACCGCTTCCTTCTCGGCCGGCGTCATCTTGCGCGGCTGCTCCACGCATCCCAGCACGGCTGGCAGGACAGCCAGCACCAGCAACGATATCAACAAGTTACGAGACATGTTCTGTCCTCCCCGGGACGGCGCTGCAACTCGGCCCGCCCCGAATATGCGCAATCTATCGTATCGAACGTTGGCGTGCAAGGACGGCACGGCCTCTTGCTTCCCGTGCGGATCCGTGGAAAACCCAGGAGATGACGCCTTGTTGGTCCCTGCTCGCAGCAGCGTCACTGGCCCTTGCTTCGTGCGGCGGTCCAGGTCTATCCACGCCAATGGACGCCGATGCCGACCACCCGGACGACGCCCTGGACTCAGAGGCGGATCCGGACACGGCGGGCGACGGCGCGGGCGATCCCCGGGAGGAGCCTCAGCCGGACGCGCCGGCCGACCCGGGTCAGGAGGAGCACGCGCAGGCATGCACGGACGGGTCCGAGTGCGAGGGAGCGGTCTGCGCCCAGGGCTACTGCTGCGACAGGCCGTGCAACGGGATCTGCGAGATCTGCAATTCGAGCGGCTCCGAGGGCCGGTGCGTCGAAACAGACGGTATCCTGTGCAGCGACGCAGACGCCTGCACCATCGACGACCGGTGTTCAGAGGGCGCATGCGCTGGCAACATCATGTACTGCGAGGGCAGGCCCTGCGAGAACTGCGGCGGGGAGACCTGGCACGAGGACATGGGCGACTGGTGCGCGGACATGGGCGGCGCTCCCATGTGCTTCTGCCTGTGCTCCTGATCAGCGCAGGTGGATGGCCACGATCTCGGACCTCGAGCCCACGCGCAGCGGCGGGCCCCAGGTACCCGTGCCGCTGGTGACGTAGATGCAGAACCCGTCCGAGCAGGTAAGGCCGTAGTCGTAGCCGTGGAAGATGGCGCGCGTCAGGGCCGTGAAGGGCCAGAACTGTCCCTGGTGCGTGTGGCCGGAGAGCTGCAGGTCGATGCCGTGCTCGCGCGCGAACCCGAAGCGCGTGTCGGGTGAGAGGTAGGTTCGCTTCTGCTGGTCTGCCCGATCCCGGCTCGACCCGAGCACGTCTGTGGGTGTGTGGAACAAGAGGATGCTGGGCCTGCCGGGGTCGATGACGCCAAAGAGCCGCAGATCCCCGGGACGGTCGTGCTCGGGAAACGAGATGCCCACGATCTGCAACCCGTCCACGTCCACGACCTCGTCGTCGAGCACGCGGATCCTGGTTTTTGCCAGCACAGCGAGCGGCCCCGAGAGGCCCAGGTACCCCTCGTGGTTGCCCGTGGCGAAGAAGACCCCCTTTCTCGCCTCGAGCGAGTCCAGAAGAGGTACGAACGACTCCCTCGTTCCACCCATGCCGTCGAACAGATCCCCGGTGATGAGGATCAGCTCCGGCTCCAGCGCGTTGACCCTGCGCACGACGGATGCCAGGTACCCCTCCTGGCGGATACATCCGAGGTGCACGTCCGAGAGCTGCACGATGGTCTTGCCCTTCCAGTGCTCCGGGAGGTCATCCATCTTCACGTCCACATCCGTGATCACCGGGGTCATGGCGTTCAGCGTGCCATAGAGGGTCACGGCCGCGGCCAGGCCGTAGAGCACGCCGGTCACGATGCGCATGTCCGGCGACAGCCCCGCCACCTTCGCGACGCCGTACACCAGCCACACGACGACCAGGGCCATGACCAGGTAGATCCACAGGCCCAACCACAGGGACGATGCCCACGCGAGCACGTCCGTGACGGGGTTTCTGAGGACCCTGCCGAGCAGGGCCGAGACCACGAAGCTCATGGCGAGCGCGAAGAACACGCAGAATAGAATTACCCTGTGACCCTCCAGCGAGAAGAACCGCACCGTGGTGAAGTAGATGAGCCAGTGCGATCCCAGCAGGATCGACAGTGCCATGGCGACGAAGATCACGAAGCCCATGGGCCTCACACCAGGCCCCGGACCGGGATAAAGCAAGTTGGTGACGGCATCCGGGGATAGTTCCTCTACCTGCGGCGGGACTTCTTTCTGGACTTCCTCTGCTGCTTGCGGCGGTTCTTCTTTTGCGACACGCTCTCCTTGCGGGTCTTGAGAGCCGCCTGTCCTCCGCCGCCCATCTCGGCCACGGCGCTCTCCAGCATCTCGGCCGCGATGCCCTCCATGGCGCCCGCGCCGCGGATGCGGATCTGCTCCTTGAGCTTGCGGGCCATGGCCATCTGCTTCATCCCCGGGATTTTGGCGAGGAGCCCTGCCTGCTGGCCGATGCCGCCCATGAGATCGCGCATCCACTTGAAGCGCGAGATGAGCTCGGTCACGTCCCTGGCCTGCCGCCCGCAGCCGCGGGCCACGCGCTCGACCCTGGAAGGTTGCTTCTCGAACAGCTCCGGATCGTAACGCTCCTGCCTGGTCATCGAGTGGACGATGGACTCGATGCGCACGAGCTCCCGGTCGTCGACGTTCATGCCCTCGGGGAGGCCCTCGGGGAAGAAGGGCATCTTCTCGATGATGTCCTTAAGGTTGCCCATCTTCTTGAGAGTGTGGATCTGATCGAGAAAGTCGTCGAAGCCGAACGAGCCCTTGAGCAGCCTCCTGGCATCCTCCTCCGCCTTCTTGGTATCGACGACCTCCTCGAGGTCCTTCATCAGGCCGACGACGTCGCCGAAGCCGAGGATGCGCGAGACGAGGCCCTCGGGCCTGAACTCCTCCAGCTTGTCCAGGCCCTCGCCCATGCCCAGAAACTTGATGGGGGCGCCCGTGACCTCCTTGACGCTCAAAGCCGCGCCACCGCGGGCGTCGCCGTCGAGCTTTGTGAGGATAACGCCCGTGAGATCGAGCCTCCGGTGGAACTCCCGGGCCGTGTTCACGGCGTCCTGGCCTATCATGGCGTCCAGGACGAAGAAGATGTTCTTCGGCCGCACCTTGCTCTTGATGTTGTCGAGCTCCACCATGAGGGGCTCGTCGACCGCCAGCCGGCCTGCCGTGTCGAAGATGACGATGTCGCGGTTCTGCCTGCGCGCCTCGAACATGGACCGCTCGCAGATGAGCACGGGGTCCTTGCTCTGCATGTCCTTGAACACCGGCATGCCCAGCTGGTCGCCGATGATCTGGAGCTGCTCCACGGCCGCGGGCCGGTACACGTCCGCGGCCACGAGCATGGGCTTTCGTCCCTGCTTCTCCAGGTACCTGGCGAGCTTGCCCGCGGTCGTCGTCTTGCCGGAGCCCTGGAGGCCCACCATCATCACGGTGTTGATCTGGCCCTTCTTGGCCTTGTTGAGCCCCGGCACCACCGGGCCCATCATCTCCTCCATGGTCTTCTGGCAGATGGAGATGAAGTGATCGGCCGGAGTGATCTTCTGCTTTCTGCCCTTGACCTCGACCCGGGTGGCCACGATCTCGCCGATGGCCTTCTCCTTGACCCTCTCGATGAAGTTCTTTGTGACCTTGTACTCGACGTCGGCCTCGAGCAGGCTCATGCGCACGTCGCGCACCGCCTCGGAGATGGCCTTCTCGTCGATCTCGGCCTCTCCCTTGAGCCTGTTTCGGGCGGCTCTGAAGCCCCTTGTCAGGGTCTCGAACATGGCAGCACTATAGCCGGACCGGGCGATTGATCAAGATGGAGCCGACCACAGCCGGAGCCTGGGCAGAAGGGCCCCCCTTATGTACCACATGTTGCCCGGTATCGTTTGTCTGGTATATTTTTTAGATGGTTCCAGGAAATGAATCGGTCACGGGGCAAGTCGTCGGTTGTCAACCAGCATGGACGTTGGCCATATCGGGTCTCGTGCTGGCCATCGTGCAAGGGGGGTGCTCCTGCAACGCGATTGCAGGGGATCAGGTATCCCCCTGTGAAGGTGTGGACTGCGGGCCTCACGGTACATGCGGGACTGTGGGCGGGCCTGACGGCGATCCCGTGTGCGTTTGCGAAGTCGGCTATGGCACAGGCGATGATGGGCTCTCGTGCATCGATCACGACGACCCCTGCGCGGGTGAGGAGTGCTCCGGGCACGGGTCATGCGCCCTGGTGTCCGGTCGTCCGTGGTGCGTGTGCGACGACGGGTACGAGTCATGGGGCCTCGAGTGCCTCGCCATCGAAGATCCCTGTCTGGATATATACTGCTCCTTCATGGGTGTATGTGCCGTCCTCGATGACGAGCCGGTGTGCATCTGCAACGAGGGATGGTATGCGGACGGGCCTTTCTGCCTTGCGGTCGACGCGCTCTGCAACGCCCATTCATGCTCCGGTCACGGGGAGTGCCTGATCGTGGACGGTGGGGCGGTCTGCATGTGCGAGGCCGGGTACATCGCGACGGGAATGTCCTGCGTGCTCGACATGCACCCGTGCGACGGTATCGACTGCTCGGACCACGGGACCTGCGTGGTGGTGGGGACGGAGGCGACCTGCATCTGCGAAGAAGGATACTACAACCCATGGCCACGGGACTGCAGGCCCGGATCGGCGCCATTTATGGATCTCTGCACGGTGGACGGCTGGTGCCGCCAGAATCCCCTCCCCACGGGAGAGGACCTGCGCGGCGTGTGGGGGAGCGCCGCAGACGACGTCATGGTAGTGGGCGGCGACGGTGCGATCCTGCGCTGGAACGGATCGGTATGGTCACATGACGCATACGGAACGGGCCAGGAGCTGCACGGCATCAGCGGGGCGGGGGCCGACGATGCCTGGATCGTGGGCGAGGCCTCGGGCGCATCGCTGATCCTCGAACGCGAACCAGGCCGCGGATGGGCCGTGACCGGCCCCCGTGTCCCGGGTGGCATCCTGAGAGACGCATGGGCCGAGGCCGCGGACGATGCCTGGGTCGCTGGCGACAGGCCGGACGGGGCGGGAGGCATCGGGAGGATCGCCATGGTCCAGAGGTTCGACGGAGTCGGATGGCGGGAGGAGGTCATGGACTTCCAGGGAGCACTGGGCGGCATCTGGGCCTCGGGTAGCGAGGTCTGGGCAGTTGGATGGGTACCCAGCGCGTCCATCGACGACGACTCGCCTCTCATTCTCCACCGCAGCGACGATGGTGCGTGGAGTGTCGTCGAGGCGGGAGGATCCGGCAGGTACACCGACATATGGGGAGCGGCGAGCGACAATTTGTGGGCGATCGGGACCGACTGCGGTGTCATCGAGGGGGAGTGCCATGCGCGGATCGCCCACTGGGACGGGTCCGCGTGGACACAGGTCGAGTGCCTGAACGAGGGGATGCTCTTGGACATCTGGGGCACTGCCCCTGACGACGTCTGGGCCGTGGGCGCGAGCGAGGTGTTCGGGGACCACGAGAGGCTGGCATACCACCTGTCGGGCGGTCACTGGTGGGCCATCACCCTGACCGGAGAGAGAGGCATTAACGGTGTATGGGGAGATGCGGGCGGCGACACGTGGGCCGCCGGTGATGGTGGAGTCCTTCTGCACCACGGCCGGGAGGGAGGGTACGTGGGCTGGCACGAGCTGTCGTCAGGCACGGTCCACGACCTGAGGGACGTGAACGGGACCGGGGACGCGGACGTCTGGGCGGCTGGATTCAGGATCGCCCTTCGCTTCGATGGAACATCCTGGACATCAGATCTCGAGGGGTCGATGTCACTGACGGGGATCTGGTCCGCAGGGACAGGGGACGTGTGGGCAGTCGGGGGCACGGGCGTCCTCATGCGCCGGGCCGCAGGGGCATGGTCGAACGTCCCGACTGCAACGATAGTGGACCTGCTGGCCATCAGGGGAGTGGATGGAAGCGAGGTGTGGGCATCCGGGGCCGGCGGGTACCTCCTGCAACTGACTGCCACCGACCCCATGCCGTTCCCGCCCGTGGTAGATACCGACCTGAACGCGATTTGGGTGGCCGGTCCCGGCGATGCCTGGGCCGCTGGCGACGACGGAACGCTCCTGCGCCTTCAAGGAGCAGAATGGACTGCATGGACCACCGGCGTGACCGCGGATCTCCTTGGCCTTTGGGGCAGCAACCCGGACGATGTGTGGGCCGTTGGGTCCGCAGGGACCGTCCTGCGCTGGGACGGAGCATCGTGGAGCATTGCCATGAGCCCCCCTGCGCTGCCGACCCTGCGTGGGGTATGGGGAATGGAAGCAGGGGACCTGCGCGTCGCGGGTGACGGCGGAGCGATCTTCAGGTGGGACGGAGGAGAATGGGTACCAGAGCAGAGCGGCACGACCACCGTGCTGGAGGGGATCTGGCAGGCCTCGACGGGGCACGCCTGGGTCGTGGGGCAGGACGGCACCATCCTCGAGAGGCGACCCTGATGGGAACGGGCTCGTCCATCGGCGCACCTTCGCGGTTGCCGTCTCTCGCGTCGGCCCTGGCTGTCGCCCTGCTCGTTACAGCAGGGTGCGGGGGAGGCGGGGACTTTGCAATCTCTTCAGGAAGCTGCGAGCTGTCGAGCTGCGGTAGCTGGGGCGAGTGCGTGATCGTCGAAGGTTCCCCCGTCTGCCTCTGCGACGAGGGCTGGCACCCGGAGAGCCTCACATGCGTGAAGGACGAGGATTCGTGCGCAGGGGTGACATGCTCGGGCCAGGGTATCTGCGCCTCGGGATCGGACGGCGCGGTGTGTCTGTGCAATTCCGGCTACCACCGAGAGGGGCCCGTGGATTGCGTGAAGGACGAAGATCCTTGCGAGGGGGTTGACTGCTCGGGTCACGGTGACTGTGCGGTCAGGGACGAGGTCTGGCCGGAGTGCTACTGCGAGGAGGGCTGGCATGCCTCCGGCCTCACCTGCGTCGAGGACCTCGATCCTTGCGAGGGAGTGGACTGCTCGGGTCACGGCGAGTGCGGCCTGACCGCTGATCGCTGGATCGCGTGCGCGTGCGACGAGGGTCATTACGCCGCCGGTCTCGCATGCGTGACCGCCGAGGAGCTCTGCTCCCTCATGGACTGCGGGGAGGGCGGCGAATGCGTGCACGACGGTCCCGCGCCCCGGTGCGAATGCCCCGTCGGGTACTACAATCCCTGGCCCACGGCCTGCGCGGTGGGCAGCTCCGCATTCGGGAGGATCTGCAACGAGGACGGCTGGTGCTGGGAGAACCCATTGCCCACGGCGTCACCTTTCGTGGCGGTGTGGGGAAGCGGCGCAAACGATGTCTGGGCGATCACGGGACGGCATCCTGTCTCGTGCGGCGATCCGGACCCCATGGAGGGCCTGATCCTGCACTGGGACGGAGCAGCGTGGAACAGCGAGTCGACAGGCGGGAGGTACGGCCCGTACTCCTCAATCCACGGATCGGGTACGGGAGACGTGTGGATCGCGGGACGCCATGGCACTGTCCTCGTGCGCAGCGCTTCCGGCTGGCGCGATATTTCTCCTGATGGCTCCCTGGACCTGCACGCCGTGTGGAGCCTAGGACCTCGCGAGGCATGGGTGGCGGGGGCGATGGCGGGCGAGGGCGCGCTCCTCAGATGGAACGGTGAGACGTGGGAGCATCACGAGGAGGAAGGCTGGCCGATCCTCAACGACCTGTGGGTGAGCCCTGCGGGTGAGCTCTGGGCGGCCGGAGAGGGCGGTGCGATCCTCCGGCAGGATGACGGAGACTGGACCCGAGTCGAGAGCGGCACGACCGAGCCTTTGTGGACGCTGTGGGGATCGGCCCAGGACGACATCTGGGCAGCGGGCGGCCGCTTCGAATGCCTCGGCAGCCCGGAGACACCGTACGTCGACTCCATCATGCTGCTGCACTGGGACGGCACCTCGTGGAAGGAGCTCGATCCCGGGCCGTACGATGGGATCATCAGCTCGATCTGGGGAACCGGCAGGGACGATGCGTGGGCCATCATCATCGACGACGACGGGCATGACCTCGCGCTCCACTGGGACGGGAACGCATTCAGGCCGGTATCGCTCCCCGATACGTGGCGTATCGTCGCTGCGTGGAGCGGAGTCGGGGCAGGCACATGGGCAGTGGGTGACGGTGGTGCCATCCTCCACCACGACGGAATGTCATGGCACGTCGTGTCAACGCAGGTCGTCGTCACCATGGTGAGCGACATCTGGAGCGGGTCGCCTCACGACCTGTGGGCGACCACGGGCTCTTGGGGAACGCTCCGTCGCCAGGCAAGCGGTCGCTGGACCTCCCCGGCCCCCCCCTACGCCGGAGCCATCCACGGCACCAGCAACGCGGACATCTGGGCCGTGGGCGACACGGGGCACATCGAACACTGGGATGGAACCGGGTGGTCGCATTTCGAGAGCCCGGGATTCGACGACCTTTTCGACGTCTTCTGCCTGACGCCTTCGAACGCCTGGGCCGTGGGCGCTGCAGGTTATGGCTCCCGCACTCACTGGAACACGCTCCTGAACTGGGACGGCATGAGCTGGAACGCCTTGAACGAGGGGCTGGATCCCGTGTGGGGCTGGGACATCTACGGGGTCTGGGGGTCGGCCGCGGACGACGTATGGGCGGTTGGCAACGGAGGCAAGGTCCTTCGTTTCGACGGCACCACGTGGTCGGAGATCGACGGCGATCCCTCAGCAGGCGCAAGGCTCAGGGCAGTATGGGGACTGGAGTCGGACGACGTATGGGCGGTTGGCGAAGGCACGATCCTCCACTGGAACGGGTCCACGTGGTCAACCGTGCTGGTCGATGTGGCCGGCCGCTTTTTCCTCGACGTGAACGGTACGTCGGCAGACGACGTATGGATCGTCGGTGATGGCGGGCTGGTCCTGAACGATGAGGGATCGGGCTGGACGGTCGTCTCCGACCAAATGATGCCGGATCTCTTCGCCGTGCTGCCTCTCACCGACGAAGTGTGGGTCGGCGGCTACTACACGTCCATCCTGCGCCGCGACAGGTGAGCCACGAGCCTCACCCAGATCCAGGTGACGCACCCTCTCGTGAGCATGCCGGGAACCACGCTATAAAAATGTATCGTGCAGGAACCGTTCTCGGTTTGACATGGGGGGTGGGGCTCGGGTCGGTTGTGGGCACCAGCGCCGGAGTCGGGCGAAGACAAGGGAAGGCGGTGAGACACCGCCGCGGCCCCCGCCACTGTGACCGGGGACGAAAGCGGGACGAAGCCACTGTGGCCATGGCCATGGGAAGGACCCGCGAGTAGGGCGATCCGGGAGCCAGGAAACCACCTCGCACCGAACGGCCGTGGAAACCCCGGAGGGTCTGGGTGGAAACGGCGATACGAACATTCGTGGTGTCCTGCCTGCTCGAGGCGATGCTCGCACCAGGGGTGTGCGAGGCCGACGAGGTCGAGATCGGCGAGGTCAAGGTCGAGGCAAAAAAGCCCTCTTTCCCGCCGTCGCCCGGTCTCGAGACGGCATCCGCCGAGACCGTGGAGATCGACGAGGAGGCGGACGTCACCTGGATCACGCTCGAGCAGGTGCTCTCCAGCACGCCGTCAGTGGAGGTGCGCGCGTTCGGGGCACCGGGATCGCCCTCGTTCGTGTCGGTCCGCGGCACGGATGCCACCCACACCCTGGTGCTCTTGGACGGCGTGCCGCTCAACGACGCGTCAACGGGGTTCGTGGACCTGTCCACCGTGCCCGTGGGCTTGCTCGGTCAGGTCACGGTGGTGCGAGGCGGCCACCATGCAGGCGCCGGGCCGTACCATCCGGGCGGGGTCGTGCTGCTCGAGACCCGCGAGATGGAGCCAGGGATTCATGCGGGAGTCAGCCTCTGCGCGGGGTTCTTTCCCCTCGGACCGAAGAGCGGAGCCGGCTCCTCGGCAGGACAGAAGCTCCGGCCCATGTCCGAGATCGTCAGGTTCGGGGCCATGAAAGGGCTCGCGCTGCACATGAGCGCGTTCGACGGGACGTTCGGGGTGATGGCCGCGGGCGGATACCAGGCGAGCACGGGCGACTTCGCGTACCTCGACGACCAGGGCACGGTCTACAACGTCGACGACGACCTGTTCTCGACGCGGACGAATGACGACCATGCCAGCGGCTCGGGGCTCGTGAAGCTCACCTGGCTGCCCGACTGGTCCAGCGAGGTCGTGCTCTCGGGGCTCGTTAACGTGATGCGAGACGGGCTGCCCGGCATCGACGTGCTCATGGCCGAGATAGCCTCGCTCTCGCGCATGCGAGCGCACCTCACCCTCGATTACAGGAGGTGGCGCGACGACCTCATGAGCGTGCCGTTCATCGAGGCCGCGACGTACCTGAGGCTCACGGGGCTCGAGCTCGACGATCCGCTGGGAGAGATCTCGCTGGCGAGCACGAGCACCCTGTCGCGGGATCTGGCGGGAGGCCTGAGCGCCGGGTTGCACGTGCTCGTGCCGGGAGGCGCCGTGATGGGCCTCGACGCACGGCTGGGGATCGAGGGATGGAAGAGCCTGGACCGGCTGCACCCGGACATGGATCCCGTGCGAGCCCTGAGGCTGGATCTGGGTTTGGGGCTCGACGCGTCAGCGCCGATATGGGACGGACGCATCGTGATGGAGGGCTCGGTTCGCGCCTCGCTCGTGCACGATGCCATGACGGACGGCAGCGGGCGCACGCACCCGTACGTCTCGCCTCGAGCGGGGCTCAGGCTGGCCCCGCTGCCCTGGCTCTGGATCGTCGCATCGGCCTATTACACGCACAGGCCCCCCACCTTCATGGAGCTGTTCGGCAACGGAGGCATGTTCTCGGGCAGCGACGACCTGCGCCCGGAGCACGGGCCGGGCGCGGAGGCCGGCCTGGGTCTCGAGCTGCCCGAGGGAGCGGCGGGAGGCCTCGAGCTCGCCATGAGCGTCGCGGGGTTCATCAAGGTGACGAGCGATCTCATCGTGTTCATCCAGAACTCGCAGCGCACCATGGTGGCCACCAACGTGAGCGAGGCGCGCATCGCCGGGATCGAGCTTGGCGCCCACGCGGGATGGGCAGGATGGGCGTCGGTGGATATGGGCTACACACTCCTCGATCCCGTGGACCGTTCGGGCATCGAGCCCTACGACGGCGCCATGCTCCCCAACAGGCCGCGCCATGACCTGTTCGTCACGGCGAGCCTGGGCCACTTCGGAGTGCTTCTCTCCTGGCAGCTCGACCACATGGGCGGTGGGTTCGTGGACAGGACCGGCATCGAGCCCATCAGCGCCAGGAGCATCCACACGCTCTCGGCGAGGTGGACGCCCGCAGGCGCACCAGGGCTGAGCCTGGACCTCAAGTGGTACAACGTGGGCAACAGCATCGTCAGCACGTCCTTCATCACGTCGTCCACGGGAGCGATCATGGAGCGCCGGCGGGCCATCACGGACGTCGACGGCTACCCCTTGCCAGGAACGGCCATCTTCTTCACCCTGGCGTTCAGGAGATGAGCGTGGGACACGATCTGCCACCCGGGGCAAGCACAGGATGCGCCATGGCCGCGGCGGCCTGCGTCGCGATCGTGGCATGCAGATCGCCGGGACCTCACGAGGAGCCATCCAGACGGGGGATCATCTCCATGGTGCCGGCGGCCACGGAGATCCTGTTCGCCCTGGGTGCTGGCGACCAGGTCATCGGCGTGAGCGACTTCTGCCATCACCCCTTTGAGGTGGAAGAGCTTCCCAGGTACGGCGGGATCCTCGACCCTTCCACCGAACGCATCGTGAGCTCCGGCGCCAGGGCCGTGGTGCTCGGCAGGACCGCGGGCAAGCTCGCCACGGCTTGCCGCGCGTCGGGCATCGAGGTCGTGCAGGTGGGCACGGACGGTCTCGCGGAGATGGACGAGGCCATCCGGGCCCTGGGCGAGCTCGTTGACGAAAACGAGGAGGCGCGCGAGCTCGGCAGGAAAATCCACGGCCAGATCGCCGAGGCCGCGGCCTCGGCGCCAGCGGACAGCAAGCCTTCGGTGGTCATCGTGGTGGACCGGGCCCCGGACGACCTGAAGCGCATCTTCGTGGCAGGGCCTGGCAGCCTGCTCCACGAGCTTCTCGAGGCCGTGCACGGGAAGAACGCGTTCGCGGACGCCGGGCGCCTCTACCCCATGGTCTCGCTGGAGGCCATCGTGGCCCGCGAGCCCGACGTGATCATCGACCTCAGGCCGCTGGACAGTGGCCCCGAAGACGCCCGCCAGAGCGCCCTGGCCATCTGGCGCCGATCCGGCATCCTGGCCCCGGCAGGGCCGGTGGGCCGGGTCCACGTGGTCGAGGCCACACTCTTCACGGTCTACGGCCCCAGGCTCGGCGAGGCCGGCCGCCTCCTCACGAACCTGGTGCACGGAGGCGACGCGCCATGACCGGGCTCGCCCTCGTGGCCACGGACATCGCCATCGGCTACGGCAGGCGCCGCGTGCTCGACGGCGTGACCATCGAGATCCCCGCGGGCCGGTGCACCGCCCTTCTGGGCCCCAATGGCGCCGGCAAGTCGACTCTTTTGAGGACGCTCGCCGGCATACAGCGTCCCATGTCCGGAAGGGTGACGTGCGACGGCCGGGACCTGGCCTTAATGGGCGACACGGCCAGGGGCCGACGCATCGCCTACCTGCCTCAGCAGGTGTCTCCGGAGATCCCGTTCACCGTGTTCGAGATAGTGCTCATGGGCCGCTACCCGCACAGGGGTTTGTCCTTGTTCGCGACCGACCAGGACCGCAGGGTCGTGGACGGCGTGATCGAGCGCACGGGGCTCGTCGCGCTCAAGGACAAGCGGTGCACCGAGCTCTCGGGAGGCGAGTTTTCGCGCGTGCTCGTGGCCTCCATCCTGGCCCAGGAGGCGCCGGTCATGCTGCTGGACGAGCCGACGGCATCTCTCGACCTCTCGCACAAGAGCTCGATCATGAGGATGATCGGCGAGGACGGCACGAGGACCGTGCTCGTCGCCACCCACGACCTGAACCTGGCGGCCGCGCACTGCTCGTTCATCGTGGCGCTGGACGGCGCGGGCAAGGTGCGCACCGGAGCGAGCGACGAGGTGCTGACCGAGGATCTCGTGCGGGACATCTTCCACGTGAACGTGAGGACGGTCCATGTGGACTTGCCCGGCAAGGGCTCGCTGCGCCAGTTCGTGGTGATGTCATGACGCATACGACCCGGACGCGAAGAGTCGTCGTGCTTCTCTTGCCGCACGCGCTCATCCTTTTCGCGGCGGCGGTCTCGACCCCTCTGTTCGGCCCGGAGATCATCTCGCCCGCAAGATTTCTCGACGCTTTGCTTCACCCCGACGCGGACGCCATCTCGCGCATCGTGTGGAGCTCGCGGCTGCCCAGGCTGCTCCTCGCCGCGGTGGCGGGCTCGGGGCTGGCGGTGAGCGGCGCCACCCTTCAGTCCGTTCTCAAGAACCCGCTGGCCTCGCCGTTCACCCTGGGGGTGGCGAGCGGGGGATCTCTGGGCGTGGCCGTGGCCATCGTGCTCGGCGCGGACTTCGCGCTCTGGGGCCTGGGCGGGGTGCAGGTCTTCGCGCTCGGGTTCGCCCTGCTCACCATGCTCGCCATCTTTTTCGTGGCACGCGCGCTCGGGTTCTCCTCCATGAGCCTCATCCTGGCGGGCGTCACGGTGAACCTCACCGCCTCGGCAGGGATCCTCCTCGTCCAGAGCCTCTCGGACATGGCGCAGAGCCACATCATCATCCACTGGCTCATGGGCGGCCTCGACCTGTGGGGGGCACGGGGCCTGCCCTTCGTCACCGCGGTGGTGGCCCTCGGCATCCTCGTGTCCATCGGCTGCGCGCCCGCGCTCAACCACCTGATGCTGGACGAGGACCTCGCGGCCGGCCGAGGCGTTCCCGTGCGCCGGGTGCTCGTCACCGTGCTGTGTGCCAGCTCGGCCATGACGGGAGCCATCGTGTCGGTGGCAGGGCCGGTGGCGTTCGTTGGACTGGTGGTCCCGCACGCGGCGCGCCTTTTGGGCTCGCACGACAACCGCTACCTGGTGCCTGCCTCGGCCATGCTCGGCGCGGCCACCCTCATGATCTGCGACGCCTTCGCTCGCACGGTCTTCGACCCCGTGGAGATGCCGGTGGGAATCGTCACCTCCATCCTGGGCGGCGCGGCCTTCCTCGCCCTTTTGTTCGTGCGCAAGCGCTGAGCATTGGGGATGGCAGTGACCCGGGAAGCGAAGTGAGGTAGCCTCGTCTTCATCTCACCGGAGCAAAGAGCATGAACAGAACGGTCCTCGCGTCCACGTTTTCGACCCTGTTTTTCACGACAGCCCTGGCAACGGCCCAGAGCCATCCGCCGGGAGTGGACTACCCGCTCACCGGGGCGGCCATCCAGCCCGACGGGCTCGCCCAGCCGCTCCCCAGCACGCGCCGCTACGTGCTGGTCTGGGCCGACCAGCTGGCCGACGCGGTCATCGGCATCACGGACGATCAGAAGCAGTGGATAGTGACCCACTACGTGGGCTCCCAGAAGCTGTTCGGCTACCAGATCGACGAGTACCGGGACATGAACCCGGATTTCTTGATGCTCGTCTACCACGTGGCCTACGGCCTCAACGGCGCGGACCACGACGACACGGCCGTCGGCAACATCACGGGCCTGGACCACTGGGGCCAGGAGGACACGGACAGCTTCACGCCGTGGTTCGCCGGCAGCGGCATGACGCGCGAGAACGCCTACATGCACGTGGCCGGCTCGCCCTTCGTCAACGAGCGCATCGAGTACCCCGATCCGTTCTGGCTCATGGACATCCGCTCTTTCGAGTGGCGCTCGTACCTCTTCGAGACGCTCCTCGAATGGCAGTCCTACCCGACGGACCACGCCACGGGCGTGTTCCTGGACGTGGCGTTCCACCCATGGTACGGCTACCAGCCTTCCGACTGGTGGGAGGGCGCCGGCGCCGCCCCCGGGCACGCGGGCCTGGCCACATGGTTCAATCCCCTGGCCACGGACTACTACGACGCCATGCGCGACGCGTTCGCCCCAGGTTCCGGGCACCCGCGCTACCTCGTCATTCCCAACCCGGACTGCCTGCAGGACGAGGAGCCGGAGTTTCTCGACGCCACGGACGGAGCGTTCACCGAGAACTGGCAGTGCATCCTGGACGGGACAGGGACCTGGAGGACGAGCGCAGACCGGGTCCTCGGTCACGTCACGAGCCGTGGCAAGGTGTGGATGGTGCAGATCAGCTCCATGCCGGACCTGGACGAGCGGATGATGCTCGTGGGCTCGTACCTCCTGCTCCGCAACGGCACGAGCTACTACTACATCGTGGGAGGCGGGGAGATCACCTGGTACCCGGAGTACGAGATCGATCTGGGCTGGTATCTGGACGAGCCTCCCGCGGACCTGGCGGATCTGCTCGAGGCAGGCGACGGCCTGTACAGGCGCGACTACTCGCACGGCCTCGTGCTGGTCAACGCCACGGACGCGGCCCTGTCCACGGACGTTGGCAGCACGGTCCACAGGGCAGCCACCTTGATGGGTGGAGGCGAGGTGGACGGCGCCGGCAACATGCCTTCGTACTCGCTCGACTACACGGGCACCTACGTGGGCAACGTGAGCGTTCCGGCGCGCTCCGCGCTGATCCTGCAGGTCGAGGGTGGCCCACCTCCCGCGAAAGAGGAGCCAGGGACGCTGGCGGCGGATCCTTCCCCCGACGCGCCGCCGGACGCCTCCACAGACGCGATCACGGACCCTGCCACCGACGTGGCCGCCGACATGACCGACGACACGGCCGACGACGACGGCACAGAGGCCGGCAGCGGATCGGGGTGCGGCTGCGGCATCGTGGGCTGATACGCGGGTTCTCGCACATCGACCCGAGTGGCCGATATCATGACTGACCACAGGCTGCGCCAGTGACCGATGGAGGCTCTACCATCCCGGTGGATCATGTGCAACGATGCACATGATCCACACGAGCACCTGCTCGTGCTTGACAGCTCGAGCGGCGCTGGCCATCCTCATTCATCCAACGACCGCCCATGAGCGAAGACGACACATCGGGGTTTCGCAACATCACCCTCATCTACCTGGAGAGCCAGCTCGTTGCGCTTCGCCAGCTCAAGGAGAAGCTCGACGCCGCGCCAGGCGACCCGGAGCTGCGCCGCCAGTGGGTGACCGCCATCAGGGAGTTCACCGAGCGCGTCGTGCGCATGGCCGCCAGGTGGACCGAGCACTACTCCACACCGGGGCCCGGGGACTCTCCCCGGATCAACGCGCTGGGACGTATCGACCTGACCACCGCGACACCCTCGCATGAGGATGAAGCCGGACGCTGACCTCGGGGCACCCGCGCGATCACCGTCTTCACCACCCCCGTCAGGAATAGCCCATCACCAGGCCCTGGGCGAGAAGCTGCCAGCCGTTCACGGCCACGAACAGGAGCAGCTTAAAAGGGAGGGAGACCTGGGTGGGCGACAGCATGTGCATGCCCAGGCTGAGCAGGACGTTGGACACGGTGAGCTCGATGACGAGAAACGGCAAGAACACCACGAATCCGATGAGGAAGGCCTCCGTGAGCTCCGTCACCACGAACGATGGGATGAGCACAAAGAACGAGCTCGTCGTGAGCTTCTCGCGGGCCTCGTCCGATCCGGCACGCGCGCGGGCCAGAGAGAGGAACATGGCCACGTTGTCGGAGGCTGCGTTGCGGGAGAGGAAGCCGCGGATGGGCTCCTTGACCGCGTCCAGGGTTCGCACGACGAGATCGGCGCTCTGCCGGCTGAGCAAATCTTCATCGGACTCGGTCTCGATGAGCGGCGCGGCGAGGACCCGGCACTCCTCGATGACAGGGGACATGACGTACACGGTGAGCACGAGGGCCAGGCCGGCTATGACCGTGTTGGGCGGCACCTGCTGGGTCCCCAGCGCGTTTCTGAGGATGTGGAACACCACCACGATCTTCGCATACGAGGTCACCAGGAGAAGGACCATGGGAAGAAGGGAAAACAGTGCCAGCGCCATGATCAGGACCACGGGACGCGATGCGAACCCTTCGGCGGAGGCCAGGATCACTTGGCCGGCTCCTCCTCTCGCTTGATCGACGAGATGATGATCTTGGGGGACTCCTCTCCGAGGAAGGCCCGCCGCGCGGCGCGGTGACCGCCGACGGAGGCCACCGCGAACCCCACCTTGTGAAGCATGTTGCCCAGCTCGTGCAGCGAGTAGATGCGGATGGAGTACTCCATGGGAGCCTTGCCACCCTGGTCCATGAGCATGGTCCGCTTCACGGAAAGGCGGCTGGAGATGAAGTCGAACGATGTCTCCTCCATGGCCACGAAGCCGTCGCCCTCGTACCAGAGCAGGCTCGGCTGGCCTCTCATGACGTAGTCGCGGTTGTCCACGTCGAGGAGGAACACGCCTCCGGGCTTGAGGGCACTGTACACGCCCGAGAGGACCTTCAGGTTGTTTTCCTCGTCGAAGAACCCGAAGCTCGAGCCTATGCAGTACACGCCGTCGAAGGTAGGCCCGAACTTGAGGTCGCGCATGTCCCCGTGCAGAAAGTTGATCTTCTGCTCCTGGGCCTGGGCATCCTCGCCCGCGATGGCCAGCATGGCCACGGAGAGATCGAGGCCCACCACCTGATAGCCACGCCTTGCCATGCCGATGGCCTGCATGCCGTGCCCGCAGGCAAGGTCCAGCACCATGGCCCCGGGCCTGAGCCCGAGGCCCTTCTCGATGAAGTCCAGCTCGCGGCGCATCTGGAAGTCGCTCAGCCTCGGCAATCCCTGCAGGTAATCATCGCCGAAGATCTCCTCGTACCAGCGCTTCGGACGAGCTGTCCTCTTGGGACGCGGTGGACGCGGAGGGACGGCGCCCTCCTCCACGAGAAACTCCTCCGGGATGATCTCGGCCGCCGTCTCCAGCGCCTTGCGCTCGAGCACGACCTTGTAATCTCGCCGTACGTCTTCCTCGGGGATGGCCACCACGGCGGGCGCGTCGTCGACCACCACGCTCCTTTGCGCCGCAAGCGGCGGTGAGGGAGGCAGCGAATCCGGGCGGCCACCGGATGCAGGAGGCAAGGGAGGCTTGGATGGAGGGGACGAGGAGCCGACCATGACCGGGGGCAGATCCCCGTCCCCGACGTCTTCTATCTCCGTGATCTCCTCGTGCGAGTCCCGCTCCCCGGGGGGATGGACGCCTGCATCTTCGAGCTGATCCGCACCGAGCTCTTCGACATCCTCATCGATATCTGCCGGGACATCCGTGGCGGGCTCAGGCACAGGCTCGGTCGCGGGCTCAGGCACAGGCGAGGGCTCGGGCTCGGGCTCGGGTAAAGCGGAT
>JBFYZU010000171.1:0-10895 GCA_041309365.1 Myxococcota bacterium
GATACCGTCCGCGATGGCCGCCATCTCGGAGGCCGGGGTCGACAGGTTGGCCATCTCGAACACGTTCACGCCGTGCATCGACATGAGCTGTCCCATGCGATCGACGACACGACCGGCAGGAAGTGCACGCTCCGCAAGATCCTCTCCCTCGAGCACGTGGTGGCAGAAGATGCACCGTCCCCAGGGGCACGTCCTCCTAGAGCGCACGGGGAGCCAGCGGTTCTCGTACCTGTCCAGCGAAAGCCCCCCGAAGTCCGCATCGGGCAGATCCTGCAGAAGGACCGGAACCGGATCGTGACCCCGCACCAGCGTCCCCGATCGCCAGACGGCCAGCCCTGGCAAGCCTGCCGGATCGCGTCCATCGAGCACCGCCCTGACCAGGGCCGGAAGGGTCCTTTCCCCATCCGAGGTGGCCACGGAGTCCACCACCTCGAAAAGCTCCGGCCACCGGTCCAAAAGAGTGGCCGACGCCTTTGCCCAGGGCCCACCCACGACCACGTGCGACACACCCGCACGCTTGAGGTGAAGCGCGATCCTGATGGCCGGTCCGATCTGGCTCGCCGAGCAGACCGAGAGGCCTGCGACCGCAGGCGGATCGCGCGAGAGCAGGTCGTCGAGCGAGTCCCCGAGGAACGAGTCGTACTGCTCGTGATCTCTCCGGGCCCAGGCGAGGATCTCCTCGATGCCGGTTCCCGGCGGTTGCAGCGACAGGATCTCCGAGAGCCTCGAGAAGAGCGCTCGGCGCACGGGGGGCTGGGTGGAAAACAACTCGCTCAACTTCCCGGCCGTGCCCGCGAGATCCGCCTCGCTGTGCCCAGGACCGGCCAGCACGGCACGCCAGCCCGGGTGCTCGAGGACGCGAAGGATGGAGGATGCGGAGGCGAACCTGTGGTTGACCAGCTCGACGTTCAGGTCGCGCTGCTCGGTACGCAGCCCTGCATGTCGGGCCACGCCGGCGAGCAGGGGCATGCCGAGCTCCGGGTATAAAAAGTCCATCATCGCAGGGGGAAAGAGCAGCAGGAGATCTGTTCGGGAGTGGGTCATCAGGTCTGATATTAGTTTTCCCGGCCCTTCACGACAAGTCGGCCGGGATCGAAGCCCGGACTCAGATCCAGGTCGAAGCCGGATACTAACCCGGATTGGTCGAAGACATCCAGGGTACGCTGCATGCGGTCGATGATCACCTGGATGCCGGATGGCGGGAGGTTGGACATCGGCACGACGAGCCTGACCTCGGAACATCCCAGCGACCTGGCGAGCGGGGCCATGTCCGCCAGATCTCCTCCGTTCTCGGGACCCACGACGGCGGCGATGGCCGTCCGCACCCTGCGAGGCATCCTGCCCGCGAGACCTGCGAGACCTCCCGTCGACTGCTCGAAGCAGCCCGAAACGCGGACGGCCCGGTCGTGGACTGCAGGACTGGCCGAGTGGAGCATGACGGTCACGAGCCCCGTCTGGGCCATTTCGAGCGCGGTCCGGTAGGACCCGTAGGCGAGCATCCTCCCGTAGGTGACGACCTCCACCTCGAGAGCACCGCGCAGGACGAGATCCGACACTGCCAGGGGGAGCCATCTGAGCATCGTGGGCTCGCGACCGGCGAGGGTCACGCGCTTTTCGCGAATCCCGGGGATCTCGTCCATCCTGTCAACCAGATCATCGAAAACATCGCACATGTCATGCCCGCCGAACAGATCCACGGCGTATCCCGTGTTGGTGCCAGAACCCACATATAGCACCACGCGCCTTCCCGGCTCCGGCACCGGCCTCGACTCGAGGAGCCTCGCCAGGCGAGACCCGGCAGACGCATCGATTCTGGATGGCCTCGTCTCGATGAGCGGCCGGACGATGTTCCAGGCACCGTGCGCGAAGTGGGGATCCCCCGGCCGATCGTACATGTCGAGGATCCGGCCGAGGCGCTGCACGCGCGCAGGGTTCGTGAAGATCCTCTGCTGCGCCTGCTTGGCCAGTGCCGCGAGCTCCGCATCATCGAGGATGCTCGCGTTCACGGCGGCCCGGTCGTAATCGAACGCCTCACCATCCCTGGAAGGAGGCACGAAGCCCTGCTCGACCGCCATGTCGTAGAGCTTGGTCCCGGGGAAGGGACAGACCGTGAAGATGCGCGGCAGGTCGAACTCGCTATTGACCACGGTCTCGATGGTCAGCTCCATCTCCTCTCGCGTCTCCGTGGGGAAACCGAGCATGACATAGCAGTGGGTGATGAGACCCGCCGACGAGGCCTTCCTGGCGTTCTCCAGCACGCGCGCCACGTCGAGGTTCTTGCGGATGAGCTTCTGGAGACGCTTGCTGGCCGTTTCCACGGCGAATGTCACGGAGTAGCACCCCGCACGCGCCAGCTTCTCGATCTCGACACCGGTCATGATGTCGCCTCTCAACCCGTTGGGAAAGGCGAGCTTCACGTCCAGCCCGCTCCTCGCTAGCCCGTCGCAGATGTCCACGAGCCTCTTCCCCGCCACGTTGAAGATGTCGTCCACGATGTGGATCTCGCGCACTCCGAAATGGTCGTGAAGCAGCCGTATATCGTCCAGGACACGGCGGGCGCTGTGCATCCGGGCCTTGCGGCCGAACAGGTTGTGGCAGTACACGCACCTGTAGGGGCATCCCCTCATGGTCGACAGGGGCGCATAGGGCGGTGTCAGGGGAGGCAGATCGTGGAAGTTGAAGAGACCGGAGTAGAGATCGTATCGACCCAGGTCCCAGGCCGGGGCAGGGAGATCGTCCAGGTCCTGCAGGGGCCTGCGAGAATCCGAGAGGCACAGACGACCATCCTCGCCCATCCATGCGAGCCCGGGCACGTCGCGAGGCTCCCGGCCCGAGTCGATGGCGTCCACGAGCTCCGCCATGGTCCTCTCGCCCTCTCCCAGGACCACGTAGTCGATGCTGCGCTCCGTCAGGCAGCGCAAAGGGTTCAGGGTCGGGTGAGGTCCGCCAGCCACCACCACGATGTCCGACGATACCTCCTTGGCGGCACGAGCGCAGGCGAAGAGCCTGCCCTCGTCGATGGTCAGTGCGCTCAGCCCCAGGATGTCCGGGGAGAGCCCGTCCACGAGCCCGGGTACGTCCTCCATGCATCCCACGTCCGTGGAGAGGCTCGCCACGGTCACGTCCACCTGCGAGGCGCACCAGGCCCTCAGAGCACCAGCTATGTAGAGAAGACCCAAGGGCGACGCCACGGGTGGTGGCCCGGGTGGACCCGCTGCGAGGCCGGCCGGAGAGACCCTCAGGAGCACCACGCGAGGCATCGAGGGGAATGTAGCCCACGGCTACAGCAAAGGCCAGTCTGGTAGCTTGTACCGCGAGCGCCGGCATCCTATGATCGAGTCGATATGAATGTCTGCTCGACGATACTGCCCTTTTTGGCCCTCGGGTACGCGATCACGGCCGGGTGCGCCCACCCCGCGGGAGCGGCGGATGCCGGTTCGGGCATGAAGAACAAGCCGGGTTTCGGCAAGCAGAGCGAGCAGGGAGAACCCATGGATCCGTACGAGAAGCTCCGGCTCGAGATGGTCGCGACACAGATCGAGGCGCGAGGTGTCAAGGACGAGCGTGTGCTCGAGGCCATGAGAAAGGTGCCACGGCACCTGTTCGTCCCAGCGGCCTACCAGGATCAGGCCTACGACGACCACCCGCTGCCCATCGGCTACAAGCAGACCATCAGCCAGCCATACATCGTCGCCATCATGAGCGAAGCACTGAAGCTCCAGGGCGAGGAGAAGGTGCTGGAAATCGGAACCGGCTCGGGCTACCAGGCTGCGGTGCTGTCGCACCTGGCCGCCAAGGTTCACACCATCGAGATCGTCGAGGACCTCGCCACGAGATCGAAGGACCTCCTCGGCCAGCTCGGGTACGAGAACGTCACGGTGCATGCGGGAGACGGCTTTGGAGGTCTACCGGAGGAGCAACCCTTCGACGCCATCATGATAACGGCCGCACCCACCAAGGTGCCACAGCCTCTCAAGGAGCAGCTCGCCATGGATGGCAAGCTCGTGTTGCCCGTGGGACAGAGCTTCCAGAGCCTCGTGCGTATCACCCGCACGGGCGAATCGGAGTGGATCACGGAGGAGATCCTGCCGGCAGTGGTCTTCGTGCCCATGACCGGAAAGATCCAGGAATCCTGAGAGGTCCAGGCAGCGACCATGACACGGCTCACCGCTCGTCACCCGCCCGGATTTCTCGCACGAGGCCGCCTCGAGGTGCTCGACATGGGGCCAGACGTCCTGAGGCTGATGATGTCCACCCGCGTCACGAGGCTCAACGGAATGCGCGTATGCTGCTACCTCGTGGGGTCGATCCTGGTGGACACGGGGCTATCGCACGCAAAGAGCATGGTGCTGTCCGCCCTCGAAGGACGGAAAATCGATCTCGTTGCGTGTACGCACCACCACGAGGATCACACGGGCAACGCGGCGGCCGTCTCGCGCGAGCACGGCTGCCCCGTCTACATGCACGATGCCAGGGCCCATCTCACGGAAGGCATCGTGGACATGCTGGCCTACCGCAGGTGGTTCTGGGGAGAGGTCGAGCCCTTCTCGCCACTCGAGCTTCCATGTCGACTGGCATCGGGCGGTCGCACCCTCGTGGGTGTGCCCATCCCCGGACACTCTGCCACCCACGTGGCGTATCACGAGCCCGAGACCGGGATCGTGTTCACGGGGGATCTGTACATCACGGGCGGAGTCACGGCGGTCATGTCCCACGAGAACCCCTACGAGTCCATCCGGTCGCTCAGGCGCATCGCGGACCTGAAGCCCACGAGGATGCTCACGGGCCACGGCCTCACCATCGAGAATCCGGCCACGATTCTGGATGACAAGGCCGATCGCATCGAGCAGGCGGCGCGACGGGTGATCGAGTTGCACCGGCTCGGGCTACCGGACACGATCATCCTTCATCGCGTCTTCCGGTCCGGGCATGCCAGGGACAGGGCCCTCATGCTCCTCACGCGAGGCGAGTTCTCTCGGCTCAACTTCGTCAGGGCATGCATCCGGCACACACCGGACAGGGCTTGATCACGGGCCGGAGGTGGGCGCGGGGGCTGGTTCGCCGGTGGGCCCTGGCTGGGGAGCGATCTGCGCGTCGAGCGCCTTGCACTCCTTCTCCACCTTTTCCGTGTTCCTGCGCAACTCGGAGATCTCCCTCTTCTGCTCCTCGATGACCTGGGCGCTGGTCTTGTCGCAGATGCCGGGGATGTGCGACAGGCTGCGCGTGAACACGCCGCTTGCGCCTGTCCAGGCGATGTCGTGACACGTGATCCAGACCGGCCGCTGATCGGTCCCTGGGCCGCTGGCGACCAGGAAGAAGGACAACCCTGCCCCGTCAGGACCCACGATGAAATGGTCCATGATGGGCGCACCCTGCTCGTCCTTCTTGCCGCTGTCCACGTCCTCGACCCACGAGGTCAGATCGAGGCCGTCCACGTTCACCATCCAGATGTCCCAGTCACCGTCGTCGCCGTCCACGCAGTTGCCATCCTGCCACGGTGCCATGAACGCGATGAACCTGCCGTCGGGACTCCATGCCGGATGTCCGTGCCAGCCACCCTGTGGACCGGGGAGCGTGGCGCCGGGCGCGGCCGGGATGCATCTCTCCACGCCAGGCTCGGGGTCATCCCCGTCCGGGAGTTCATTCCGCCCGGCCTTGACCGGGGGGGCGAGGGTGAGCCAGAAGACCCTGCCATCGCCCGGCTTGCGGATGGCGAGGTTCATGCCCTCCGTGGCGACGAACATGGTTCCGGTCGGGTCGAAGCTCACCTGTCCGGGCCGGGAAAGAAGCTTCGATACCCCCTCCTCGGCTTGCGCGGGGGGAGCGCCGTTTCCCTTGCATCCCGCCAGGACCATCATCAGGACCATGACCATGAAGCTGCGCATTCTCGAAGTCCTTTCCACGGATGACCCACGCTACCAGACAAGCTTTCGAGCGGTCAAGCGACATGCCCCGTATCACGAGGTCGTTTCAACCAAATCGGGAACACGAGCAACATATGTGATATCATGGAACAAGGAAGACCGCCATGAAGCACCTCGTCACGTGCGCCGCGATCCTGGCCATGGCCGGCTGCCCGGTCGAGGCATGGGCCCAGGACGCGACGGTCGCCGTGCTTCCGGTGCAAGCCGAGGGGATCGGGACGGACACGCTGCACATAGCAATGCAGGTGGTCATGGACGCCATCGCCGAGCTCGAGATGACACCGGCAGACACCGCAGCCGTGGGGGAAGCGGCGATTGAGCAGTGCGACGATCCCGGGTGCCCGGAGGCCGAGCAGGCAGCCGTTTTGGGAGAGAGCCTCGAGGTGGACTGGGTCCTGACAATCGGAATCGTCAGGATCGACGACACGGTCGAGGTCCGCATGACGTCCGTTCGCGTGTCCACACGGGATGTGACCCAGGCCGGCGCGATCACCGATGATCAGGGGCTTCTGGCCGCTTTGGCGAGGGTGATCGCCCAGGTGCTGCCGGGCCCGCCGGATCCCTGCGGGGACGTGGACTGCTCGGATCACGGCACCTGCACCGTGACCGGCGAGGGGGCGAGCTGCCAGTGCGACAAGGGCTGGACCCCGGACGTCGAGACAGGACTGACCTGCGTCCCGGTCAAGCCCAAGCTCTCGGCGAAGCTCGCATCGCAGGAGTCCATCCCGCTGGCTCCCAGCGCCAGGGAGCCGGTCATGGCCATGGCCATGGCCGGTTTGGTGCTCGGAGGCCTGAGCCTGGCCGCCTCCGTGGCAGGCATCATCGCGCTGGCCTCGCACATGGATCCGAGAGGTGAGGCCCGCCCGGGCACCGATGCCGGGCGAAGCGCCTTCTTCGCCCTCTGGGGCACGGGCCTCGCGGCGCACGTCATCGGCCTTCCGCTCATGCTCGGTTCGAGCATGAAGGCCCACGGCGCGCAGGGCTTGCCCATCCACGACTCCCAGACCATCGCCGCCTGGTCGCTGTACGCCGTCACCACGGCCGCCATGGGCGCCAGCTTCTACCTGGGCCTGGGATACGTGTTCGTGGCCATCAGCATGCCCATTCTCATCGCCGGGATCTGGGTGGGCATGCACGAGGCGAGGCAGGCCATCGAGGACGCGCGGGCCACGCCCGTCGAGGTGGGCACGACCGTGCTGCCCGTGATGATCGTGGGAAAAGAGGGGTCCTTTCTGGGCGTGGCCGGCTCCTTCTGATCAGTGCTGGCAACTAGACACCTGCATAGCCCGAGATGCTGACGGATGAGTCAAGCTTGATCGGGACCTGGACCTCGGGGCGCTTCGCAGGCCGGAGCAGATCCTGGGCGCCCGGAGCCGGGTGCCGAGTCGTGGCAAAGCCACGTCGCCGGTGCACGACGAGGACGAAAGACAGGAGATGCCCGGCCTGCGAAATGTCGCTAGAAGAAGAACCGGGTCTCCAAATAGAGGGTGAAGGGCATGACGCCGAACTCGCTCTCGAGCGATGGCTCGTAGTAGGGAGGGCCCGAGTCGGCCACGGGCCTCTCTCCCCACGGCACGAGCACGCCTCCAACGAACGACACCTCGTCGGCGAGGCTGTAGTCCAGCGATGCCACGAACAGGCCCGAGCTGTCCTCGGCATTGAACAGCCCCATGGCCGACAGGACCAGGATGGGAATGATCTCTCCCGACACGCCGAGCCCGACGTAGTGACGCCCCATGTAGGGCGGATCGTCCGGATAGAACCGCGTGGCGCGATCCAGGTAGGCGAAGGTGCGACCCGCACCGTCGCTCATGAACGCGTACTCGACGTCGATGGAGATGTTGTGCCACGGGACGAGCACGTTCATCCCCGCGCTCATGCGTCCGTAGATGCCGCGGTCGCCGTCGATGTGACCGTCTCCGTCGTGGTCGGGGATGCCCAGGTGGCCCTCGCCTCGCAACCCCAGGGGGCCGAGCTGGCCCTGCAGCGAGGCGGCCACTACCCACCGGTTTGCCACCTTGCCTCCCATGAGCGCCCACTCGAAGTCGAACAGCACCGTGGCAAGGCGCGCGATGAGGGCACTGCGCCCCCAGGACGGGGCGTCGGTGGTGCCGTAGCCCATGACCGCGTCCAGCTCCACGGTTGAGAGCATGCCCGTGGCCACGGACAGGCGCAGGGCGTCCACGCCCGGCTTGTAGAGCTTGTTGACGGCGGAGGCGGAGAACGGGGCGAAGAAGTCGTTGGTCGTGAAGGCGAAGGTGACCGAGTGGTTGATGGGGAAGCGTCCCACGGTGAAGGTGACCGGCGAGAACATGAGATCGAACGACAGCCTGTCCACGCCCAGCGTGCCGGTCACCGACCCGCTCCTCCAGAAGCCCCAGGACAGGTACTTCGTGCGATACGGCGTGTCGAAGGAGCCGGCCGTGGCGAGCGAGCCTCCCAGGGCTGCGTCCGGCGAGCGCGTCAGGTCCGCGAACAGGTTGGTCTCGTAGCCCACGTGCGATCCCAGGTCGCCCTCCAGCATCAGCCTCACGACGGCGACCACGAGCCCGTCGTCCGCGGCGGGCAGGATCCCCGGCGCATCGGGATAGTGCAGGTAGGCGCCGAGCAGACGCACGTTGCCCATGGCCTCCATGGACAGGTCGCCCTTGCGTGCCTCGCCGATGGCCTCCGCGGGGCCGTCGTGGACGAAAAGCGCCAGCGCCACCGCTGCGGTCGGGAGCCTGCGCACCGCTCAGCCTCTCCTCTCGTCCGTGCTCACGCGCCCGTCCACCAGGCGGATGAGCCGGCGCGCGCGCTCCATGACCCTGGGGTCGTGCGTGGAGAAGATGAACGTGACGCCCCGGTCGCGGTTGAGCGCCTCCATGATGCCCAGCAGCCGGTCCGCCGTCTCGGAGTCCACGTTGGCCGTGGGCTCGTCGGCCAGCACCACCGCCGGGTCCGAGGCGATGGCCCGGGCGATGGCCACGCGCTGCTGCTGCCCGCCCGAGAGCTGGTCCGGCCTGCGGTGCTCCATGCCCGTCAGGCCCACGTCCGCCAGGAGCTTCATGACGCGCTCCTTTCGCGTGGAAGCCTTCACGCCCTTGAGGGCGAGCACCATCTCCGCGTTCTCGTAGGCGGACAGCACGGGCACCAGGTTGTAGGCCTGGAACACGAACCCGATGCGGTCGCGGCGCAGCCTGCTGAGCGCCGAGCGGCTCATGCCGGCCAGCTCGCGCCCGTCCACGGTCACGCTGCCCGAGGTGGCCACGTCCAGCGCCCCGATGATGTTGAGCGTCGTGGTCTTGCCCGACCCCGACGGCCCGCAGATGGCGAGAAACTCCCCCGGGTGCACGTCGAACGTCAGGCCCCTGAGCGCGGGCACGTCCAGCTTGCCCTGCCTGTACGTCTTCTTCACGTCACCGAGGCTCACGATGGGTGTCGTACTCGTACTCATGTCCTCACCTCACACCAGCTTGATGGCTTCCACGGGCTCCACGCGGCCGGCGCGCCACGCGGGGTACAGGCCCGCCAGCATGGTCGCCAGGACCACGGCCCCGGCGATGAACAGGGCGTTCTCCGGGTATATCTGCACGTGCATGATGGGGTCGATGACCACGCCGGCCACGTCGCTGCCTCCCTCGCCAACCATGGCGGAGAAGTCGATGCCGTTGAGATAGAAGTGCAGGTACGGCCCGATGGTCACGACCACCGACGTCGCGATGCCCGTGAGCGCCATGAACAGGCTCTCCCACATGACCAGGCCGAACAGCCGGCCCGGCCCGAAGCCGATGGCCGTCAGGATGCCGAACTCGCGCATCCTCTCCATGACGCTCATGAACAGGGTATTGAAGATACCGGCGGCGACCAGGATGCCGATGATGATCTCGAACACCAGCGTGCCGCCCACCTTCATGGAGATGAACCCCGCCAGCTCGGGCTGCACCTGCCTCCACGTGAGCGCCGCGGCCCGCCCGCCCAGCTCGGCGTTCAGCTGGGTCGCCACGGCCTCGCTGTTGCGATGGTCCTCGACGAACACGGCGAGCTGCGTGGCCTCGTCCGGTGCGTAGCCCAGCACGGATCGCACCGTGCCGATGGGCAGAAAGCACAGCGCCGAATCCACCGACGCGGCCCCCGTGTGCACGATGCCCGACACGCGGGCCAGACCCGACACGATCTCGCCCTGCCTGTCGGTCATGGTGTAGACCACCTTGCGCCCCATGCCCGCCCCGAGGTTCTCGGCGAGCTTGCTGCCCAGGATGATCCCCTCGTCGTCCGGTCCCGCGAACATGGAGCCATCGTCGAGCGCCTCGAGCATGGCCAGCGTCCTGGTGCTCTCCAGCGCGGGGTCGATGGCCACGAACACCGTGCCGTAGGACTTGCCGGCCGTGGCGAGCATGGTCTGTCCCACGATCCGCGGCACGGCGTGCGTGACGTCGCCGGCCTGCCGGACGACGCGCTCGAGCCCGCCCACGTCGGTGATGGAGCGCTTGAGAGACGGCGCGTCCTGGTACCCGGGGTGCTGGATGGTCACGTGGCCGCCGCCCATGCGCGCCGCCAGGTCGATGGTGTCGCGCCAGCTGCGATCCCCGAGGCCCGTGAACAGCACGGCCAGGAGCACGCCGAACGCGATGGACGACAGCGTGATGATGGTCCGTCGCCTGTTGCGCCAGAGGTTGCGCCATGCCATGGATGCGATGCTCGTTCCCGTCACGGTCCCCTCCTACTGGTGGTGGATGGCCTCGACGGGCCTGATGGCGGCGGCCTTGAGCGCCGGGTAGAGGACCGCCAGCTGCACGATGACGGCCAGCATGATGGCGGGCCCCACGAACGTGGACGCACTCACCACCGGTCGCCACACCGGGTCCCAGGCGATGCCCGCGATGGAGATCCCTCCCAGGCTGCCCATGTCGATGCCGTACGTGGTCAGGTACCAGAGCGACGGGATGCTCATGAGACAGCCCGCTGCCACGGCGAGCCCCGTCTGTATGG
>JBFYZU010000172.1:0-9249 GCA_041309365.1 Myxococcota bacterium
CGACCTCTCGTCGCCCTCGAAGGCCAGACCCGTATCGAACGGTTCGAGCGGGTCGGATTCCGGGTCGTACTCGACCTCGTAGCCCTTGCGGTTCTCGTTGTCGAACGGTCCGACCACGAGCCAACTCGTGACGATGCCGGATTGCTCCACGGCCCTGGCTGCGTCTTCGAACTTCCCCTCATGTCCCAGCTTCTCCCTCTCGAGGTCCAAGATCCTGAGGCGGGCCTCGGGGTGGAGCTTCGACAGCGAGGCGAGCCTGTCGAGTT
This sequence comes from Myxococcota bacterium, assembly GCA_041309365.1. Classification (GTDB taxonomy): domain Bacteria; phylum Myxococcota_A; class Polyangia; order DRWM01; family DRWM01; genus JAFDER01. Next base: position 267 of record JBFYZU010000172.1, read on the forward strand.
GATCCTCGAACACACCCGCCGTGGTCACGTCCCAGAGCCTGGACATCTCCAGGATGTCCAGCACCGCGCTAGGCGATGATGGGTCGTCCACCACCTTCTGCGCGATCTTCGCGAGTTGGTGATCCTGCGCCGTGGGTTCGGTGTCCATCTCCGCGCCCCGGGCGCCGAGGTCGGCCACCACGAAGACGCAGATCACCGCCGCCCCGAGCTGTCTCATCATGATCCTCGTCATTGTCACCGCCCGATCTGTGAAATCCGCTCTCTCACGTGCGCGAAAAGCACGTCGACCACTTCCTCGATCCCGAGGTGACCCGTGTCGACGATGACGGCGTCCTCTGCAGGGACGAGGGGCGAGACTTCCCGCGTGCGATCGCGGGTATCCCGCTGGGTCATCTCGTCGAGGACCTCGTCGATGCTCACGGTCTGACCTCGCGATTCGAACTCGACGACCCTGCGCTGCGCCCGGACCTCGGCATCCGCGATGAGGAAGAACTTCACGTCGGCAAGGGGGAAGACCACCGTTCCCATGTCCCGTCCCTCCGCCACGACGTTTCCGGCGAGGCCGACACCTTGCTGGACGGGCAAGAGCGAGATCCTCACGTTCCTGTCGCGCGCCACCTCGGAGGCCCCTCGTGCCATGGTGTCGGTCCTCAGTTCCCCGCCGGGCTCCTCGTCGCCCACGAGCAGGCGTGTTACCCCGTCGTCGGTTCTCTCGAAGTGGATGGCCTCGGCCAGCATGAGCACGGCCTGGTGGCGGCCCTGTGGGGTGCCCGTGTCGAGCCCCATCTTCATGGCAACCCAGGCAGTTGCCCTGTAGAGGGATCCGGAATCCAGGTAGAGCCAGCCGAGCCTGTTCGAGAGCTCGCGAGCGGCAGTGCTCTTGCCAACTCCCGCGGGCCCGTCGATGGTCACCACGCGTCCCATGGGTTGTACTTCCTAGTACATCGTACGGTCTTGAACAAGGAGGGCCGCGATCGGAAGAGGGCATGGACCCTGCGGATACACGCGCGAAGGAGAGGCCCATGATGGCCTTCCGGCTGGGTGCTACCTGCGTTTCAGGCCGTACTCCTTTATCTTGTATTGCAGGTTCCGCAAGGAAATACCCAGGATCTCGGCAGCCATCTTCCTGCTTCCCCCCGCTTTTTCCAGCGCCTGGACCACTGCCTGCCTCTCCATGTCCTTGAGCGTGCCCATCGGGCCTCGGGTGTCCTCGTCTCTCGTCGACCACAGGTCCGGTAGCTCCAGCCTCCCATCTCGTGACAGGACCAGGCCTCTCTCGATGACGTTGTGCAGCTCGCGGACGTTTCCGGGCCAGTCGTGGGCCATCAGTGCTCTCTCCTGGCCACTGGTCAGCTCCATGGACGCGCCACCTGACAGCTCGGTGAAAAAGCGCTTCGCGAGTGGAATGATGTCGCCAGGGCGTTCGCGAAGCGCAGGAAGATGAACAGGAAAAACACCGAGGCGATAGTAGAGATCCTGTCTGAATCGCCCGGAACGGACCTCGGTCGAAAGGTCCCTGTTCGTGGCTGCGAGCAACCGGACGTCCACCTCGACGGTTCGTGAGCCGCCGAGCCTCGTGAAGGACTGGGTCTCGAGCACACGCAGCAAGCGGGCCTGCAGTTCCGTTGACATCTCTCCTATCTCGTCGAGAAAGAGCGTCCCCGAGTCGGCCGCTTCGAATACTCCCTGGCGGGGGCGATCCGCACCGGTGAAAGCGCCCTTCTCGTGGCCGAACAGCTCGTCTTCGAGCAGGCTCGCGGGAATGGCGGCCACATTGACGGCAATGAACGGCCCCGAAGCTCGAGGGGAGAGGGCGTGAACGAGACGGGCGGCGACCTCCTTGCCAGCCCCGCTCTCTCCGGTGAGAAGGACCGTTGTATCCCGGGGGGCCACGCGTTCCAGGACCTCCCGGACCTGGATCGATAGTGGATCCTCGCACACGAAATCGGGCAGCTTCGCCGCCGGTCCTGCTGCAGGGCGTGACGCGGCCCCGAGTGCCCTTCTGACCAGCCCCCTGAGGGTCTTGGGGCTACGCAGAGGCTTCTCGAGAAAGTCGAATGCACCCTCCCTGATGGCTGTCACGGCCTGCGGGATGGTCCCGAACGCGGAGAGCATGATCACCGGTACATGAGGCCACCTGTGCCGGATCACCGAGAGCAGCTCGAGTCCGTCCATTCCCGGCATGCGCACGTCGCTGAGCACGAGCGAGGTGTCGCCCGACTCGAGCATCGCCAGTGCCTCGGAGCCGTTCCTCGCGCTCGCGACCTCGTGCTCGGGGGAAAGGATGTCCGTCACGAGGTCCCTGAGGCCCTTCTCGTCGTCCACCACGAGGATTCTCGTCCGTTTCGGTGTCTCGGTCATTTTCTGGAAGTCCCGGGAACGAATTCATACCATGGGGGGCATGAAAGACAAGGACCGTAGGTTCCGGCGGCGGGCCGAAGAGGTGTACGTGGATTTTCCCGAGCAACCCGATGTGATGGACTGGGAAGTCGAGAACGTGAGCATCGGGGGGTTCAGGGTGAAGGGAACGGTCAGGGGGCAGCCAGGATCGGAAATCGAATGCGTGCTGACCTTCCCGGCTGCTGGCGTGGACATCCCGGCACGGGTCAGGGTGGTCTGGGCCGAAAAAGGCAATCCGCCCATGGTGGGGCTCGAGTTCGTAACGTTGGGACCGGGCGACCGTCTCAAGCTCGCCCACGCGCTCTACCTGAGGCGCAAGCTCAAGGACGCGGCCTGAGCCTCTGACCACCTGTGCGTGCCCGGTTCTCCTCGACGGGGCCAGGGAAAGACGATATGTTCGGCCCTCATGGCCGTCGTACACCTGCATCCCGGCCACGTGAGGCCCGTATGGACGGGACATCCGTGGGTCTTCAAGCGTGCAGTGAGCCGCGTCGAAGGCTACTTCAAGCCCGGGGATGCGGTGGACGTGGTGGATCCCACGGGCAAGTTCCTCGGGCGCGGATTCGTGTCGCCCGACTCGGCCATCATGGTCCGTCTTCTCACACGAAGGGAGGGGCAGCAGCTGGACACGGCCTTCCTCGGTGCCCGTATCGGCGCGGCCGTGCAGCTTCGCGCCAGCCTGGGCCTCCCGTCGGCAACGACCACCGGGTTTCGGCTCATCAACTCGGAGGGCGACGGCCTCGGCGGGCTCGTCGTGGACGCTTACGGCGATACTCTCGTCGTGCAGATCCTCACCATCGGGATGAAGAAGAGGGAGGAGGAGATATACGAGATATTGCAGACCGGCTACAAGGCCAGGCGGATATACGAGCTCGGCGCGGCCCGCCATCACCGCCAGGAGGGGATCCAGGCGTCCACCAGGGTCGTGCGGGGCTCCCGGCAGGACCTGGCCTCATTCGTGGAGGACGGGCTCACCTACGAGTCGTCCGTGACGGATGGGCAGAAGACGGGGTTCTACTTCGACCAGAGGGAGAACCGCCGGTCGGTGCACGTCTTTAGCGAGAACGCCGACGTGCTCGATCTCTACAGCTACTGCGCTCCGTTCGCCATGCACGCGGCCAGGGCGGGTGCACGCTCGGTCATCGCGGTGGATTCCAGCATGAAGTCCCTGCTCGCGGCCGAGCGCAACATGGCGCTCAACGGCCTGACAGGTCGCGTGGGCATCTCCTGCCAGGACGTGCAGGCCTTTCTCACCTCGGCTGTCATGGAAGGGCAACAATGGGATCTCGTCATGGTGGATCCTCCGAACTTCGCATATTCGGCGAAGGACAGGGATGCCGCCACCCGGGCCTACCGGAAGCTCAACTCGCTCGCCATGAAGGTCACGAGGCACGGCAGGATCCTGGCCACGGCATGCTGTTCGGGCCAATTCCCGTCGAAGGAGTTCTTGAGGGTGATGGGCCTGGCTGCCCGGGATGCGGGCGTGCGTGCGAGGGTGCTGCGGGTGGACGGTGCTGGCCCCGACCACCCGTCCTTGCCGGCATTCGAGCAGGGTCGATACCTCAAGTTCGTGCTGCTCGAGATCCGCCACGTCGACGGAGGAGACTGAGTGAGACCCATCTCGGAGATCGGCCAGGGGACCTGTCGAGAGCTCCACGCGCTGTTCACGGATCTCGACGATACCCTCACCACCGGGGGGAAGCTGCCCGCGTCCGCCTACGATGCCCTGTGGAGGTTGCACGGTGCCGGCATCGCCGTGGTGGTGGTGACCGGGCGGCCCGCCGGCTGGGCGGACCTCATCATGCGCCTGTGGCCAGTGACCGCAGTCGTCGGCGAGAACGGCGCCTGTATCTACATGCTGGACGGGCAGGGCAGGGCGAGCAGGAGATACGTGCTCGACGAGGCCATGCGCAGGGCCAACCGGGCTGCCCTGGACGTCATCGGACGCGACATCGTGAGGGAGGTTCCCGGGCTGAAGCTCGCTTCGGACCAGTGCTTCAGGGAAACGGATCTCGCCATCGACATATGCGAGGACGTGCCCGATCTCGACGCTGGGACGATGGCACGCATCCGCTCCATCCTGGACGATCGGGGCACGACGTACAAGGTGAGCTCGATCCACATCAACGCCTGGTTCGGGGAATACGACAAGGCCATGACCTGCATGAGCTTCGTGCGCGAGGTGCTCGGCGACGATCCCGAATCGCAACGGCACATGTTCGTCGGCGACTCGCCCAACGACGAGCCTCTGTTCGAGGCCTTTCCCCTGAGCGTCGGTGTCCGCAACATCGAGCGCTACAGCTCCCGGATGACCCATCCTCCGATGTACGTGACGCCCTCGGCCGGGTCCTGTGGCTTCGTCGAGCTTGCCGACCACGTACTCGCCAGGCGGTAGGCCCAGGCTGTGCATCGGTACTTTTCAGTGCTACTGTAGCCTCCATCCTTCCGGGCCCTGGAGCCGGGGGGCGAGGCCTTCATGGACTTGACACCGGCCAGCCATCGGTTCGACGAGTCGGAGCGTCATGCGCATGATCTCGACGCCGCCGATCCTTTGCGAGGGTTTCGCGAGAGGTTCACCGCTCCCCAGGGGAAGATCTACCTCCTGGGCAACTCCCTGGGGCTCATGTGCGAAGACGCCCTGAGGGAGGTCCAGAGGGTGATGGTCGAATGGGAAAGAAATGGGGTGGGAGGCTGGTTCGAGGGGGACCAGCCCTGGGTTTCGATGGCGGAGCGGCTCGGGAGCATGTGCGCACCCATCATGGGAGCGAAGCATGACGAGGTCGTGGCCACCGGCACGACCACGGTGAACATCCACTCGCTCGTGAGCACCCTGTTCACACCATCAGGTCACCGGGACTGCATCCTGGCGGACGAGCTGAACTTCCCATCGGATCTGTATGCGCTGGCAGGCCAGCTCCGGCTCCGGGGGCTCGATCCCTGCGACCACCTCCTTTTAGCGAGGAGCCGGGATGGCCGGTTCATCGAGGAAGAGGACGTCATCGACATGATGACGGATCGGGTGGCCCTCGTTCACCTGCCATCGGTGGTCTACAGGAGCGGCCAGCTCCTTGACATGGAGAGGCTCGCACGCGCCGCTCGCGAGAGGGGGATGGTCGTCGGTTTCGATTGCTGTCACTCGGCAGGCCTGTTGCCCCACCGTCTGGACGATTGGGACGTGGACTACGCCGTGTGGTGCTCGTACAAGTACCTCAACGGCGGCCCAGGGGCCTCGGCGTTCCTCTACATCAACCGGCGACACTTCGACCGCGTTCCCATGCTCCCCGGGTGGTTCGGGTACGAGAAGCGACGGCAGTTCGAGATGAACACGCATTTCGAGCACCAGCGAAGCGCGGGTGGGTGGCAGATCTCCTCGCCCACCTTGCTCGGCGCGGCTCCCATCCAGGGGGCGCTGCGCGTGATCCTCGAAGCCGGGATGGAGAGGATTCGACACAAGTCGCTGGCCATGACGTCCTACCTCATGCGGATGGTAGACGCCCTGCCCGACGGAGGTCGATTCGGCGTCAAGGTGGGTACGCCTGCCGATCCTGCCCGGAGGGGTGGGCACGTGGCGCTGGAGTCCTCGGGTGATGGGATGTCCCTGTTCGAGGCACTGACATGCGATGGCATCGTGGTCGACCACCGCCCACCCGGCATCATCCGCGTGGCGCCTTCGTCCCTCTACAACGGCTTTCACGACCTCTGGCGCGTGGTGCAGGTCCTGCGCTGACAAAGGTGCGTTCACTCGTTACAGGCGCACGCGCGGCGGGCGAGCATGTAGGTGGCATCGGAGATGGTCGGGGTGTCGGCCACCCTGTACCGGTCGTTCACCAGGTTCATCAGGAAGCAGCCCACGCCGGCTCCGGAGGCGCTCAGCGTGTTCGTGGAGACACCCGCCGCGTCGAGGGCGTCGAGCACGTCGTTGCAGTTCCAGTTTGTGCCGTCGCTTCCCGCGAAAGTCCTCGTCGCCTCGCTGTACCCCCCGTGCGCTGCACAGGCGGCCGTGCACGTCTGCTCCTCGTCACCGAGGTACCAGCAGTATCCGCCCACGGGCTTCCCACCGCAGGGCCCTGGACCGTCGACCGTGTCCGGTGCGTCATCGACCAACGGATCCGAGGCGGGTTCGATGGCCGTGTCGATCTCCGGGTCCGGCAAGGTGTCGAGCACCGTATCGGTGGCCTGGTCGATGCTGGTATCGACCGGGGTGTCCTCGGGTGCGTCCGGCACTTCGATCCACCCGGTGTCCGGTTCCCATGTCCAGTCCACCGAGGAGTCCATGCCGTACGGATCACCGCCCCCCGTGGCGCAGGCCGTGGTGAAAAAGAGAGGCCATGTCGAGAAGAGGTACTTGATGTGTCCCTTCATCCGAATCTTGTTGCCTTCCAGCTCAAGCTGAAACTTCCCGGCCGGGGAGCCGATCAGACCAGGCTCGTGCAGTAGCTGAAGACCTGCAACGACCTGAACACGGGCGAGACCACGTGGAGCATGCCCGGCTCCATGTACACCGTGATCTCCAGGAATCGCTCCAGTGCCACTCCATCGCCTGCGAAGACCGACTCGAGATCCTTGCCTCCCACGTCGGCGTCGATCGGTCCGATCTCGGCGATGACGACCTCGGGAGCCGACAGGATCCCCCCGGGAGTCGTGGCGCTCCTGCCCACGATGGTGATGTGGCTGTCACCCGGCGTCTCCGTGTCCCAGACGATCTCCAGCCATCTGTCGTGGTCGCTGTCGTCACACCTCTCGAACTGACTCACCCAGACGCCTCGCGGGATCATGAGCCAGCGCTGGAAACCCAGGAAGTCCGAGTACGTGTACGGGCCCACACCCACGGGGAAGCTGTCGAAGGTTTCCGATGATGCATCGAAGCGGGCTGCGTCGTTGGAACCATGGTTGATGGTCCATATCCTCGCGTAGCGGTCCACGCCCACGCCGATCGGGGTGGCGCCAGGCACGGTCCATGACTCCAGGTCGGACCCGTCTACCGCGGAGAAGCGGTACAGGGTCGTCTGGTCGTCGTTGCTCGCCCAGATGTTGTTGTCTTCGTCCACGGCCACTCCACGAGCCCGGCCGCCGGTGTCCACGAAGAACCAGTCTCCCGTGGCCGGATCGTACCGGCACGCGCCTCCCTCGCTCCAGACCCCCACCCAGACACGGTCCTCCCTGTCGATGGTGATCCCGTAGGGATTCGTGCCGTGGCAGATCTCCTCCGGGATGTCGATGGCCGGTTCGACCTCGTGCGACATGTAGTGGGCGCGCTGGATGGCGAAGGATGAACGGCCGGAGACCCAGATCCATCCTTCCGAGTCGATGGCCGTGCCATATGGATAGACGTCGATATCCACCTCGGACAGGATGGTTCCGTCCGCGGGATCCAGCTGGGTGAGCCTCTGCTCGTTGAAGGTTCCCACCCAGGGGTGGCCTCCGAGGTAGTCCACCGTTCCGAAGTCCACGACCAGGGACCTGGGGATCGCGTTCGTGCCGCCCACCTGCGAGGTCCAGAGGACGCACTCGTCCTCTCCCAAAGGGAGGGCTGTCGGGCCCGAGGACGTGTCGATGGCTCCGTTTGCGTTACGGTCGATGCAGTAACGCCCGGTGGACGCGATCTTCGTCACGGACCCCTGCAGGTCGAAGGCCCTGTTCGCGACGTAGGCGTTCTGGTAGTCGTCCACGGCAGTCCTCGATGGGCTGTCCGCGGACGTGCCGGATAGCCCCACGGCGTATCTTCCGATCTCGGCACCCGTGGCGATGTCCAGCTTGCTCACGGTGCCCTCCTCGGCGTTCGCGATCCAGGCGAATCCCTCCTGCTCGTCGCTCTGTCCCAGTATCACGCCGGGACCGTCCGGGTTGGGTACGAGACCCGTGGAGCCCGGGTCGTCGTCCGATGGCTCTACGGGCCCATCGGTCTGGCATGGCTCTGTGCATTCGCCGCACAGCCACTCCTCGTCGCTCTCACCGTTGCAGTTGTTGTCCTCCCCGTCATCGCAGTCCTCGAGCGGCGTGGGCAGCACCTGTCCATCGCAGGATCCCAGCTGGCCATCCAGGCACGATCTCAGGCCTCCCACGCACTGCCCCACGCCTAGCGTGGAAGGGTGGCCGTCATAGCACATGAACGCGTCACCCTCCTCGCATGCGCATCCCTGGTCGTGCGTCATGGCGCAATCCGCGCAGTCGGACCAAGTCAGGGGGTCGTGGTCGTCGCAGTCCGGGCCGGCCTCGCAGCCGAGCCCGTGCTCGTCGCTGTCGAAGTCGAAGCAGTAGTCCTCGCCATCCGTCCCCGTGTCCTGGCCCTCGTTGCCCGAGCCGTCATTGCAGCCGCAGCCTGCCATGGTCAGGACCACTGTGAGCAGACCCGCATGCAAGTAATGCAGTTTTTCCATTTCGTGCTCCCCGCGTGATTCGAAAAGTCCCGATCACATTCTAGCAGCACAACGGGCTCCCGTCACCCGGATCGCACGTCCGGCACAGGGCCTCGGACAAAGTCCGGTGGAAGTACCCGGCGGGAGTCCGCCTCGGAGCGCGGCGGACGTTGGTGAGACGGCAGCAGGGCAGCGAGGCGAGGCGTAGCGGGCTCGATGGGGTGAAT
>JBFYZU010000173.1:0-7512 GCA_041309365.1 Myxococcota bacterium
GGCGATCATGGCGATGTACTTCGCCATGGCGCGCAAGCGCGGCTACGCGCTCGCGTCGCTCCGCGGCACCGCGCAGAACGACATCCTCAAGGAGTTCGTCGGCCGCGGGACCTGGATCTTCGCCGTCGAGCCCTCGATCCGGCTCGTCGGTGACACGCTCGAGTTCTGCGCCCAGCACGTGCCCTACTACAGCCCGGTGAGCGTGTGCGGCTACCACATCCGCGAGTCCGGGGCCGACCCGGCCCAGGAGATGGCCTACGCGCTCCTCATCGCCGAGGCCTACGCGCGCCACGTGATGGACCGCGGCATGGCCATCGACGAGTTCGCGCCGCGCCTCTCCTTCAACTTCGACATCCACGGAGGGTTGTTCGAGCAGGTGGCCAAGTTCCGGGCCGGGCGCCGCGTGTACGCCCGCATGATGCGCGACGAGCTGGGCGCGAAGGACCCGCGGAGCATGGTCATCCGGATGATCGCGGGCGGCGGCGGCGGCGGCCTGACCATCGAGCAGCCGGAGAACAACATCATCCGCTCCACGATCTACGCCCTGGCGAGCGCCCTGTCCGGGACGCAGACCATGGCCCTTTGCTGCTTCGACGAGGCCTACACCATCCCGTCCGAGAGGGCGTCCATTTTGGGGCTGCGCACCATGCAGATCGTGGCCGAGGAGAGCGGGGCCACCGACGTCGTGGATCCGCTGGGCGGCTCCTGGTACGTAGAGTGGCTCACCGGCGAGATGGAGAAGAAGATCGTCGAGCACATGGCCTCGACACGGGCGACGGGCGGCATCGTGAGGGCCATCGCCGAGGGTCGGGTGCAGCGCCAGGTGGCCGGCCAGGCCTACGCCGAGGAGCGGGCCGTGCGCGATGGCTCGATCCCCAGGGTGGGCGTGAACCGCTACCGCATCGAGGAGGAGCACCACGACGTCAAGCTGCATCCCTACGACACGCGCACCGCGGACGAGCAGAAGGCCCGTCTGGCGCGCGTGAAGGCCGGGCGAGACGCGGCCGCGGTGGCCGCCTCCCTCGACGCACTGCGCAAGGCCGCGGCCACCGACACAAACCTCATGCCCGTGTTGCTCGGGTGCGTGCGGGTTTACGCCACCGTGGGCGAGATGGTCGAGGTGCAAAAGAGCGTGTTCGGCGAGTTCGAGGACCCCAGGATATGACCATGGCAGGACGGCTTCTCGAGGGAGCGCGGATCATCGACCTGAGCAGGATGCTCACGGGAGGGTACGGATCCATGCTCCTCGGCGACATGGGAGCCGAGGTCATCAAGATCGAGCCGCCCGACGGCGGCGACCCGCTGCGCCGGATGCCCCCGCATTTCGTCGAGGGCGAGAGCGCGTACTTCCTCTCCATCAACCGCAACAAGAAGTCGGTCACGCTGGACCTGCGCACGAGCCTTGGCAGGGCCGTGCTTCACGACCTCGTGAAGGTCTCCGACGTGGTGTTCGACAACTTCCGCCCGGGCATCCTCGAGAAGCTCGGGGCGGACTTCGCGACCTTGCGCGCGATCAACCCGCGCATCATCTGCTGCTCCATCTCGAGCTTCGGCCAGGACGGCCCGCAAGCCGATCAGCCCGCCTTCGACCTGACCATCCAGGCCCTGGCAGGCGCCATGAGCATCACCGGAGAGCCGGGCCGCCTGCCCGTGCGCATGGGCATCCCCATGGGCGATCTGGCGGGCAGCATGTTCGCGGTCTTCTCCATCTCGGCCGCCCTGTACAGGCGGGAGAGGACGGGCGAGGGTGCCCGCATCGATCTCGGACTTCTGGACTGCCTGGTGTCCATGCAGACCTACGTGGCCCAGTACTACCTCTCGGGAGGCGAGATCGCGGGGCCCCAGGGCTCGGGCCACATGTCCGTGGTGCCCTACGGCGCGTTCGCCACGAGAGACAGGCCCATCGTGGTGGCCATCTTCGTGGAGAAGTTCTGGCGGTCGCTGTGCGACGTGGTGGGGTTGCACGAGATGGGCGAGGACGCGCGGCTTGCCGACACCGCGGGCAGGCTCGAGCACCGCGACGAGGTGAACCGGCGCCTCTCGCAGCGTTTCGTCGAGGACACCCAGGAAGGGTGGATCCGCAGGCTGCGCGAGGCGCAGATCCCCTGCGCCCCCATCCTGGGCATCGACCAGGTCGTGACCGACGAGCAGATCCTGCACCGCGGGATGGTGGTCGACGTGATGCACCCCGTGTGCGGCCCGCTGCGCATGATCGGCGATCCCGTGAAGCTTACACCAGCGCCGGACGGCGAGCGCTTCGAGCCGCCGCCCACGCTGGGGCAGCACAACGAGCAGGTCCTGGCAGGCCTGCTCGGATACGACGACGCGCGCATCGCCTCGTTGCGCGAGAAGAAGGTGATCTGAGATCGTGTTCGACATAGCCAAGGAGAAGGCGTCATGAGACCAGGAGAGAAGAAGTATCCGCACATCTTCAGCCCGATTCGGATCAACTCGAAGCTGGAGGCCAGAAACCGCATCAAGTACGCATCCACGGAGACGAACTTCAACGACCGCGAGGGGTTCGTCACCGACGTGGAGGTGGAGTACATGCGGGCCCAGGCCAGGGGCGGCGCCGGCATCGTCACCACCCAGGGCGCCTTCACCGACCCCGGCCAGGAAGGCAAGGGGTACGTGGGCATGATGGGGATCCACGACGACAAGTTCATCCCGGGCCTCAAGCGCATTGCCGATGTCATCCGCGCCGAGGGCACCCTGTCCTGCCTGCAGCTCATGCACTGCGGGCGGGTTGGAGGCGTGGAGCTCGACTACTGCGTGGGCCCCAGCGACGTGAAGCAGATGCTCCCCATCTTCCGCCCGGTCAGGCCCATGAGCCTCGAGAAGGTGGAGCTGACCATCAAGGAGCACGTCGACGCCGCGAAGCGCTGCGTCGAGGCCGGCTACGACATGATAGAGATCTCCGGCATCGTCGGGTACCTCATCTCCAACTTCGTCTCCAGCTACACCAACAAGCGCACCGACCGGTTCGGAGGCGACATCCGCGGCCGCTGCCAGTTCATGGTGGAGACCATCCAGGGCATCCGCAAGGTCGTGGGCCCGGACTACCCCATCATCATGAGGCTGTGCGGCGAGGAGCTCCTCGACGACAGGGGCGGCAACAAGCCCGAGGAGAGCCTCATGTCCACGAAGATCGCCGAGGAGGCCGGCATGGACATCCTCAGCGTGACGGCTGGCTGGCAGGAGAGCGCGGTGAGCGTCATCACCCGTGACGTGCCCATGGGCTCGTGGCTCCACATCGCCGAGCGCATGAAGAAGAACCTCAAGGTGCCCGTGTCCATGGCCTACCGGCTGTTTCTGCCGGAGTACGCGGAGAAGGCCATCGCCGAGGGCAAGCTGGACTTCTGGGAGTCCTGCCGGGGCATGATCGCCGATCCGTCCTTGCCCAACAAGATCGCCGAGGACCGGCAGGAGGACATCATCCCCTGCATGGCCTGCAACATCTGCCTGTCGCGCCTGTTCCGCGACCAGCCGCTCGACTGCATGGTCCGCGCCACGCTGGGCCACGAGGGAGACCCGAAGTGGGGCTACCACGGGTTTACGAAGGTTTTGAGCCCGAAGAAGGTCGTGGTGGTGGGCGGCGGCGTGGGAGGCATGCAGGCCGCCGTGGTGGCAGCGAAGCGCGGCCACGACGTGACCCTGTACGAGAAGAGCGACCGCGTGGGCGGGCAGCTCGCGAGCGCGGCCAACGGCCCGTACGGCGACGACGAGTTCATGAGGCTGGTCAACCACCTCTTCGCGCAGTGCAAGAAGGCCGGCGTGAAGATGGAGCTCGGCAAGGAGATCGCACCCGACTCCGACATCAAGGGCGACGTGGCCATCCTGGCCACGGGCGGCTCCTACCTGAAGCCCGACGTGCCCGGCGCCGAGCGGGTGGTCTCGGCCCTCGACGTGTTCGACGACAAGGTGAAGGTGGGCGAGAAGGTGGTCATCCTGGGCAACCTGGGCGTGGGCATCGCCACGGCGCTGCTGCTCCAGGTCAAGGGTGGCCACAGCATCACCATGGTGGGCAAGGGCAAGAAGCTCGGCCGCGACGTGAACCCGTCCTACATCTGGCGCTACAAGCTCAAGCTCAAGAAGGGCGGCGTCACGGTGTACTCCGAGACCGACATCCTCTCGATCGACGCGGGCGGCGTGCGGATCAAGGACCCCTCGGGCGCCGAGAGGCTCCTGCCAGCAGACACCGTGATCCAGTCGGAGGTCACCGCCAACGACAGGCTCAAGGAGATGCTCGCTGGCAGGTTCGCCGCTGTCGAGGTCGTGGGCGACGCTCTCAAGCCGCGCCGCGCGTCGAACGCCATCTGGGACGCCTACAAGGTGGCCATCGAGATCTGACGCGAGGTACCAGAGATGCCAATCCCCATCATCGACACGGAGAAATGCAACGGCTGCGAGTCGTGCGTGGAAGAGTGCCCCCCGGGCGCCATCGAGATGAAGGACGAGGTCGCCGTGATCATCGAGAAGCTCTGCGAGGAGTGCGGCGAGTGCGCCGATGCCTGCCCCGAGGAGGCCATCACCATCCCCGGCAGCTGAGTGAAGGAGAAGACATGCCGAAGATCAACAAGATCGACCACCTGTGCTTCGCCGTGAAGAACCTCGCCGAGGCCCGCAAGGTCTGGGAGCCCCTTCTGGGCAAGACCGGGCCGGACGACGCCTACCTGGACGATATCGCCAAGATCAACGTGGCCCGCTACTGGGTGGGCGAGGTGGGGTTCGAGATCATGGAGCCCACGGGCCCCGACTCCGAGGTGGCGAAGTTCATCGAGAGGCAGGGAGAGGGCTTCTACCTCATCGGCTTCAACGTGGACAAGACGCGCGACGCCGTGGCCGAGCTCAAGCAGAAGGGCTACAAGATCATCTCCGACCCCATCCCCTTCCGCGACTGCGAGTACACCTTCGTGCACCCGCGCCAGATGACCGGCGTGCTCACCGAGATCATCGACTACAAGTGGCGAAAGGACGAGCACGGCTGACATTCTCGGCCTCTTGGCACGGACCATGGGGGGCATGATGGCCATCCGGCCCATCCGCTCCTGCGCCCGTTGTCCGGCCGCAGGAGCGGCGATAGACTCCCTGCCTTGCGCCTCGACCAGGTGCTCGTGCCGCCCAACGCGGGCGTGTGATCGGCATTGGGCTTCTTCACCGCGCCCAGGGCGTTCGATCTGGTGCACAGCCACGGGCATCGTCAGCCCGCAGGCTGATCGCGAACGGGTCGATTGCATCAGATGACTGGAGAGTTGTAATTGTCGCTCGCCAGGCCTACGACAGAAACCTCGTGCATGTCGTTGTTGTAGCGTGCCCCGTGCTGCGATACCATGGATACGAAGCGCGAGAGGACGCTGGATGAACGACAGGGAGACCCTGGAGGCGATCAGGGATGCCATCGTGGGTGCGACGTGCCCGGAGCGCATCATCCTGTTCGGATCACGCGCCCGGGAGTCCTCCCTGTCCGTGAGCGACTGGGATCTCCTCGTGATTGTCGACACGGAGCGGCCCACCTGGGAGGTGGCGATCGACGCAAGACTTGCCGCAAGGGTGGTCCATGCTCCCATGGACCTGATAGTCGTCACGCCGCGCGAGTACGAGGACGAGGTTTCCTGGTCGTCGGGCGTCGTTGCCCACGCGGTGAAGACCGGCAAGGTGATCTATGAAGCAGAAGGATGATCCGGAAGTAGCCCCCTGGATCGCCAGGCGCGACGAGGATCTGGAGATGATGGCCGTCGCGCTGGAGCACGCTCCCCGGCTCCGCGACGCCATAGCATTCCACGCCCAGCAGGCGGCCGAAAAATCCATGAAGGCTCTCCTGGCCGCGGCGGGCGTGGAGCCGCCGCACGTCCACGACCTGGTCTTCCTGTTGGAGGAGATCGAGAAGGTCCTTCCAGTGGCATCAATCTCACCGAGGGACTGCCAGTTCCTCACGCCGTTCGCCACCATGGCCAGGTACCCCCAGAAGAATCGACCTCTCCCCGCCCGTGGAAGCTGCCCCTGCGGCGTGCAGGAGGATAGTCTCTGCGGTCGACGCGATCATCGAGGCTGGGTGATGGGTGAGTGGTGATACGCATGGCCTCATGTTCTCGTCAATCTTGAACCTCATGAGATGTCCTTGCCCATGAAGCGTCACATTGATCTTGGATCTGGAGAAGCGACACAGATATCCACATGCTGCGCGGATTCCCCGAAAAATTTGGGATGATGATGAGATCGTATTTGGTGATTTCTCAACGTCTCCTCTTCGTGTTGTTTATCATCGGGGGATCGCGAAAAAGGCGGGTCGTTTGCCCTGTGGCCCCCCTCCCGCCCAACCCCGTGAGTGTTTCCTGGTAAGTCCTGATATACTCATGAGTAAATTGGGATTTACCATGATTTGCTCCTGGCACATGCTGTGCTATGATCCAGGGGATGTCGTTTGGTATTGTTAATAGATACATCAGGTTACATGTGGAGGAGGATCTGGATGGCCGGATGGTATTCGTCGGAGGTCCCCGGCAGGTCGGGAAGACGACGTTCGCTCTCGGGTTCCTCGATGAGCCATCCACGGAGCATCCCGGATACCTCAACTGGGACATTCCCACGAAGCGTGAAGGGCTTCTTCGTGGTGAGCTGCCGGCCGATCAGCCCACGGTGATCCTCGACGAGATCCACAAGCATCCCCAGTGGCGAAACCTGGTCAAGGGATTCTTCGACGTTCACAGGGGCAAGCGCCGGATCATCGTCACGGGTTCCGCACGGCTGGACTACTACAGCATGGGGGGTGACTCGCTCCAGGGCCGGTACCATCTGTACAGGCTCCATCCAATGTCCCTGGCGGAGATGCCCGACGCCGGTCTGGAGTCGCTGCTGAGATTCGGAGGCTTTCCCGAGCCCCTGCTGCGAGCGCAGACGCGGTTCTGGCGCAGGTGGCAGCTCGAGCGGATGCATCGCGTCATCAACGACGACATCCGTGACATGGAGAACGTGCAGCATATCGGCAAGCTCGAGCTCCTGGCCGAGGAGCTTTTGCACAGGGTCGGTGCCCCCCTTTCCGTCGAGAGCCTCCGCAAGAAACTGGGTGTCGCCCACGACACCGTCCTGCGCTGGCTGGAGATCTTCGAGAGGATGTTCATCTGCTACCGCATCGCGCCGTTCGGTGCCCCGAGGATTCGTGCCGTGAGAAAGGAGCAGAAGCTGTACATGTGGGACTGGTCTCTCGTGCCCGAGACGGGACCGCGATTCGAGAACCTCGTGGCGAGTCATCTCCTCAAGTACTGTCACTTCATCCAGGACACCGAGGGATACCGCATGGAGCTCAGGTTCATCCGGGACACCGATAGAAGAGAGGTCGATTTCGTGGTCCTGCGCGATGCAAAACCCATCTTCGCCGTGGAATGCAAGACCGGAGAGCGGAACGTCTCACCCCACGTCTTCTACTTCCGGGACCGGACGGACATCCCGAGGTTCTTCCAGGTCCATGGGGCAACGCGCGACTACGAGAAGGACGGTATCCGAGTGCTGCCCCTG
>JBFYZU010000174.1:0-7134 GCA_041309365.1 Myxococcota bacterium
CCAGTCGGCCAGGGTGTGTCCCTTGGGCAGCTCGATGCCCGCGAGGCAGCTCACGAGGTTGCCGAGGCCGATGCTCTGGCCCATCCCGACGAACGAGGCGGCGATCTGCGTGTCGAAGACCAGGCACGGCAGCCTGCCGGAGACACGGTAGAATATCTCGAGGTCGCTGCGGACATCGTGGCCGACGATGACCGTCCGGCGCTCGGCCAAGAAGGCGAACAAACCGCTGGTGGCATCCGACATCCCGGGTGCGAGAGGATCGACGAGACAGACCTCGTTCGCGGTGGCGATCTGGACGAGCATCAGCCTGGGCCAGTAGGTGCGCTCCCCGTGGAACTCGGTGTCGAAGGCGACCTCGGACTCTCTCTCGAGCCTCCCTGCCAGCTCCTGGAGATCGGCAGGGGAAGAGATCATCCTCACAGGTGGATCCGTTCCGGGTCCGCGGCCCATCGTCAGACTCTACTGCGGTTCGGGGTCGGGTGTGAACAGGCGAGATGCCCGTGGCCTGGCGCCGGCGATCTCACAGGAGCGATCCGTCGAAGGCGAAGACGGAAATGATGCAGCACAGCCCCTGGCCCGTCTCACTCGCCCTTGCCGATGACGAGCTTCCAGGAGTCCGAGATGGCCTTCACCCTGGGGGCGTACATGGCGTAGGCGTTGTGGGGAAGGACGCCGAACGTGCCCGGGATCTCCGCGCGCATGGTGTAGGTGATGATCTGCTCGCCCTGTGGGAGCCACGGGATGAAGGTCACGACCTTCTCGTCCCGCATCTCGCGGTTCATCCACGTGCCGTTCTCGTAGATGCCTCCCGACTTCAGCGCGAGAGGCTCGCAACCGGCGGGCTTGAAGTCCTCGAACACGAGGTACTCGTAGTCGTTCTTGGCCACGATCACGATCTTCACCTCGACGAGATCGCCGGACAGGATCCCGGCGCCCGTCTCGAGCTCTTCGCGGGCGTACTTGATGCGGGTGACCTCGCCGTACCAGGTCTTCACCTTCTTCTTGACCTCGTGCAGGCGGTAGTAGTGCCGTTCGATGGCGATCTCGTTGCCGGAGGCCGCGATGGTCTTCTCCTTCGTGAAGTAGGACAAAAAGGCGCTGGCGTAGACAGCACCCTTGCCGCTCGTGGTCACCTCGATGTGGACCTCGTCTCTCGACAGCTCCTCGCCACGCAGGATGACGGTTCCCTTCCCCTTGAAGATGTCGTTTTTGCCCACGTGGTATGAGAGCCGCTCCTCGCCGTCTATCTTCACCGTGACGTCGTAGTCCGGGTCGAGCTCCTGGTGGACGCGCATGTAGTCCGAGAGCGCGAGGATGGACAGGGCGGTGTCCTTGGTGGAGAACCAGCGGTTGCCCTCGCGGTTCTTCACGAGCCAGCGGGCGAACATCGGCCCGAGCTCGTGCTCGGGCTCGATGGCCGTGAAGGCACGCAGGGCCCATGCCACGGACTCGATGCGGTTGTTGTACCAGCGCCAGTGGCTCTTGTTCTCGAACTTGAAGGATGCCGTGCCGTTCTGCTCGTCCTTCCATGCCACCTCGGCGAGGTTCGCCACGGCGAGCTTCGCCTTCTCCGTCTCGCCCATGTCGTGCATGGTCAGAGCGAGCAGGGCGCGGCCGTAGTGGGTCATCGACTCCCTGTGCTCCCAGAGGCCTTCCACCTCCTCGAACCGGATCATCTTTCGCAGGCTCAGCACGTAGGCCAAATAGGCCATGAGGTTGCGCTCGGAGGGGTCGATGTTCGCAAAGCCCTTCTTCTTGACCACCTCGTTGCGCCTGTGGTCGTACTTCTGCCTCAGGTAGTGCATGCCACGGTCGATCACGTAGGAGTCGACGCCGTATCCTGCATCCTGGACGATCGCGAGGCCGCTCAGGACATACGCCGTCATGTACTCGTCGCTTTTGCCGTCCTTCCACCAGCCCCAGCCGCCGTCGCCGTGCTGGAAGCTCACGAGGCGGCGGAGGCCGACTCTGATCACGCTGGCGAGCTTCTCGTCGCTGTAGATGGGCAGGTCGTACCATGTCTGCGGCGCGCCGTGGGCAGAGCCCACGGGGTCCGCCAGCGTGGCGTCCCTGGCCAGCCTGGGAATGTCCGAGAGCTCGATCCCCATGTCCTTCAGGGTCCGCGCCACCATGGCCGCGGGGAGAAAGCGGCTCATGGTCTGCTCCACGCACCCGTAAGGGTAGTGGATGAGGTACGGCATGCTCTTGAGCACCACCGTGGCCACGGTGGGATCGAGGGTCAAAACGAGCTCGGTGGTGTCGACGCGCCGCTCGGCCGGGAGGTCGAGGTCGAGCACCATGACTCCGGGGGCCTGCATGGCTCCAGCACGGGCCACCATGCGATCGGACCCCCACTCCATGACCTCGAGCGTCTTCTTGACGGCGTCGGATTCGTCGCCTGCGCGCGCCTCGAGCGTGACCGATATCTCGCCGGGCTCGGTCGCCAGGACCTCGAAGTCGAAGGACGCGTCCTTGCCCGGTTCCACGGTGATCGTGGCCTTCTTCTTCCCCCTGGCTTCGATGCCTCCGGTCAGGCCCAGCGCGAGATCCACCTTGCGGGCCTCGGCCAGATCGCTGTTGACGACGGCGGTCAGCGTGACCACGTCGCCCTCTATCATGAACCGAGGGGTCTCGATCCGCGCGACGAGCTTCTTGGTGGTCACGGCCTCGGCCTGGGCGATGCCCACACGGCTCGTCCGATCCACGCCGATCACCCTCACTGCCCATGTCGTGAGGTTGTCCGGCCACTCGACATCGGTCGTTGCACGGCCGTCTGCGCCGGTGACGAGATCCGGCACCCACAGGGCTGTGTCCGCGAAGTTCTCGCGGACCACGTCGGCCAGGCCGGCGTCCGGAGACGGTGCTCCCGGCGCCATGTCCTCGAGAGGCGCCGATTCGGCAGAGAGCGCTCCGAGGATGTCCTCCGACTTGCTCCTCCCCATGGCCACGGAGGCCGGCGCCTTGGCCATCTTCGGTGAGGGGACCGCCCCTCGCCCCTTGAGGCCTCCTCCTCCTCGGCCGTATCCAGCACCCGATCCTCCGCCCCCGCCGTGGCCTATGGTCCCGAGATTGCCGAGGCCGATGGTGCCGTAACCCTCTCCAGTTCCGGAGTGGATGCCGTCTTGCGCCACGGGTGCCTGCGTGCCGGGAATCTCGTACTTCCAGGGGCTGGTGCGCGCCTGCTCGCAGGATGGGCAGGTGAAATAGAGCCCGCGGTTGGCGTAAGGCTCGCTGAAGGAGCCGTACGAGGTGGGCAGACCGTAGGTGTCGAAGTACGGCCACGGCGTGTCGTCCCTCGAGTAGCCGTACAGCCATATCTGGGCGGAGTGGAACTCCTCCACGTCGTGATAGCGCCGCTCGCCGTAGTAGGTGGAGCGGATGTCGCCTGCCGTCTCGGACTGGATGTAGAGCACGGACCTGTCGAATACCGACAAAGACACCTCTCCCACGAGGGGCTTGCCCTCGTGGTCCTTCACGGTGACGTCGAGAACGCCCTTCGACCGCGGCTCGTACTCTTCGCGGTCGAGCTTCACGGAGACGTCGAGGATCTCCTCTCCCGGCGGGATGAAGATCTCCCTGGTGACGCTGTGGACCTTGCCATCGCGCACGGCGGTGACCCGCACGAAGAAGCTCGGGTGGAGCCGGTCGGTCGCCTCGACCTCGAGCAAGGCGCCCACGCCCTCGGGCCTGAGGATCTCGTCGTAAAAGACCTCGTCTCCGCCCTCGTACGTGACCCACAGGGTCGCATCCTCCCACGGGCTCTGCACGAAAAGCGTGATGGTATCGCCCCTCGTGTAGGTCCTCTTCTCGCTCGTGACATCCACGCCAGCGAACCTGAAGCTTTTGGCCACCATGGCCCCGCCGGCCACGTTCACGATCCGCTCGACCTCGACCTCGGCGCCGCCTTCGGCGGCCACGGAGGTGTAGGTGACCCTGTACTGTCCCTGGCTTTGGGCCGCGAACCGGTAGAAGGCGCGCCCCTCGGCGTCGAGGTCGAGCTTGCGCTCGTCCACGGCCTTCGAGGTGGGCTCCTCGCCGGCCACGTGGACGAGGCGCGCCACGGTCACGGTTCCCTTCGCCATGACAGGCTCGTCGTCGGCAGTGAGGGCGCGGATCTCCACCTCGACATCGTCGCCGGCCGTGTAGAAGCCGTGCTGGGGGGTGATGTAGGCGTAGTAGGGATAGCGGGTGACCTTGAGGCTTCCTTCCCCGCTGATGACCCTGCGCGAAGGATCCGTTATCTCTGCAACGACCTTGAAGGTGTAGTCGCGCTCCTCGTCCTTCGGGAGGTCGGGGAGCTTCACGATCATCTCGCCCACGTCGTCGGTCCGCCCCTCTCCGTCGGCCACGAGGTCGTCGCCCGGGGCGAAGGAGACCTGGCGCACGATGCCGAAGCCGGGGCCGTAGAGCCAGTCCCAGCGATCCGGCATCACGTAGGAGTGCACGAACGGGGTGCGGTAGATCTTGTACTTGACGCCTGCATTGCCCACGGGCGCCCCGAAGTAGTAGGTGGCCGTGATGCGCGCCTCGACCCGATCGCCGGGCCGGGCAATGGCCTTGCCGGGCAGGACCTTCACCTCGAACTCGGGCTTCTTGTACTCCTCCACGCGGAAGCTGCTCCCCGAGCTCTGGTAGGAGCGCCACTCGTGATCCTTGACAAGGGCGCCCGCCGAGTAGACGCCCAGCGCCGCGTCCTCGGGGATCTGGACCTCGCCGAAGACCGTGCCGAACGCGCTCGTGCTCTTCGTCTTCTCGAGGAGGCTGTCGCCGTTGGGGTCGCGCACGTCCATGATGACCTTCAGGCCCTCCTCGTTCACGTTCTTCCCGTCCTGGTAGGCCCGCACGACGTGCCTGAACCTGACGGTGTCGCCCGGACGGTAGACAGGGCGGTCCGTGGCGGTGAAGATGCGGTAGGTGAGGCCCGTGGCGGAGCTGTGGTAGTACGGAGACGACGTCGCGCTCGTCATGGCCATGCCCCCGGCGCTTCTGGCCAGGACTGCCACGCGGTTGTAGGAGATGTCGGCCCCCCTGGTGTACGGGTAGAAGTAGCGCCCCTCGTCGTCGGTCTGGGCCTTCGTGACCTTGACCTTGGGAACGTACGCCCAGCCCTGGTCGTAGGTCTCCTTGACCGTCAAGGCGATGCCGGGGAGCAAGGCGCCGGTGAGGGCGTCCGTGACGATGAAGCGCATCTCGTCCGCGAGGGGCTTGCCCACGATCACGATGTCGCTCTTGATCCACGGCTCGATGGCCTCGATCCCGCCGGCGTGCGCGTGGATCATGTACGTTCCCACGGGCAGGTCGGCCGGCAGGATCAGCGAGCCGTGGCGCTCCTTGTAGTCGCCAGCGTCTCCCGTCTTCACGGTCGTGTCGAACACCTTCTTCTTGAGCGTCTTGCGGGCACCTTCGAAGTCCGAAATGGAGCTCATGACGTCGGTGAAGCTCGAGTAGGGGTCCTTGAGCAGCTTGCCCGACAGGGCCATGCTTGCCAGGTCCACCGCGTACACGTCCACCTGCACCTCGTCGAGGTTGCGGGTGACGAAGGTGACCCGCGCGTCCTGCCCGGGGTAGGTGACGTCGTTGCCCGGGTCGAGGCCGAGAGACTTCTTGCGCATGGAGTGGAGGCTCTGCTCGACGTCGCCGGCCCAGGGGCTTTCGGGGTGCTTCGCCAGGAACTTCTCGTAGACCTTCTCGGCCGCGAGGTACTCACCCCGGCCCTCCATGATGCGTCCTCTGGTGGCCTCGTACAGCTCGATGTGGGGATCGCCGGGGTGGGCCTTCATCAGCGCATCGACGATGGCGAGCGGATCCAGCGCGGATCCGGGATCGAAGCGTTGCGCCTGCATGTCTTCGGCGTCGAGGTCGTCGAGAACATGGGCGAGCGACAAGTCCGCTGACGGCTTGCCCGTCTTTTTCTCCCATTCGGCGCGCTTGCTCTTCTCGAAGGCCTCGTTCGCCTTCTGACTCTCCTTCAGCCACCCGGCCGGTGCGCACTCGGGGTAGTGCATGAGAAAGAGCGCCTTCTTGAACCCGGCCCAGGCCACGGGGTGCGTGTCCTCGCGGCCTGCGTTCATGGCCTTCACGTCCTCGAACAGGTAGAGGAGCTTCTGGCGGGTCACCCAGCTCGGGTCGTAGCGGCCGGACGGATCCGGCAAAACCACGGGCTCGTTCGGCGGGCACGGGTCGTACTTGTCCCAGCTGGAGCTGTCGATGTCGCGTATCAGCAAAAAGACCGCGTCCACTGCTTCCAGCCCCAGATCGTCTTCGGGTGACGCGCCCGTCTCGCCGGGAGTCTTTTTCACGAGCGACACGTAAGCCAGCCTCGCGTCCTCGAGGGCGGCGATGGCCTTTGCCTTGTTCTCGTCGCCGAGGTAGCGGTACTCGCCCTCGCGGTGCTCGTAGTCGTATGTGATGGTCTCGCCCATCTCGTAGCCGTACGTGGGCAGGGCAAGGTAGAGGGAGGACAAGACGATCCGCGCCCTGGCCTCCCAGAGGGTGCCCGGCTTCGCCGCGATGAAGGCCGAAACGACCTCGAGCGCGTCGTCGTACTCGCTGCGCTGGTAGTGACAGCGCGACATCTGGAAGGTGGCGTGGGGAACCCAGTGGCTCTTCGGGTTCTTCCCCATGAAGGATCGGTAGCCGTCGAGGGCTGTCTCGTAGTTCTTCTTCTCGAACTCGGCCTCGGCCGTGACCAGGGCTTCCGGCTTGCCCTGGTCATCCTCCCACGGGCCGCGGTAGACCAGGGGAGGCTCGGGCGGCCAGGGTGGCTCCTTCTCGAACACGACCTCCTTGGACCAGTCCTTCTCGGGCACGGCCTGCGAGCACGAGCAGGACTTCATGGCCTCGGTGCCGCAGCGCGAGCCGAGCAGTGCGACGAGGACGCAGGCGAGGATTCTGCGGGTCATCATGGGGTCGACCCCCTTTCGTGATGCTGTACGGTTGCAGGGTCGAAGATTAACACTCTCCAAGCTCCGGCACCACGCTGCCCCCCTCGTCCCGGCGGTCGTGGCCGTCTCGGGAGGCCTACTCGACGGAGATCGTCCAGGAGTCGGAGATGGCCTTGATGCGGGGTGCGTACATGGCCCAGGCCTTGTGCGGGAGCACGTTGAAGTCGCCCGGGATCTCGGCGCGGAGCTT
>JBFYZU010000175.1:0-44064 GCA_041309365.1 Myxococcota bacterium
TCAGGTTTCCTCGGCAGCAAGGTGGCCGAGACGCAGTTCGCCTTCGAGGTGGAGGTCCGCCTCGGCGCCGGCGCGTTCGTGTGCGGCGAGGAAACCGCGCTCATGGCCTCCATCGAGGGCGAGCGAGGCATGCCGCGCCCGCGCCCCCCGTTCCCGGCGCAGAAGGGATTGTTCGGCAAGCCCAGCAACATCAACAACGTCGAGACCTTCGCCAACGTGTCCACCATCCTGCGCGAGGGAGCCGACTGGTTCGCGCAGTTCGGGACCCCTGGTTCGCGGGGTACGAAGACGTTCGCCCTGACGGGCAAGATCAACAACTCGGGCCTCATCGAGGTGCCCATGGGCATCACGCTGGACCGGGTGATCAACGAGATCGGTGGCGGAATCCCCGGAAAAGGCAAGTTCAAGGCGGCCCAGACGGGCGGCCCTTCTGGGGGTTGTTTGCCCGCACGGCTCCGGGACCTGCCCATCGAGTACGAAACGCTCGCCAAGGCCGGCTCCATCATGGGTTCGGGCGGCCTGGTCATCATGGACGAGAACACGTGCATGGTGGACCTGGCCAGGTATTTTCTCACGTTCACGCAGAACGAGTCGTGCGGGAAGTGCACGCCCTGCCGGCTGGGCACGCGCAAGATGCTTGGCATCCTCGAGCGTATCTGCGCGGGCCAGGGTGTCTCGGGAGACATCGAGAAGCTCGAGTCGCTGGGCCAGGTCATCAAGAACACGTCGCTGTGCGGGCTCGGCCAGACAGCGCCCAACCCCGCACTGACGACGATCCAGTACTTCAGGGAGGAGTACGAGGAGCACATCCACGACAAGCACTGCCGTGCGGCCGTGTGCAAGGCTCTCGTGGATGCTCCATGTCACCACACCTGCCCGGCGGGAGTGAAGGCACACCGCTACGTGAGGGAGATAGGTCAGGGCAACTTCGAGAGTGCATACCTCGTCGTGCGCGAGAACATGCCGCTGCCGTCCGTGTGCGGCACGGTCTGCTTCCACCCCTGCGAGACCAGATGCAAGAGGGGACAGCTCGACGAGCCCATAGCCATCCGCGCGCTCAAGGGCGCAGCCGTGGCCTACGGCAAGAAGGCCGAGAAGACCATAGGACCCGTCGCACCACGGACCGGCCGCAAGGTGGCCGTCGTGGGGTCCGGGCCAGCCGGTCTCACGGCGGCCTACTACCTGTCGCGGGTCAAGGGTCACGACGTGACCATCTTCGAGGAGCTCCCGGTCACGGGGGGCATGCTGCGCACGGGCATCCCGCGCTACCGGCTGCCGGACGCCGACCTGGATCACGACATCGACATCGTCAAGGCCGCAGGTGTGAAGATCAGGACCCGGACCAAGATCGAATCCGTGTCGGAGCTCAAGAAGATGGGGTTTTCGGCGGTGTTTCTCGGCATGGGCGCCCACGCGGCCTCCAGGCTGGGCGTGAAGGGCGAGAAGTCCGAGGGTGTGTTCGACTGCGTCCAGTTCCTGCGCAGCGTCTCGATGGGAACAAAGCCGACGGTCGGCAGGAAGGTGGCCGTGGTGGGCGGTGGCAACTCGGCCATCGACGCCGCGCGAACGGCCCTCAGGCTGGGCAATGGCGAGGTGACCCTTCTGTACCGCCGCACACGCGACGAGATGCCCGCCGACGAGGCGGAGATCGCCGACGCCCTGTCAGAGGGCATCAGGCTCGAGACCCTGACGCTCCCCGTCCGGCTGCGCAGGACGAAGAAGGGTCTCGTCGTCACCATCCAGAAGATGGAGCTGTCGGAGATGGACTCATCGGGTCGCCGCCGGCCCGTGCCCGTCGAGGGCAGCGAGCGCGATGAGCTTTTCGACTCGGTCATCGCGGCCATCGGGCAGTTTCCCGACATCCCCGGAAGGCTCGGCGTCGATGTCGACATGCGAACCCAGCGTATCGCGGTAAAAGCCCGAACCCCGGCCACTTCCATGGACGGAGTATTCGCCGGCGGGGACGTCGTGCTCGGCCCTGCTTCCGTGGTGCAGGCCATCGCCCAGGGACGAGCTGCCGCGATCGCCATCGATCGCTTCCTCGGGGGTAACGGCGACATCGAGGAGAGGCTCGCGCCGCCGGAGGACGTCTCGAAGCTTCCGCCCGTCGAGACGGAGACGAAAGCCCGTTACCGGCCTTCGATGAAGCACCTTCCCATGGAGCATAGGGTCGGGAGCTTCGACCAGGTGGAAAAGCCATACTCCAAAAAGGACGCCATCGAGGAAGCTTCGCGCTGTCTGCGCTGCGATCTCGACAGGTGATGCCTACCACTGTTCCGGATAGGCGACATTGGTGAAAAGATCCTCGAGCCTGGCCTTGTGGCCCCGCTCCATCTCGGCGAGCTCGGTGTAGAGACCCCTGATCTCCGGATCGGAGCATCTGGCGGCGAATTCCTGGTAGATCTCCATGGCCTTCTGCTCCTTCTTCATGGCGAGCGAGAAGGCGTCCTTCGGCGTCATGTCGAACGAGAAGGGCCTGTTGACCTCGGCCTCGGCGACACCGAAGTCGGCCACCTTCGCGAACTCGACCCTGGCCAGGGGATCGAAACGAAACCTCTCGAGCGTGAGCCGGTGCTGCTCCTCGTCCTTCGAGAGAGACTCGAAGATCTCCTTCACGCCGGAGTCTGCGATGCGTCTCGAGGCCTGGGCGTAGAAATCGCGGGAAGCGATCTCCTCGGCGATGCTCTCCTCGATGATGCGGTCGAATGTAGCCGGATCCACGTGAGCCTCCTCTGAGGTGGGTTTGTCGCACAAAATAGATAAGCCCCGGCGCCCCTGCTGTCAAACGACCAGATGGACGTTCTCCCCGTCACCGGGCATCGAGGGTCGTCTCGTGCCTCTCATGAGACGGCGATCTCATGGTCCGGTGTCGACGTCGCCGAAAAGCCCTCCCTCGTGCGACGGCTCGGCGATCGTCTCGCACTTTTCGTAGATGTCCGTCGAGCTTCGCGAACCCTCTTCGAGTCTTTTCTCGATGTGCGCCAGTGCGTGCCTGTTGTATACGGCGAACAGCGGCGCGTACACACCCGACCCCGACACGGGCACGACCACGTCGCACCCCGTACGGGCGCGACGCAGCAGCCTGTACATCAGGTCGACGGGCAAATGCGCAAGATCGCACGGGACGACCAGGTTCGTTTCGTCCTCCGATCTGGCCAGGGCCTTGGCGATGGCCGTCATCGTGCATTGCGCCGGTTCCGAGTCCTCAACGATGGGCACTCCGAGAAAAGAGAACCTCTCCGGGTCACCGGTGCTCACGAGGATCCTGTCGAAGTGGGGCCTGAGCTGGTCCACCACGTGCTTGACCAGGGGCTCGCCATCCAGAAGCGAAAGTGCCCTGTCCGTGCACGTCGTCGCGCCGTTGCGACCTGCCAGGACGATGGCAGTGGCCTTTCGCCTGAGGCACCATCGACCCCGGTCGAGCGAGAACGCCTCCATCGGGGGGTCGTGGCGCGCACCGTCGAACTCCAGGATAGCGTCTGCCATGTCCCAGACCCTGCGACAGGAGCGCTTGACGGTCGTCTCGCCGCGTCGCCTGACGATGACGAACAGGCCAGGATCGAGGACGGTACGCAGGCTGTTGGACTCGCACAGGGTGGGCGTGTCGGCCCCGAGCCGCCGCACGAGCTCGCGGGCACCTTCCAGAAGCCGGGTCTTTCTGACGCACAGCCAGACGACGGGTCTCGCGCCAGCATCGAGCAACCTCGTGGTGTCCTTGCCCCTGGCCTCGCCGGCTTCCTCGACGATCCTGAAAGGCCCCTCGAACGACGTGCACGCTCCGCATCCCTCGCCACCGTGGGGACAGGCCTTCTCGTCCTCGTGCACCGTCGTGACCTTGGCGCCTGCCATGGCACGATCGCGGCCCCAGATCGCGAGCAGGCCCTCTGCGAGCAGGGTCTTTCCGCACTTGCGGCCTGCCGCGCCGATGAGCAGCATGCCAGGCGCGCCGATTTTTCCGGGCGCCAGCTCTTCTCCCAATCGGATCACGGCCGCTCGAGTGGCAGGGCGCTGGCCCTGCACTTTGAAGCTATGGCGATGCGACCGGGCGTATCGGAGGTCAGCATGTCGATCGAGACCTCTCGGAGGCCTGGACGGCCTCACCGTCGAGGGTAACCGTGGGCATCGAAGACCCCCATAAGGGGGATCTCGACAGATGAGCCGCCTGCCATGCACGGCTGCTCACGCTTCGAGATGGTCACTTTAGCCCTGTGTGTCGCATGGCGTCAAGACGGCGATCCGGATCGCTCGGAGCAAGGTAATTAACTGCTATATCAGCCAGTAGACGCCGTTCAATGCGCCTCGGCAAAAAGCTCGAGCGCCTCCTTCGCGTCCGGGCTGTCGGGGTTGCGCTCGAGCTCCTTGTTCAGCCAGAAGATCGCCCTGTCCGCGTTGCCGGCGGCGAGATGGGCGAGGCCCAGGGCCAGCCAGGTGACCGGCTCGGGTGCGAGAAGATCCGCCTGGGCAAGGGCAATAAGCGCCTCCTCGGTCCTCTTTGCATCGAGGTGCACCCTTGCCAGAAGGAGCCAGGCCTCGCAGCTTGCAGGCTCGAGCACCAGGGCCTCATCGGCCATTTTCTGGGCCCTGATCAGGTCGCCTTCCTGCAGGAGCAGCATGCCCATGGCGACCAGGGCATCGACGTTGTCGGGCATGACGAGCACGACCCTCCTGAGGTGCTCCATGGCAGCGAGGTGCTCGCCGGATGCCGACAGGCTCAGGGCCAGGTTGAGGCGCGCCTCAACGTACCCCGGGTCCACCGCAAGGGCGTTAGTGAACTCCTGAATGGCCAGATCCAGGTTCTCGTCCCTCAGGTACAGCACCCCCATGTTGTTGTGGGCCTGGGCAAAATCGGGGTTGAGCTTGAGCGCGAGGGCGAAGTGGTCGAAGGCGGCCGGTTCGTCCCCCTCGCGCATGGCGGCTATGCCGAGGTTGTTGTGCGCCTCGGCAAAGTCGGGGTTGTACTCCAGGGCGAGCAGGAACGCCGACCGGGCGCTCGCCAGCTGCCCCTGGGCCAGCAGAAAGACCCCGGCATCGTTGTGCTTGATGGCCAGTTCGTGCAAAGTCCCCCCCCCGGCAACGCAGGAAGCTTGAGCCAGAACGCACGCAAGGGTGATGGCGGGTACTCTCATGGCGACCTCCTCGTGGTTGCTTCTTATCGTCGCGAACAGGCCGGAAGTTTCCCCCATCTGTCGTTGCATGTGGATGTGCGCTGATCTATAGAGAATGCCGGGACATGTCTCGAACCACCAATCCCAGGGCCGGCTCCTATCCGGCCACTCTCGTGCACGAGGCGCGTCAGGGACGCGCCACTCAAGAGATGCTTTTCGTGGCCGAGCACGAGGGGCTCGAGATCGGCAGGGTCATCGACGAGCTCGCCTCGGGTCGCCTCATCATCCCCGCCAACGTGCACCACACGAGCCTCGTGCCACTTGCCATCGGTCGCTCGGTGACGTGCAAGATCAACGCGAACATAGGAAACTCCACGGTCGCCTCGGACATCGATGGCGAGATTTCGAAGCTCGACGTGGCCCTCCGTCACGGCGCGAACGCCATCATGGATCTGTCGAGCGGTGGTGACATCCCACGCATCCGGGCGGCCCTGCTCGAGGCCTGTCGAGCCCCTCTGGGTACCGTGCCCGTGTACGAGGCCGTCTCCCGGGTGAATGATGTTGCAGACCTCGCCTCGGACGACTTCGTGGGCATCGTGCGCGAGCATGCCGAGCAGGGCGTCGACTTCGTCACCGTGCACTGCGGCCTTCTGCGAGAACACATCCCCATGGCGCGAAAGCGCCTCACGGGCATCGTGAGCCGTGGCGGGAGCCTGATGGCGCAGTGGATGCTCATCCACGAACGGCAGAACCCCCTGTACGAGAGGTTCGACGAGGTCCTCGAGCTCTGCCGGCGACACGACCTGACGCTGAGCCTGGGCGACGGGCTCAGGCCGGGTTCCCTGGCCGATGCCAGCGACGAGGCGCAGTTCGCAGAGCTCGAGGTGCTCGGCGAGCTCTGCCGCCGGGCACGAAAGGCCGAGGTGCAGGTCATGATCGAGGGACCCGGGCACGTGCCATTCGACCAGATCGCCATGAACATGCAAAGAGAGAGGGAAGTCTGCGACGACGCACCCTTCTACGTGCTCGGTCCCGTGGTCACGGACATCGCCCCCGGATACGATCACATCACGAGCGCGATCGGCGCCACCATGGCTGCCTACAGTGGTGCGTCCATGCTCTGCTACGTCACGCCGTCGGAGCACCTGTGCCTGCCTAACCTCGAGGACGTCAGGCAGGGGGTCGTGGCCTACAGGATCGCGGCCCACGCAGCGGATGTGGCGCTCGGCAAGCCGGGAGCCAGGGAGCGCGACGACGCGATCAGCGCGGCCCGCTACCGCTTCGACTGGGAGCGCATGTTCGAGCTCAGTCTCGATCCGGACAGGGCCAGGGAGCGCTACACCGGAGGGGGCGAGGAGTTCTGCAACCTTTCCACCCATTACTGCTCCATGTGCGGTCCCAGGTTCTGCGCCATGAGGCTGACCCGTCTGCTCGACGAGCTCGAGAAGAAGCCGTGATGGACCGCGACCGGCTCGACAGGATGCGAGACAGGATGAAAGCCGAGGCCCTGGCACCCGAGACCGTGGATCCGGATGTCCTGGTATCCGAGCCGTACGCCTACGCGGGCAGGCGCTCCATCACCGTCGAGATAGAGCAACCCGAGTTCACCTCGGTGTGCCCCATGACCGGCCTCCCGGATCACGGCACGGTGCACATCGCCTACACTCCGTCGGACCGCATCGTGGAGCTCATGAGCCTCAAGTTCTACTTGATGCAGTACCGCGACGTGGGCATCTTCTACGAGCACGCCGTCAACAGGATCCTCGACGATCTCGTGGCCCTGCTCGCGCCCGAGCGCATGGTCGTCACGATCTCGTACACGCCTCGTGGCGGGATCAGGACGACGGTGACCGCAAGCCACAAGCCATCGTGACCTGCCATCAAGGGATCACTCGCCGAAGACCTGGACCCCGAACTCCCCGTACCCCATGAACATCTTCACCTCGAGCTTGTAGGTGCCGTTCCACTTCGGGCAGGGTGTCGTGTGGACGACGACCTTGGAACCCTGGTCCTTGCCCGAGGCGATCTCTTCGCCGATGGGGCTCGTGAGCTTGACGTGCAGCTCCTTGACCGATGGGTTGCCGGCCGCCAGGATGGTGTAGCACTTGTCGCCCTTGAGCTCGACGTCGAATGTCCTGGTCTTCGCCGTGTCGAGGTCGCCGGAGAGCATGTCCGTCACGGCGGGCCTGTACTTGCCGCTCTTGCCGTGCATCTTCCGGATGGCCTTGGCGATGAAGCTGTTCGAAAGCCCACCTATGGGTATGAACACCTGGTCGACATCGGAAGGCTTCGAAAAGGCCTGGTAGGCGGCTGGCCCCTGCCCCGAGATGCTCGCGATCTTCACCACGGCCACCACGTCCGAGTCGGGGCAGTGCTCCACAAAGAGCGTGCTCTGGCTCTTGGTGGCAGAGGCGAGCTTGTTGCCATCGCCTGTGACCGTCATGGACAGGGCGGCCACATCCCCCAGCCCGACCACGAGAAGCCCGTAGCAGCGATCCGAGGCCATCTTCAGGTCGAAGCCCGCCTCCGTCTGGTCTCCCAGCACGACGGTCTCCATGCTGCCGGCGGGCTCGTAGCCATCGCCTGTCCCGGCAAATGCCTTCTGCATGGCGTTCACGAGGTCCTCGTAACCGGCGGTGGCACCCGCCTCGGCCGATGCACCCGCATAGACGGCGAAGGAGTAGCTGCCCGATCCCAGCGAGGCGAGCTTGATCACCGCCGGATCGGACGCATCGGCGCAGTGAGCGGCAATGGGGGCGTCGTCGTCCGTGGTGTCCTTGGACATGACCTGCTTATTGGCCTTGGTCTTCTTGAGCTCGATGTCCAGATCGTCGATGCCCGCACCACCCACGGCGATGAACTTGTAGCAGACACCCTTGGCCAGCTGCACGTCGAACCAGAGGGGCTTTTTGTTGACGATGTCACCGGAGTGCACGATGCCGACCCTGTTCATGTCCGGAGCGTAGATTTCGGCCTCGCTCTCGAGACGGTTGTCGAGGGCTGTCTGCGCGTCGTTCACTCCCACCAGGATGGCGGATGCGGGGGCCAAGAACGCCGAAGCGAGCACCGCGCCCTGTCCAGCCGTGGCAACGACCTGCACGACGACGGTTCCCGCGCTCTTGGGGCAGTATTCCACGATGGGGTGATCGCCGGTGGTCGTATCCTCGGTCACGATCTGGGCCTTGCTCTTGACCTGGATGCTCACGTCGTCCACTCCGCTTCCGCCCACTGCGAGAAACTTGTAGCAGGTCTCTGCCTGGACCTCGACGGTGAGGCTGAATCCCTTGCCCTTCGCGAGAACCGCGGTGGTGGGCACGGCGACCAGGCTGGCACCAGGAACGTTCTTCTGCGCCAGGACGAGCATGCGGGCTCCCACCTCGCCCTTGGCAGGAGTCTTCTTCGACTTGACCCTGTAAACGGCGTAGATGAAGTCGCCGCCGAAGGCCTTGGTGCTCACCGATGCCTTGAACGTCTGGTCGCTCGACGCGCAGGCGTCCAGAAGGGCCACGGGCAAGGGCGAGGAGGTCTCGCCGAGGATGTCCGCCCCGGATGTCACGCGCAAGCCGAGCTTGAAGCTGTCCTTCTCGCCCACGGCCAAGAAGCGGTAGCAGTAACCCTGCTCCACGGCCTGCTCGAAGGCCTTCTCACCCTTCTTGTCCAGGTGGGCGATCGTGGCCTGGCCGGTCGGCTCGAAACCCACGGCGTGGATCTCGACCACGTCGGCGAGCCTGTCGATGATGGCCTTGTCCTCGGCCAGAGCCTGGTCGGCCCAGGTGAAGAGCGACGTCATCGCGACGATGTGAAACAGGAATTTGCGCATGTCCCATGGACTAACAGATTCATGTCGAAATTCAAGGTCCCGAGCCCCGTCTCAGGGATCGCAGGGGCCCTCGCGCTCCAGGACCCTGTCCATGAGCCAGTCGAAGGCGTAAGGCAGGACCCTCCGGCGTAGCGAGCGGGTCGTGAGATGGTCCTCGCCCTCGACGACGAGAAGCTCCTTGGGGCTGAGCAGGGCGTCGTGGATGGCTTCGGCATGCCAGACCGGGACCTCGCGATCCAGCTCTCCGTGGATGAGCAGGACCGGCACCTCGATGGTGCGCAACGTCTCTCGCAGGCTCACGCCCTCCACCTTGCGGCGGATGGCCTGGACGTTGTCGTGCCCGGTCGCGAAAGCCGCGCGCCTGAGCTCCGTTGGTGTCATCCGCGAGAGGAACGAGTAGTCGAACGGAGCTCCCAGCGTTGCCACTGCAACCGGACGGATCGCATCCGGAGTGAGTGTCAGGGCCCACTGCCCACCGAGCGAGAAGCCGAACAGCACCACGCGGCGCCTGTCCACCGTCGTGAGGCCGTCGATGAAGCTGCGCACGCCCAGCCCGACCGCCAGCACGTCGTCCGGGTGGTGCAGCGCGATGCCCCTGGCAAGGCTCTCCCCGTTGCCCGGCATGTCGAAGTTCAAGGTGGCGAACCCCCGCTCGGTGGCCCTGCGCTCGAACAGCTCGAGCCACTCCTTGAGGCTGTCGAGTCCCTGGACGATCACGAGCAGGGGCGGCTTCGACGAGCCGAGCCGGATCGCATCACCAGCCGGCATCCGCAGAAATCCGGGGAGGGTCTTCCCGCGATACGGGATCTCCACGTCCTCGACGCCGTTGCTGGAAAGCTCGCAAAACTTGTCGTGGCACCTGTGGATATCGACGTACGCATCGCGGATGGCAGCCTTGGACGTGGCCGCCCATGCCTCGACCCCGTAGTACACGGCCGCTCTTCGGAAACCGTCGCGGGCACTGATGTGATGGCCCGCCGTGAGCTCTTCGCGACTCCTGCGCTCCCAGTCCCACCCCAGATCGGAGAAGTTGCCGGCCAGCTCGGTCAGGCTGCCGGAGCGCTCCATCACGTCCATGACATCGTCGTAGTCCGCCCAGAACACGACGAGCACGCGCGCGAGCATCGCTCCATAGCTGCCGGGACCGAAGAGCCGCAGCCTCAGATCCACGAGCGGCTCGAGAAAGTCACCCGGCAATCTGGCGATCCTGTCTGTGAGCTCCCTGAGCACGGATCACCCTCTGTCCAGCGAGGCCGCCATCTGCAGGACCTCGTCGGCAATTTCATCCACGGCTTCCCACTGCATCATGTGGCCCTTGCCGTGCAAGACCCTCAGTGTTGCGCCAGGCACCGCTTGCTCGAGCATCATTCCCTCGTCGGGGGGGACGAGCCTGTCGTCTTGACCCACGAGGATCCGCACGGGGACGGTGAGCTCGCCGAGCCTGGGTCCGAGATCCGTCATGCCGGCGGTTTTCAGATCGGCGCGCAGGACCGAGAAGGGCACCCGTCCCATGCGGGCCAGAAGCGCGTCGCGCCTGGCAGGATCCAGAGACGGCGAGAGCGACTCCACAGCCATGGCGCGGCCCTGAAAGGTGGCCTCGTCATCCATGATCGTGGCCAGGGTGCAAGGGATGGTCGTCCCGGCCGAGGATCCTATCACCACGAGCCCACTGACCCAGGCAGGGAAGTCCAAAGCGGCCAGCAGGCTCACCGCACCGCCCATGGAATGGCCCACCAGCAGGGCCGGTCCTCCCTGGAGCTCGATGACGCGATCCACCACGTGCTCGGCCATCGCGCTCATCCGTCCCGGATGATCGGCAGAGCGCCGCCGGCCCGGCAGATCCACGGCCGCGAAGACCCTCCGGGGCTGCACGGCTCTCAACCTCTCGAGCACCTCGTCGAACTCCGAGCTTTTACCCCCTGCACGGTGCACGAGCACCACGGGAACCGGCTTGCAGGACCTTGGGCTCACCGGGCATCTCCCATCATCCTCTCGAGCTCGGCCTCGTCGATGACCCTGGTCGCGGTGCTCCTGACCTTCTCGAGCTTGCGATGACCCACGTTCTCGCCTGCCACGAGGAAGGTGGTGTCCTTCTTGACCGAGCTGTGCACCTCTCCGCCAGCCGCCCGGATGCGCTCCTGTACCCTGGCCCTGGGTCGGCTCAAGGTCCCCGTGATGCAGAAGCTCGACCCGGACAGGGGGCCGCGTACGGAAGCGACCTCGGTCAAGGGACAAACGCCGGCTGTCACGAGCTTCGCCACGACGTCCCTGTTGTCTTGGTCCTCGAGCCATTGCCTGACGGAGGTCGCTATCATCGGTCCGATTCCGTGCTGTCTCGAGAGATCGTCCATGAGCACGGCTGGATCCCGCTCGAGCAGATCGCCCGGGTCGGAGACGCAGCATGTCATCAGCTTCGCCACGACGGCACCCACACCCGGGATACCGAGTCCGTTGATGATGCGCCACATGGCCCTCTGGGTCCTGGCCTCGTCGATGGCCGAAAGGAGGTTATCAGCGCTCTTCTCGCCCATGCGATCGAGCCCCAGCAGGTCCTCCTTGCGCAGGGTGAACAGGTCTGCCACGTCCAGGACCATCTTTTTCGCCGTGAGCTGCTCGATGAGCTTGACGCCCAGCCCCTCGATGTCCATGGCGCCTCGCAGGGTGAAGTGGCGTATGCTCGCCTTGACCCGGGCGGGACATGTACGCGACACGCATCGCGTCGCGGCCTCGCCCTCGAGCCGCACGACGGACGAGCCGCACGACGGGCAGCTCGTGGGCATCTTGAAGGGCTCCTGAACGCCCGTCCTGTGCTCGATCATCGGCCGCACCACCTGAGGGATGATCTCTCCGGCCTTCTGCACTTCCACCAGGTCGCCGATCCTGATGTCCCGCTCCCGTATCACGTCCTCGTTGTGAAGCGACGCCTGCGACACCCTGGTGCCGGCCAGCCTCACCGCGGCGAGCCTGGCCACCGGCGTGAGCACGCCGGTGCGACCCACCTGCACCTCGATGTCGATGAGCCGCGTCACGGCGCGCTCTGCCGCGTACTTGAAGGCCACCGCCCACCTGGGCGCCTTGGCCGTAGAGCCGAGGGCTTCACGGTGGGCGTATGAATCCACCTTGATGACGGCGCCATCGATGTCGTACGCGAGCTTCGACCTGGACTCGCGCAGCGCGTGCAGGGCAGGGACGATCTCCTCGAGGCCGTGGCACACCACGTGCCTGCCGTGCGTTGGCAGGCCGAGCCGAGCCACCCACTCGAGCGACTCGTGGTGGGACGAAAAACCGTTCTCTCGCCCGAGGAGATCCCATACGAAAAAGCGCAACCGCCTGCGGGCCGTCACGGTCGGGTCGAGCTGTCGAAGACTTCCAGCGCATGCATTGCGTGGGTTCGCGAAAGGCTCCTCACCGTCGTCTTCGCGCTCCACGTTGATGGCAGCCAGGTCCTCTCGACGGATGTACGCCTCCCCCCGCACGATCATCTCCCGGATGTCCGGGATGGCGAGAGGAATGGCGCGGATGGTGCGCGCGTTGTGGGTCACGTCCTCGCCCGTGAGGCCGTCTCCTCGGGTGGAGGCCAGCACGAGAGAGCCTGCCCTGTACGTGAGCTCCAGGCTCACGCCGTCTATCTTGGGCTCGAGCACATAGGTCACGTCGCTCTCGCCCAGCCCTTCCTCGACTCGCCTCACGAACTCCGCGAGGTCGTCCATCTCGTAGGTGTTGTCCAGGCTCTCCATCCTGATTTTGCGCGTCACCTTCCCGAGATCCGACATCGGTGCGGGAGCCACACGCTGCGTGGGGGAATCCTTGCGGATCAGCTCGGGGTGCTCGAGCTCCATCCGCCTGAGCTGGGAGTACAGGGCGTCGTACTCCTGGTCGCTGATGATGGGAAAGTCCTCGACGTAGTAGCGCACGTCGTGAGCTCGGATCGTCTCGACGAGCCCATCGTATTGCTCTCTCACCGTCATCGACGTCCCACGCCAGACGTTAACCCAACTGCCGTGCCGGTCGCAACGATGCCAAGGGCGGTCACGACCGCCCTTGACAAGCATCCACGATCAAACTAGACATCAGACCCGAGTTGCGGGGTGGAGCAGTCCGGTAGCTCGTCGGGCTCATAACCCGAAGGTCACAGGTTCAAATCCTGTCCCCGCTACCACACATGGCCGGTACGCCGCGGGCTGACCGGCCATTCGTGTTTCGACCCCCCCTCTTGCGCCTCATTCGCCGGAGAGCAATTCCGTCATGGCCCTTATCATGAGCTCGTGATCCCGCGTCCCGGCGGTCTCGCGAATCGAGTGCATCGAGAGCATGGGGTTGCCGATGTCCAGAGTCATCATGCCGAGGCGTGACGAGGCGATCGGGCCAATGGTGCTGCCCGAAGGGATGTCGCTGCGGTTCACGTAGCGCTGCACCGGCACGTCGGCTTTCGCGCAGGCCTTCTCGAACAGAGCCCAGCCCGTTGCATCCGTGGCGTAGCGCATGGATGCGTTCACCTTGAGCACGGGTCCCCCGTTGAGGAGCGGCCGGTGCCTGTCGTCGTGCCGGGACGCGTGGTTGGGGTTGAGCGCGTGGGCCATGTCCGCCGACACGAAGAGCGAGCGCTGCACGGCGCGCATGTAGTCCTCGCGGCCGCCGCCGCCCGAGAGCGCCAGACGCTCCAGGACATCCGCGAGAAGCGGCGAGACGGCACCCCGGGACGTGGCGCTGCCGACCTCCTCGTGGTCGTAGAGAACGACCATCCGGGCGTGTGGGGTGGCCTTGTCGCAGGTGCGCAAGAGCGCCGTCAGCCCGGCATGGCACATGGCCAGGTCGTCGAGCCTGCCGGAGCGAATGAATGCATCCCGGGCACCCGCCAGCGTCGCGTGCTGCGCGTCCACGAGGAACAGGTCCCAGGCCAGTATCCTCTTGGGTTCCATTCCGAGGTGCTCGGACACGACGGCACGCAGATCGACGGGATCGCCTGCATCGAGCGAGTACAGCGCGGGCAGGTTATCCTGGGCATTGATTCTGAGGCCTTCATCGTTGACCTTCCTGTCGAGGTGGATGGCGAGCCCGGGTACGAACACGAGGGGGCGGTCGATCGACACGAGCCTCGAGCCGACTCCCATTGGGGTGGCATCGTCGGAAACTGCCACCCGGCCCGCAATCATGAGGTCCCTGTCCACCCAGGTGGCAAGCACGGGACCTCCGTAGACTTCCAGGCCGAAGGTGACATAGCCTCCGGAGACACCCGCGGCGTTGGGCTTGAGCTTGAGCGCAGGGCTGTCCGTGTGCGCCCCGATGACCCTCACGCCAGACGTGTGCACGGGCTTCGTACCCGCCACGATGGCCACCACCGCAGAGCCGCCTCGCACGACCAGATACCTGGCCCGTGGCTCCATCTTCCATGCGTCCTTCTCATCGAGGACCGCGAACCCCTCCGACGAGAGCCTCTGCTCCACTTCGGAAGCAGCGTGGAATGCCGTCGGCGAGACGTCGAGAAACCTCATCAGGTCCGGGATGGAGCTTGGGATTGCATCGATGGGATCACTCATCCTGGCCTCCCTGGGGTCATGGATCATAGCGTGTTTTCGCCCCGGCACGAAGGCCTCTTTACACCCTGGCAAGCTCCCAGTATACAAGGAGGATCACGCGTTCAGGAGGACTCATGGGTGGCGATTTCCGGCTCTGTCTCACGTTCGACGACGTCCTTTTGGAGCCTGCCTACAGCGAGGTGCTTCCATCGAACGTGAACGTGTCGACACATCTCACTCGAGACATCAAGCTCGAGATCCCGCTGGTGAGCGCGGCCATGGACACGGTCACCGAGTCGAAGACGGCGGTGGCACTGGCCAGAGACGGCGGCTTCGGGGTCATCCACAAGAACATGTCCATCGCCCAGCAGGCCATCCAGGTGACCCGCGTGAAGAAGTCCGAGACCGCGCTCATCGAGGATCCCGTCGTGATCGCCCCCGAGGCTCCCCTTCACGAGGCGCTCGCGCTGATGCGGACCAACGACATCAGCGGTCTGCCGGTCGTGCGCGACGGCAAGCCAGTCGGCATCCTGACGCACAGGGACGTGCGCTTCGAGACGGACAGCTACAAGCGCGTCGAGGAGCTCATGACGCGCAAGCTCGTGACGGTGAACCGCGATCTCCCCACCAAGGAAGGCAAGGTGCTGCTGCACGCCCACCGCATCGAGAAGCTCATCGTGGTGGACGACACGGGTCACCTCGTCGGTCTCATCACCATGAAGGACCTGATGAAGGCCGAGGCCTTCCCCCATGCGGCCAAGGACTCGCGTGGAAGGCTTCTCGTGGGAGCGGCCGTTGGTGTGAGCGCAGACAGCCTCGAGCGAGCCGAGGCCCTCCTGGACGCGGGCTGCGACGTGCTCTTCGTCGATACGGCCCACGCACATTCCGCTGGCGTGCTCGCAACGATCCGTAGCATCAAGGCCACTTTCAAGAACGCACGGGTCATCGGCGGCAACGTGGCAACGGCCGCAGCCACCAGGGCCGTCATCGAGTCGGGCGCGGACGCCGTCAAGGTCGGCATCGGGCCCGGGTCCATCTGTACCACCAGGGTCGTGGCAGGAGTGGGTGTGCCCCAGCTGACCGCGATCCTGGACTGTGCCGCCGAGGCGAAAAAGTCCGGTGTCCCCATCGTTGCGGACGGCGGCATCAAGTTCTCGGGAGACATCACCAAGGCTTTGGCCGCCGGTGCGAGCACGGTGATGATAGGGAGCCTGTTCGCCGGGACGGACGAGACCCCGGGAGAGTCCATCATCTACCAGGGCAGGCTCTACAAGGTTTATCGCGGCATGGGCTCCATAGGCGCCATGAGGGCGGGCAGCAAGGACCGCTACTTCCAGGAGGGGACGGACGAACGAAAGCTGGTGCCCGAGGGCATCGAGGGCAAGGTGCCGTCGCGTGGCCCCCTGGCAGAGGTCGTCTACCAGCTCGTCGGTGGCTTGAAGAGCGGGATGGGATACTGCGGTTGCGCGGACATCTTCGAGCTGCACTCGAGCGCACGTTTCATCCGGATCACGCCCGGCGGGCTCAAGGAGAGCCACGTCCACGACGTGATCATCACCAAGGAACCTCCCAACTACCGTTACGAGTAGCTGTCTGTCGTCAAGCGCAGAGGATCTCCGGATTCTCGGGATCCAGAGTCGAGATGCGCTCGCGCAGGAAGCGGACGAGCTCGCTCATCTTGTAGGGCTTGGGCAAGAAGGCCACCGCCCCGGTGCGAGAGCGCATGAGCTGGCGGAGCGAGAGGTGATATGCGCTCACGAGGACGATCTTGATGGATGGATGCTTGAGGTGCACCTGTCGAGCCAGATCGAGACCACTCGTCCCCGGCATGACCACATCGACGAGGGCCGCATCGAACGTGGCCCCCTCGTGCAGTATCTGGCTGGCCTCCTCTCCCGAGCAGGCCTCCGTCACATCGAACCCCTCGAAGCGCAGCGCGATGACCAGGGAACGACGCTGCCCAGCCTCGTCTTCGACAACCAGGATTCTGTCCACGTCGACTCCTTGTCCTGCCCCGAAAAAGCAAGATACGTACCATCCTGGTCACCGAAATTGCTCAATAATATTGGTATATTGAAAACCAACACAGAATCGGGACCGCCTGGAATGAACAGTGGGCGGGCAAAGGGCGTTTCACTTCTGCAAGCAGAAGCCATCGGCGCTTCAGGCGGGACGAGGAAGATCGAGGAGGCTACTCGCCACCGGCGGGCGACAGCACGAACGGATAGGTCACGATGACCACGCCTCCACCCTCGGGAGAGGGGAATGTCCACCTGCGTACGGCCTTGACGATGCAGTCCTCGACGCCGCTCGAACCCAGGGTGGAGTCTGCCAGCTTGCTGGTCTGCACCGCGCCGGTGGGGGATATCACGAACTGCACGCTCACGCGGCCGGCCAGGTCCGGCTTGTTGGAGAGCGCCTGCTCGTAGCAGAACCGGATCTCGTTGATGTGCTGGCGGATCACCCGGCGGATGACCTCCTTGGAGAGCGAGCCCTTGACCATGGCCTCGCCGGGCTTGATCTTGGGAACCGTGCCGCCGCCACGGCCACGCAGCCCGCCAGCGCCGCGACCGTAGCCCACGCCAGAGCCTCCACCACCGCCGTGACCGATAGTGCCGAGGTTGCCAAGACCGATCGTACCCTCGCCCGTTCCGCCACCCCCCGAACCAGTACCCCTGAGGCCCAGGCCGCCGAACCCGAAGTTCGGGCCTATCTGGTTGCCCATGAGGGCACCGAGGGCGTTCTCCGCGTCAGACCCCAGAGCGCTGTCACGGCCGAACGGCGATGTGGGCATGTTGAGCGATTGCGAGAGCACGCTGAGGATTCCGGCGCCCTTTGCCATGTTCTGCTTCTGGTCGCGCGCCATGTGCGGATCCGGGTTGTCGGCAGGACCCTTGATCCCGTACATGTTGTCCGTCTTCTTGGCCTTGGAATCACCCATCTGGCCTTCCTCGCCCTTGTGCCTCTTTCCCTTGCCTCCCTCCTTGTCGTCGGCCTTGTCCTTCTTTGTCATCCACTCCGGCAGCTCTTCCTCGGGAATGATCTCCTGCGGCTGGAGGAGGAACTTGACGAAGCGGTTGGAATCGGAGAGCTGATCCAGGCTCAACGTGCGCGAGGCGGGCGGGAAGAAGAAGAACATGAACATGAGCATGATGACAGTGAGAAAGCTCGCCCCGTTGAAGGAGTGATAGGTCCACTCCACCTGGAAGGGCAGCTTGGGCTTCCTGGGTGAAGGCACCGAGTTGACGAGGAAGATCATGTCACCGAGCGTGAGCTTGATGCGGGCACCGTCCGGTACGTTGACGTCCCCGCCGGACTTGGCTATCTCGGCGATGTCCTTCTGCTCCCCGTTGTCGAAGGTGATCTGACCACCATCGAAGAACGGCTTGTAGTGCAAAGTCCCCCCGCCACCCGCGTTGCCCGTCACGAGCTGGACCTTCGAGGCCCCGCCGATCTTGTCCTGCGGGATGAAGAAGTCGCAGGTGGGTTCCT
Source organism: Myxococcota bacterium (assembly GCA_041309365.1). GTDB lineage: Bacteria > Myxococcota_A > Polyangia > DRWM01 > DRWM01 > JAFDER01. The sequence goes on from JBFYZU010000175.1 coordinate 17,934, forward strand.
CTCCGATGGCGAACGTCAGGTTGTCCCTTGTGAGGTGCTTGACCGTGAACACCGTCGTGTGCCAGATGGGGATCACCTCCAGCGTGCGCTTCGAGGAGTCCTCCACCGTGCTCAGGTCGATGAGCCTGGATGCAGCCGCCGTGCGCTCCGCCTCGGTCATCTCGATATTGGCATCGCCCATGAGCCCCGGAATGCCGGGCACCGGAGCCATTCCTGGAAACGCAGCAGGCGGGGCGAGAGGCATTCCGGGTGCGGGCTGAGGCGCCGTGGCTGCGATCGGCTTCGGGAGCGGCGGCGCCTTGACCTCCTCCTTCTTCTCCTCCACGAGCTCGGTCACGAGCCTGTACGGGCCCACCGTGACGATGTCTCCGGAGAGAAGCTTGCACTTGTTCTTCTCCTCGCCGTTGACGAGCGTCGGGTGCTCCGAGTCCAGGCTGAAGAGCGACACGTCGTTGGTGCCGCTCACCTGCACGACGGCGTGCGTCATGGCGACGCTGTCGTCGTCGAGCGAGATGTGGTGGGTGTTCAGCCGGCCGATCTTGATCGCGGCCTGCTTGAACTCCTTCTCCTGGATGAGCTCGTCGTCCTTGAAGATCTTGAACTTGATGGTTATCTTTGCTGCCATGCTCTCGGTCCTCTCGCAGCCTTGTGCCCTCTTTCAATGCTCTCGCATCTGGGCCGGGCTGCAATCAAGCTGCAACCCGACCTAGAGATTCTCCACGCTCTTGAGCATCTCCGGGATGAAGTGCTTGCGCACCCTGATGAGCGTGTTGACCTTGGCCTTCTTTCGCGCTCCGATGAGCTCGCCGTCCGGCCGGACCAGATCGCCCGTGACCAGATCGTCCTCGAAATTGTACTCCGTGGTGGAGCCCATCCCGCTGTCCTGAGCACGCGCAGGCATGGCCACGATCAGCGTACCGACCAGCAGGGCAGCCACGGCCAACACATTGAAGTACTTCATCTTCTTCCTCCCCGCAGGTACCGGGAGACCCGATGACCCGTATGGATTATCCATGGATGCCCGGTCGATTGCAACCAGGAACGTTTCTCATGCCTGTCTGTGACCGAGCATAACCAGAACCTTCGACAGCCAGGATGCAGCGAGGTTCCTGATGTCCCGTCTTTTTCTTTCAACTCCTCGAATACGCTGGAACAATCCTGTTTCCTGGCATTGGTCTTGCCCGACTATTCGCTGCCTCCACCCGTCGCTTCCGCGGCATCGGGAGCTGGCGTGGCGGCCTCGGGTGCGGTCTCGTCTGGAGGCGGAGCCTCGGCGTCTGCCTCGGCAGCCATGGCTTCTGCCTCTGCCATGAGCGATGCGGCTTCCTTCATCAGCTCGATGGCCTTCTGGGAGTTCTTGATCCGCTCGTCCGCATCCTTGACCTTCTGCTCGTAGTCCTTGCTGGTCCCGGCCTTGGTCTTGAACTTCTTGTACCACTCCATGGCGATCTCGAAGTTCGCATAACCCGAGTCGCCCGCCTTCTCGTAGTAGTAGTCCTGGTACAGAAGTCCCATGTTGTAGTAAGCGTCCGGGTTGTTGGGCTCGATATCCATGGCCTTCTGGTACTCGGCCTCGGCCTCGGCGTACTTCTCGAGGCCGCGCTTGGCGATCCCGAGATTCATGTGGGCCATGTAGCTGTCCGGCTTGAGCTCCAGCGCCCTGCCGAAGACCATCTCGGCATCCTCGTACCCTCGGAAACCGATGGTGATGGCGCCGTAGTTCATGAAGGCCTCGAACAGCTCGTCATCCTTCTCGTAGGCCACCTTGAAGTTCTTCAGGGCACCGATGATGTCTCCGCGTTCCATCTTCAGAAGGCCCAGAGTCAGGTTGAGCGGAGGGAAGCTCTCGCCCTTCTCGGCCTCGATGAGCTGTGCCTGGGAGATGACGAGGACCGCCAGGTCTATCTTGGAGTCGTCCTTCTCGTGGGTGGCCTGCTCGCGGTACAGCTCGGCCATCTGCAGGAACGCATCGAGGCTCTTGGAGTCGATGACCAGTGCACGTTGCAGGTTCTTGAGGGCTTCCTCGTAGAGCTTGACGTTGCCCTTGGCCTCGAGCCTCTGGATCATGGCCAGGTTGACGTACGCCTCGACGACGTCCTCGCTGAGCGGGTCGATGTCGATCGCCTGCTGGAACTTGGCCTTGGCCTCGTTCAGGTCCGCCTGCTTGCCGTCCTTGAGATAGAGGGCGAGCTTGTAGGTTCCCATCTGGACCATGGGACGCTGGAAGGTCTCCTTGCCTTCGTTGTTCTTCTTGTCGAGCTTCTGCGCCTCGTCGAAGACGGCCCATGCCTTCTTGTGGTCGCCGCACTTCTGCCAGACCACGCCCACGTTGTAGATGGCCTTGACGAGGCTCTTGCCCGTCTCTTTCTCCGTCTCCTTGTTGACCTCGCGGAACTTCTTGTCCAGGTCCTCGCAGATCTCCGTCGTCCAGTCGTTGGCCTTCTCGTGCGTCACGAATACCTGGACCGCTTCCTTGAAGCCCTCTCGGACCTCCTCGGAAACCGAGCTCACGTCACCGCCCTGGGCATGGATGACATCGTCGCCATGGTCATCGCCGGGATCCTTGAGGCCCTTGCCGTTCTTCGGTCCGCAGGCTGCCACCAGAAGGATGAGCAGGAAAGCCGCCGTGCTTGTGAGGGTTCGCTTCATCACTTCACCTCCTCCTCGGCTCCGGCCTTGCCGAGCAGAGCGTCCTCCTCGGCCTCCTCCGCCTTGGTCTTGAGCTTGCCGGAGAGCCCCGGCCATGCCACGTACTCCTTCCTGTACGTGGCCGTCGGCCTGATCTCGGAGGAGACCGAGTAGGCCTTCGGGTCCAGCTCGTTGAGCGCCGTCTCGCACAGAGAGGACCATTCGTTGAACCACTGGTTGCGCTTGGCCTCCTCCAGACAGTTGATGAATCCGTCGATTGCCGTTCCCTTGTACTGCAGGGCCTGCGCGTCACGCTCGTCGTTGTACATGTCCAGAAGGTCCGGGTCCTCCTTGACGATGTCCGGCACTGGCGCGTTGTAGTACGCATTGAAGAACTGCCTGTACATGTCGCCGATCCTCGCGGAGCTGGCGATGACCCAGCGAGGCACCTTGAAGTCCAGGACCTTGAAGTAGGACTCCTCGGCCTCTCCCTTGAGCTTGAGCTTCTTCTCGGCCCATCCTTTGAGCTCTGTCTTGGACCAGGTCTGGAACTTCATCAGGTTCTTGTGCTTCTCCCAGGCCTCCTTCGACTCGTTGTAGAACTTGTTCTGGTAGAGCTCCTTCTCCATCTTGGCCTGCTCGGGATCGTCGCTGTAGATGATCTTGGTGATCTTGTCCGGCACGAACTCCGGGAACTTCACCTTGTTGAACTCCTCGTACTTCGCCTCTCCGAGGTAGAACAGGGCCTGGCTGCCGGCATCGAGCATCATGCCCTGGCGGGCCAGCTTGTCGGCGTTCTTCTCCGCGTCCAGCTCGCCCGCGCCCTCCACCTTGGCCAGCGCTTCCACGCTGAACAGCTTGGCGGCGGCGTCGTACTGCTTCAGAGCGACGTCCTCCTTCTTCTTCTTGGACCAGGCCTCGCCGAGCTCCACGTACGCGCGGATCCTCAGGTCCACCGTACCTGCGCTCTTGTACTTCTTGGCGAAGCTGTCGTAGTGCTTGATCACGTCTCCCCAGAGCTTCTGGCGCTTGTAGATCTGGCCGATGGAGAAGGCCACCTTGGCCACCTCGATGGGCTTCTTCTTCTTGCCGCTCGTGTAGTTCTTGATGTAGAGCTGGGCGTCGCCGATGGCCTGCTCGTACTGGCCCAGGCCCAGGCGGAAGGTCGTCGCGTTCTCGAGCCCTATGGAGGCATCGTCCTCGCCCGAGTAGTCCTTCGCGTATTTCTCGTACTGCTCGGCCGCCTTCTCGTACATGGCGATGGCGTGGTAGTTCTGGCCTACCATGTAGATGGCCTTCTTGGCGTGCTCGCTCTCGGGGTACTTCTCGATGAGCACCCTGCGCCACTTGATGGCCTGGCCCAGAAGGTTGGCGGCCTGGAACGTGATGCCCATGTTGAAGAGCACCTCGTCGAGCCGCTCGTCGCAATCGCCTCCCCACTTCTCGTACAGCTCCTTGTACGTGACGGCGGCCTCCTTCCACATCTTCTGCTCCTGGTACGCCTCGGCCTTCTTGCGCTCCGTGTTGCACTTGAGCTGGTAGACCACCGTCTTGAAGAGCGGATCCTCCATGTAGGGCGCGAACTTGGGCGTCACGATGAAATCGTTGGCCGCGTCCGCTATCAACTCGAGGCAGGGCACGCCGCGGGTCTTGTCCTGCAGGGTCATGGCGTAAAGGGAGTCCAGGTAGAGATTCGCGGCGAAGGGGGCCACCTCGCTGGTCACGTGGTTGTAGGAGATCTCCTTGAACCAGAAGGCCGCTTCGGCGAAGTGGTTGGACTCGTAGTAGATCCGCGCCTTCTGGTACATGACGTCGGCGAGGTCGTCGCTGTCCGTCACGTAGCAGTGGTAGCGGGTGAACGCCGCGAGCATCTTCTCGGAGATGCTCGCTATCTTCTTCTCGGCGTACTCGTTCGTCTCCTCCTCGGACTCGCCCTTCTTTCCCTTCTTGGCCCCCTTCTTGCCATCCTTCTTGTCCTTGCCCAGAACGTCGTGCTTACCTGCCTTGTCCTCCTTGTGATACATGTGGTAGAGGCGGTTGTAGCAGAGCACGGCGGCGTAGGCTGCATCCTCCATGTACTGTCCGTCGGGGTCCATCTCCACCACGTCGTCGTAGGCCGGACCGCACTTCACCCAGTCCTCCATGTGCCACAAGAGCTCGGCCTTGTAGAAGGCGATGTCGTATGGCGCGATCCAGGTGTCCTCGGGGCCGGTCTGCGGGACGCGCTCCCAGTCCGCCGTGCTGTCGGTGTAGAGCTTGAGAAGCACGTCGTACGCCGCGATGGCGCGCTCCATGGTCTGCATGTCGTTGGTGCCGGGCTGCGTGTCCGTTCCCACGGCCTCTCTGTGCCAGGCAACCGCCTGGCGCTGGATCATCTCCCTCACGTCGCGCAGGCACTCGTCCTTGCGCTCCTGCGAGTGGTTCTTGCCTGCGAACAGCTCGTAGACCGAGATCATGCGCTTGAGCTCCACCAGCTGCTCGTCCTTGTTCTTGAGCGAGTTGGTGGCGAAGGTGATCATGTACTGCCAGTTGCACAGGCCGTCGTGCTCCGGATCGACGGACATGAGCTTGTGGTAGATGACGATGGCATCCTTCCAGAAGCCCTGGTTGAAGTAGGCATCCGCCAGGCTCTCCATCCCGGGGATGGCGAGGTCCCCGCCGTACTTCTCGAAGAACTCCCAGGCGTGGTCCGGCGGCTTGACCTGGGAGTAGGGCATGTGCATCTCCTTGCGCACCTGCTTCATGAGCTGCTGCGCGTTGTCGTCCTCGGGATGCTGCTCCGCGTACTCGACGACCGCGATGAACTGGTTCAAGGTACCGTTGTAGTCCTGCATGTTGTAGAGGCACCACGCCTGCTTGTAGAGCGAGTAGGCGTACACCGACGTGTCGGGGTACTTTGTGACTTCCTCGTAGAACTTCTTGGCCTTGCCCATGGAGCCGGCCTCGCCCTCCATGAAGTAGTACTCCGCGAAGCTCAGCCAGGCGTGGGGGATGTACTTGCTCTCGGGGAACTCCTTGATGAGGACGTAGTACACCTCGCGTGCCATCGACGCGTACTCCTTCTTCTTGTCGGGGTACGTCTTGGCCATCTCGTCGAAGGCGTAGGCGAGGTTGAACAGGACCACGTCGCGCTCCTCGTAGTCCGGGAAGTTGGCGATGACGAGCTTGTAGTACTCCATGGCCTCGAGGCGGTACTTCTCGCTCTCGGTCTCGAGCTCCTTCTGCTTGGCCTCGACCTTCTGGATGAGCGCCTTGTCCTTGGACTGCTGCGCCTTCCAGAGGGTCTCGTCCAGCTCGCGTGCCTGGAAGTAGTACTTCTGCTGAAGGTCGAAGCACTTCTCCGCCATCTGATGCAGGGCGACGGGCTTCTTCTCGTCCTCGTCGCTCATCGACTTGTACAGGATCTTGGTCTGCTTGAGCGCCTTGGCGAGAAGATCGACCTTCTGCTTCTCGATCTCCTTGGCCTTCTTCTTCTTGGCCGCGCTGATGTCGTCCGTGATGTTCTCCGCGCCGAAGCCCGGGGCCGTGGCGAGATCGGCCGTCTCGATCTCCTTGCCCTTGACGGCCTTGGGGCCTGCGGACTTCTCCTTCTTGGCCTTGAAGGCCTTGGCGCCCGAAGGACACTCCTGCATCAGGGTGACGATGCTCGGCTCGATGCAGACCGAGGCCATGGTGATGGTCTCCTCGGGCTCCTCACCATCCGTCTCGTCCTGCGCCAGGGCTGGCAGGGCCGCGGCGGCGAGGGTCAGGCCCAGAAGCACCGGGTAAGGCATCCAGCGATTCTCGAAGGTCATATGAGACTCCTTCATCGAACGATTTCGACCGACCAGGGGCCGGCCACATTGGCGAATGGGCGCACTAGCGACCGCAGCGTGAATCGATGAGCTGACGATAGAACCCGAGCTCGTCGCGCCAGTACTCGCCCTCGAAGGGCCAGAACTGGTGCTCGGAGTCGGTCTTGATCTTCTTCGATGCCTTCGTCGAGACGAGCACCTGTTGCTCCTGCAGCTCCTTGTCGAGCTCGCCGAGCATGGCATTGATGATCTCGATCTGGATGGCTGCGGCCTGGTTGATGAGATCCTGCAGCTCGGCCACGAGCCTCTTGTATCGGGTCTTGGCCAGCTCGCCGGCGTTGTCGATGGCCACGGACTTGGCGGTGGCTATGTCCTGCAGGATACGGATGCCGATGGAGGCGTTGCGGAACTCGGGCGGCATCTTGCTGAGCCGCTCCTCCTCCTTGTCGAGCACCTTCACGTACTCGAGGTTGCGCAGCAGGGTACGATCGGACAGGGCCGTGTTCAGGATCTTGTAGAGCTGCGGGCTCAGGGTCATCTCCTGCCCGCCCTTGAGCGCCTTGAGGAAGTCGAAGAAGGCGATGTTGTCCTCCTCGTACTTCACGAGCTCGGCCTCGAGTTCCTCCTTGATGGGCATGTACTGGCCCATGAAACCCTCGACGGTCTCGTTGGCTTCCTCGTACCAGCAGTTCCCGAAGTAGATGACCGCCTTGAGCACGAGGCTCTCCGGGTAGAAGGCCGACTCGAAGTAGGGCGAGTTGAGCGTATGGATGTTGCCCAGGGCCTTCTGGTAGCCCTGGATCTTGGTGTCCTCGCCGACCATGAAGTAGGCCCAGCTCTCCTCGAACAGCGCGTCGAGCCAGTACTCCGAGGTCTGCGGGATGCGCGACCAGGACTCCAGTGCCGAGTCCCAGTGCTCCAGGGTGTAGTACATCCTGGCCAGGCTGAGCCAGGCCAGGTCCAGGAAGCGCTCCTCCTCGGGGCTGAGGAAGATGCGGGGCGTGTCCTCGAACTTGTCCACGATCTGCTTGAACGCCTTGACCGACGCACCGGCCTGCCGCTCGCGCACGTACGTGACGCCGATGAAGAACAGGGAGTGAACGTAGTACTTCGCCTCGGTGTCCACGGCTTCCAGGAAGGTACGGGACTTCGCGAACTCGGCCTGGTTGTACCAGTAGCGGCCCATCATGTAGAGAAGCTCGTTGTGCGTTTCCTTGCGCTCTGGCGTATCGAAGTCCGCGAGCACCTCGGGGGTGTCTCCGTACTGTCCCACCAGCCCGATGATGTCCGCGGGCTCGGGCAGCACGTTGCTCAGCTGCGCGAGCCACTCCAGCGTGGGACGGAAATACAGGTGCCTCTCGCCGGCCTGGACGATCTCCTCGAACACGGCCAGGCTGGACTGGTAGAACTTGAGGTGGAACAGGCTCTTGCCCAGGAAGAACTGGGCCTTCATCTGGTTGGCCTCGGCATCCGTCGTGGCGCCCTCCACGACGCGCTGGAACTGCACCGAGGCCTCTCGGAACGCCTTCTGCTGGTAGAGCCTCAGACCGGCGGCCATCGCCTCGCTGGGCGGCCCCTCGGCAGGTGGCGCATCGATGACCATATCGCCACCACCCTCGCCGCCTTCCATCATCTCGGGCGTGAAGACCATGTCCTGCGAGGCTGCCGACCCGGCATACGTGATCAGGGCGGCGAGAACCAGGATGGGCGAGATTCGCTGTACGTTCATCACGTGGTACCCTCTCTTCGAATCACCGGACAGAACGGTTTTGGTGCGTTCCACGGGCCCTCGAAGCTCCCACCGCTCAGGAACGCCCCGCCACTCTGTAACCCGGTGAAATCACTTTACTTGGGCATCCAAGGCCCTGCGGCAGGCTCTATTATAAGAATGAAAACGCTGATCATGTCAAGAGTCCCGTTCTGTTCGATTTCGGGTCCAACCCGGGATCGTCGCTCACACCTTCATTGCCTGAAATACGCACGGGGTGATTTCACGGGCTCAGGGAGCCATTTCCTCGTCCTCTTCCACCAATTCCGGTGTCGTCTGCTCGGGACCCGGCTCGGGCTGTGGATCATCGGCTTCCACCTCGATCCGCTCGGCCTCCACGGGCAAGACGGCCGCCTCGCCAAGGGTCCTGGTACCGGATCCGCACCCGCAGATTGCCAGCACGAACAGGACCGGTGCCGGGATCCATGAATCGACGCGCATGCCACCTCCTGGCGACCCCTGCACGAGACGTTGCACGTCAGGAGCCGAAAAGCTATTGTACGACTTTCCCAGGCCCGTGCCCGAGCGTCAACGGCGACGATACCCCGCTGGCTGGGCCCGGATCAACGACTCCCGGACGAGGCGAAGATGAAGCTGCACGAATATCAGGCCAAGGAGATCTTCCGCAGGCACGCCATCCCCGTGCCCAAGGGAGCTGCGGCGTTCTCGACACAGGAGGCCGTGGCCGTTGCGCAAGATCTCGTCAAGAATACGGGAAGCGAAACGCTGGTGGTCAAGGCCCAGATCCATGCGGGAGGACGGGGCAAGGGGACGATCACGAAGAACGGCACGTCCACGGGCGGCGGTGTCAGGGTGCTGCGAGGCGTCGTGGCCGCACGCGAGGCCGCAACCTCCATGCTCTCGGGCCTGCTGATCACGCACCAGAACCCCGGAGGCCAGCGCGTGGACCGGTTGCTCGTGGAGCAGGGGGTACAGTTCACGAGCCAGCTCTACCTGGGCCTCCTCGTCGACAGGGCCATGCGCCGCGCGTGCTTCGTGGCCAGCGCGCAGGGCGGCGTGGAGATAGAGGAGGTGGCGGCTCGCACGCCGGACGCCATCGTGAGGGTGCACGTGGATCCCGTGACGGGTTTCATGCCTCACGTCGGCCGGCGGCTCGCGGCTCTTCTGGGCCTCGCGGGGCCGGCCGCCGACCAGTGTGCACGGATAGCCTCGGCCATGCACGATATCCTGCAAGACGAGGACGCATCGCTCGTCGAGATCAACCCGCTCGTCGTGACCGCTTCCGGCGACCTCATGGCCCTGGATGCCAAGGTCACCCTGGACGACAATGCCTCATTCCGGCACGACCGGTGGCATGAGCTCGCGGATCCGGCCGAGGAAGATCCCGTGGAGGCACAGGCCCGCGAGGCGGGTCTGTCCTACGTGAAGCTCGACGGCGACATCGGCTGCCTGGTCAACGGTGCCGGGCTCGCCATGGCCACGATGGACATCATCAAGTACGAGGGAGGAGAACCGGCAAATTTCCTGGACGTGGGGGGAACGGCGAACCAGGAGGCCGTGACCAGGGCGTTCTCGATCATCCTCTCGGATCCGAACGTCAAGGCCATCCTGGTGAACATATTCGGAGGCATCATGAGCTGCCGCGTCATCGCCGAGGGCATCGTGGGCGCCACGAGGGAGTTCGGCCTCGGCGTGCCCCTGGTGGTCCGTCTCGAGGGCAACGAGGTGGATGCGGGCAAGAAGATACTGGCCGAGTCGGGGCTCGCCATCATCCCGGCCACGGGAATGGCCGAGGCGGCGCGCAAGGTCGTGGCCTCCGCCAGGGGAGGTGAGGCATGAGCATCCTGGTGAACTCCGACACGCGGGTGGTCGTGCAGGGAATTACCGGCAAGTACGGATCTTTGCACGCCAGGCAGATGCTGGAGTACAGGACCGGCATCGTCGGCGGCGTGGCCCCCGGCAAGGGCGGCCAGCGCTTCGAGGGAAAGGTCCCGGTCTTCGACTCGGTTCACGATGCGGTGAACCGGACAGGGGCGGACACGAGCATCATCTTCGTGGCCGCGAGGTTCGCGCCCGATGCCATCGCCGAGGCCGTGGACGCCGGCATCGACCTCGTCGTGGTCATCACGGAGGGAATCCCCACCGTCGACATGGTACGGATCCGGGCGGCCCTGGACAGCCGTCAGACCCTCATGATCGGCCCCAACTGCCCCGGCATCATCACTCCCGGCCAGTGCAAGGTCGGCATCATGCCTGCCTACATCCACAAGCCCGGCAACGTGGGTCTCATCTCCCGCTCGGGCACGCTCACCTACGAGGCGGTGTTCCAGCTCACGACCCAGGGTCTGGGGCAGAGCACCTGCATCGGCATCGGAGGCGATCCGGTCGGCGGAGTGGATTTCGTGAAGTGCCTCGAGATGTTCGAGAAGGACGGGGACACCGAGGGAGTCGTGCTCATCGGCGAGATCGGTGGCACGGCCGAGGAGCAGGCCGCGGAGCTCATCGGTAAAGGTGGATTCACCAAGCCCGTGGCGGCATTCATAGGAGGCGCCACGGCGCCGGCCGGCAAACGGATGGGGCATGCAGGGGCCATCATCTCCCAGGGCAAGGGCACGGCGAAAGAAAAGCAGGCCGCCCTGCGCGCGGCGGGAGTGGCCGTGTGCGAGACGCCGGCCCTCATCGGCGAGACCATGAAGAAGGCGATGGTGTGAAATGGAAAGGACACTCTCGATCATCAAACCGGACGCTTTCGCTGCGGGACATACAGGCGCAATCATCGCCCTGCTCGAAAGGGGGGGGCTCGCGGTGCGCTGCGCACGCACCCTGAGGCTCACCGACGCTCAGGCTCGCTCGTTCTATGCAGTGCACTCGGAGAGGCCCTTCTTCGAGAGCCTCGTGCAGTTCATGACGTCGGGTCTTGTGATGGTGATGGTCCTCGAGGGCGAGGACGCCGTCACCCGCAATCGAAACATCATGGGCGCCACGGATCCCTCGAAGGCGGCCTCGGGGACCATCCGCGCCCTGTACGGGACGAACGTGCAGAACAACGCCGTGCATGGATCCGATGCGCCCGGGACCGCCCGCGAGGAGATCGCCTTCTTCTTCAGCATGAGCGAGACGGTCTGAGCCATGTCCTTCGGCATCCTCCTGGACGACAGATTTCTCGCACATCACGACACGGGCTACCACCCCGAGTGCCCCGAGCGGCTCTCGGCAATCCGGATGGAGCTCCAGGACCGGGGACTCTGGCAGAGGTCCCGAGTCACGCCGGGCAGGGAGGCCACCCTCGACGAGCTGACGAGCAACCACTCCAGGGCCTACGTCGAGGCAGCACTCGAGCGCATGCAACGGGCCGCGGGACATTTCGACGCGGACACCTTCTTCTCGACGGGCTCTCGCGAGGCCTCCCTTCTTGCAGCGGGAGGGACCGTGGACCTGGTCAAGGCGGTGATCGACAGGAGCCTGGACTTCGGGCTCGCCCTGGTGCGTCCGCCGGGACACCACGCCACGCCCGGACGGGCCATGGGCTTTTGCATCTTCAACAACATCGCGATCGCTGCGCGTGCGGCCCTCGCCACCGGGCAGGTGGAGCGAATCCTGATCTACGACTGGGACGTGCACCACGGCAACGGAACCCAGGACTCGTTCTGGGGAGATGACAGGGTGCTGTACGTGTCCACGCACCAGTGGCCCTTCTATCCGGGATCCGGGCTTTCGGACGAGACGGGGTCGGGGCGCGGCGCAGGATACACCATGAACTTCCCCCTGCCTGCGGGCGCAGGCGACGACGAGTTTTGCTTCGTGATGCGCGAGGCCATCCTGCCTCTGGCCCAGGAGTACCACCCCGATCTGATCCTCGTGAGCGCGGGGTTCGACGCGCATGCGAACGATCTGCTGGGTTCCATGCGCCTGACCGAGGACGGTTACGCGGCCATGACCAGGGTGCTCGCGGATGCCGCAGCAAGCCTGTGCAAGGGTCGCATCGCGTTCGTGCTCGAGGGGGGATACCACATCGAGTCGCAGGCCAGGAGCGTGGCAGCCATCGTGGAGACCATGCTCGGGGCACAGGTGGAGATCCCCGATGGCACGCCCAGGCAGCAGCATCGGGACGTCATCGACAGAACCCGCATGGCTCTCGCTCATCACTGGAAGTCGGTTTTCTGAGAAACACAAAGTGCGTCGCTTCATTATGGAAATCAACGATCGGTCGATCCGTGACCAACCGAGCAGTGCGTAAGCGAGCACGCACATGGTACCCGTGGTTCTCAAGCCCACGGGTGTCTGATAGCACGTAACCATTCGATATCAAAGGATCTCGGGGATGGGCACACGATTTGCTCGTGACCACCTTCGATGCACAACGGCCACAAAAGGAACCTCGCGGTCCTGCTCAACGGCAGGGCGAAGAGCGTCGACGAGCGGGTCGTGAGCATCATGGCCAACCTCGTACCTCATGAAGATCTCTACGTTTCCAGGGATATGACCGACTCGAGGCGCATCGTCCGGACCATAGTGAACAACCGTTACAGGACCGTTCTCACCGGCGGCGGAGACGGCACGTTCGCCACGTTCGTCACGCACCTCGAGCACCACCTGGATTCCGAGGGTATCGAGGACTACATGCCCCGGCTCGGCGTGCTCAAGCTCGGAACGGGCAACGCCATGGCTTCCACATTCGGAGCAGCACGCATCGAAACCGGGATCATCGAGAGGGATCTGGACTACGCGGCCAACGGAGCCAGGACACGCCCCATGCGGTTCATGGAGGTGGAAGGCAAGGTGACTCCGTTCACAGGGCTCGGTCTGGACGCCCTGATCCTCAACGGTTACCGCCTGGTACGCGAGTACACGAGCCACACTCCCGCCTCCGGTGCCACCGAGGGGCTGGGCGGTTACGCCCTTGCCATTGCAGGTATCGCTCTTCCCCAGTACATGACCGAGAAGATGCCGGACGCGGTCATCGTCAACGAAGGTGCACCGGCCTGGCGTCTGGGACCGGACGGTCATCGCCTCGGCCCCATGATCCTCAAGGGCGAGGTGATCCACCGGGGTCCCGTGCGCATCGTGGCAATGGGCAAGGTCCCGTTCTACGGGTTCGATTTCAAGCTCTTCCCCTTTGCCATGATCCGCGAGGACAGGTTCCACCTGCGCGTGGCCGATTGCAGCGCTGCCGAGGTTCTGGCCAACCTCCCGCTCATCTGGCAGGGACGGTTCTTCTCCCGCACAGTGCACGACTTCATGGCCGAGCAGGTTTCCGTGCACCTGTCAGCACCATGCCCGTTCCAGATCGGCGGGGACGGGGAAGGGTACCGCTCGTATCTCAGCGTGGCGCTCCGCCAGCGCCCCTACCAGGTGATCGACTTTCGCCACCTGAGGCACGACAGTGGCCACGACGTCGTCCGCCGGCCCTGGCAGGCCATGCGCAGGGCCCTGCGCGCGCCCATGGCCATCTGACTCAGACGAGAAGCCCCGCGAGCGGGCCGAGCACCCTGCCAAGGAGAGCCGAGAACCCGGGTGATTCACGCAGTATGCCGAGGTGGTTGGGGACGATCCGCTCGGGCGCTTTCTTGTGGCACGGCTTGTTGACGAGACCACCCATCGAGGGGATCACGAGGGTGGAAGAGGCTCCTCCGTCGAGGTTGAGAGCCCTGTGGGCCCCGTGGGCCAGGAGCAGCTGGGCCACCTGGCTCGTGCGCATGCCCAAGCTCCAGTCCGGCCGGCGGCCATCTATGACGGCCACGATAAGTGTCGAGCCGTCCTCGCTCAGGCCCAAAGCCGTGCGCGGGTGCTTGTGCGTGAACAGGGTATGGTCGTTCTTCACGTCCATCACCTTGCCATCTGCCAGCAGCATGGGGATCCCGGTGAGGGCCTGACGCATCCACCCGGGCGGGGCATCGAGGGCCTCCTCGGTGGGCCGGATGTCCACCACGAGACGACCCTCGTCGTCGCGCTCCCCGAAGCCCACCACCGTGCTCGTGGCGTAGTCGAACGCGTCCTTGCTCCAGAGCTTCCCGTCCGAGACGGTGAACCCACCCCACTCGCTGCCCCAGAAGCCTCCGTTGACTGCCACGAGCGCTTCGTACCGGGTGGCGAACGCGGAGGTCGTCTCCAGGCGGTTATTGTAGGGCGTGACAAAGAACCGGTTCTGGCCGGCACCCAGGTCCATCTTCACGATGAAGGCATGGTACAGGGGGCTCTCGCAGGCTTCCTCGATGAGCTCGATCCCGGCGGCCACTTGCTTCGACTTGGTGCTCTGGCCCTCATCGCAGGGCGCGCTCGACAGCACCGGGCTCGTCCACACGACGAGTGCAGCGGCCAGGGCCGCACCGGCGAGCGGAGACACGAGTGCCATCGACGGCTGACGGATCATCTGGCCTTCCCTATCGAACGACACATGGACGTCCTGTATCACCGGCTGCTTCACCGTCCGTGACGGGTTTCTGGCTCATTGCACGATGCCTTCTATATAATGTCCCCAGAAGCTGTTCGTCAAAAAAGACTCCCGAAGGTAGCAGGGAATGCAGATCGGCCAAAACAGAGGATCTCGGCTCATGCTGACCATCGGCCTTCCCGCCTTTGCAGCCGGCATCGTCGTCGCCGTGACGTTGTTCCAGTTCCCGGGCCAGCTCGAATCCGCAGTGAGCCAGGAACCCGAGCCGGCGACATCGACTCCTTTTCTTCCTCTTTCGCCATGCTCGCCTGTCCATGCGGTGCCCGCCCCGGCCGAGGAGTCACGGGAGCCTCCACGGAATCTGGCGACCAGGCCCACGGAGACGATCGACGGCCGCACGGTGACCAGCCTGCTGTCCGATCCGCGCCTCATCGAGACCGCCATCGAGGGCATGGGCAGGTACGTGTCGCTCACGGACGGCTCCGGGTTGTGGTCGCTCACGAACCCCGCGCAGCTGGCGCAGACCTCGCAGTGGGCCTGGGAGGCTGGCGAGGGAATGCCTGTCACGGACGAGAGCATCAGGCTGAGCCTTCACAGGAGCCTCGTCGGGGCGCGCTGCATCCATGCCCATCTGAGGACCGAGCGACCCTTCGATCTCCAGGTCTCCACGGGAGGCCGCAAGGTGGTCGTGAAGGTCGAGGCCGGCGAGAGCGTCGTGCCTGGCCTGTGCACCCCTTCCGAGATTGCTTCCGACGCGCTGCACATCTCGCTGTCAACGGCGCAGGCCCTGCCGGAAGATGCCGGATCGCGCCTTCTAGGTCTGTGGATCGTGCCTAGAAACGGGCATCCCAGGACCGGGGTAGCGACGAGCCCGCGACCGTGCGAGAAAACCGGCGTCGTCGTCGAACCCGGGCGGACCCTGTTCGCCTCCGGTGTGGGGGAAGCGGATGACCTGCTCAGGATCGTGGCCTCGGGAGGGGATCCGTCCCTTCTCGAAGTGGCACTTTTCACCTCGGGCAAGGGCCGCAAGATTCTCGCGAGCCCTGCGCCGGGCATGGTGCTGGCAACGGTGAACGGGCGTGCCGAAGAGTCCTGGCCCGTGGATCTCGCGCGCCAGCGGCCCGTGCAGGTATCCGTTTCGCTCCCGGCGGGCGCCGAGGATGGCGTGTGCCTGAAGAGGCTGGATCTGCTTCACGTGCCGGCGCAGGCCGCTTTCGGCGAAGTCGAGGTCTCTGCCGCGAGAGGAGTGATCGTGATCCTCCTGGACACCCTCAGGTACGATGCCCTCGGTTCCTTCGACCCTCGCTCTCCCGTGGTCTCTCCCCGGCTCGACGAGCTGGCGGCTGGTTCTGTGAGGTTCACCAACGCAACGGCTCATGCCAACTACACCAAGCCTTCCATCGCCTCCATCCTCACCGGCGAGTATCCTGCAACCACCGGAAGCCTCTCGCACGGCGGTGCGCTTCGCGACGAGATCCCCATGGTCACCGAGATCCTCGAGAAGGCAGGAGTACGGACCGCCGGGCTCTTCTCCAACCGCTTCCTCGCCGAGGAGTTCAACTTCATGCGCGGCTGGAATCGACGAGAGCACGTCAATTCGTACACGGCGAGCCTGGACGGCCAGGTGACGGCTGACGCCTGGGTGGACTTCATCGAGGGGTACGAGCCCGATGGGCCTTTCTTCTTGTACATCCACCTCATGGACCCGCACGCCCCGTACGTGCCGCGTTCGGCATCCCTCGAGATAAAATACTTGGGTCACAGGCTGCTCGGCGGCAGGTTCGACCCCAGGAGCACGGCACAGTTCATCAGCAGCCTGCGCAAGGGCAGCGTCTGGGCACCCGACGAGGACGAGCTCAAGGATCTGGTGGGGCTCTACCGGGCGGACGTGGCGGGAATGGACACGACCGTGGGCCAGGTGCTCGGTGCCCTGGAGAAGGCCGGGCTCATGGATGATACAATGCTCATCGTCGTCTCGGACCACGGCGAGGAGTTCATGGAGCACGGCTACCTGGGGCACGGCACGAACATCCAGGCCGAGCTCACCCACGTGCCTCTCATGATCCGCGTGCCCGGCGCTGCCGTGACAGGTGAGTACGGAGAGCTCGTGGGCCATATCGATCTGACACCCACGATCCTGGACGCGCTCGACGTGGAGGTTCCCGCTCACCTCTCGGGCACGAGCCTCATCGACAGGGTCCTTGCGGCATCGATCCCCGGTGAACCCCGGGCCTACCTGATGCAGCACTGGAACGGCGTCTGGGGCCTCAGGCTGGGCGAGTGGCTCGTGGTGGCCAACCCCCGATCGACCTCGCTGTCGAGGATCCAGGGCGCCAGGATCTTCAACCAGGACTCCAGCCGCCAGGCGGTCCTCTGGCTGTACCTGCGCCAGAGACTCGCCCTCGCCGCGGTGGCCTCACCCGTGGACGACACCAGCCCCGAGCATGGGGTCGAGCTCGAGGAAGAGACGAGGGAAGAGCTCGAGGCCCTCGGCTACATCATCGAGTGAGACCCGGTCCGATTCACTGGCTGCGAAGCTTCAAGACCGTCACGCCGTCTCCACCTTCCTCGCGCTTGCCGGGCCTGAAGCTCTCCACCTTCTTCAGGTGACGGATGTAACGGCGCAGTCCGTTCTTGAGCACGCCCGTGCCGTGACCGTGGATGACGAAGATCTGCTCGAGCCCCAGCTCGAGCGCATCGTCGATGAAGGCGTCGAGATCGATCTGGGCCTCGTCCACGCCGCGCCCCCTGAGATCGAGCGTGTTGTAGGAGGACTGGCCTTGTTCCTCGTCGTCCTGCCCTGGGGTCGTCGGGGTCTCGTCCATCGTTTTCTCCTGCGAGGTCGCCGACCCGACTGGCCGTGCCACCCGCTCCAGTTCCACATTCCAGCTCACGCCGGCCCGGTCGATGCGCACCGTGCGGCCCAGGACCTTCACCACTTCCCCCTCGAGCCCGAGAGATGGTACGAGCACGCGCTCGCCCGGACGAAGAGGCTCGTCTTCGAGAGGACGCGTTTCCCTGTGCGGGCGCAAGGTCTGGGCCACGGAACCATCCGGCGCCAGCACTCGCCCAACGCGGCTGGCCACGCTCTCTCCGGCCTCGACCAGCGGGGCCTGGACGGGACGTCGCCTGAGCACCCTGTGCGCATGCTTCAGCTCACCGCGCAGCACGGTGAGCTCGGTGGTCAGGTACCTCTGCTCGGCCATCAGGCTGCGCCTCGTGCCGTCGGTGAGCTCCTGCTCTCGCTTCTCGAGCTTGACCTCGCGAGAACGGAGCCGGCTCGCGAGCCCGTCGGCTTCCGCTAGCCTGCGCTCCAGATCGGCGCGCAACCTCTCCAGAACCGCCATGCGGCTCTCTTCACCGGGATGCGTGCCGGTCTCGAGGATCTCGCGGGCACGGGTGATCACCTTGCGAGGCAGCCCGAACCGCTCTGCCACGAGCAGACCACCTGACGATCCGGGCACACCCACGTGCACGAGGAACGTCGGCTCCAGTGTCTCGAGATCCAGACCCATGCCCGCAGCAACCAGCCCGTCGGTCCCGATGCTCAACCTCTTGAGTGCCGCGAAATGGGTTGCCACGAGGATGGTGGCACGCCTTTCCAGAAGCTCGAGCACGATGGCTTCGGCCAGGGCAGCACCCTCTCCAGGATCGGTCCCGGCGGCGAGCTCGTCGAGCAGCACCAGGGAACGCGACCCGACCTGCTCCAGGATACGGCCCAGGCTCTCCACCTGGGCCGAGAACGTGGACAGGTTCATCTCTATGCTCTGGGCATCGCCTATCTCGGCCCGCACGTGGTCGAACGTACCCACGACCGTTCCATCGTCCGCTGCCACGGGCAGACCCATGGCGCTCATGAGGACGGTGAGACCGACGGCCTTGAGCAAGACCGTCTTGCCTCCCGCGTTGGGGCCGGAAACGACCCAGGCCATGCCTCCTCCCAGGCGCACGTCGTTTCCGACCACGGCGAGTCCGGCCAGCACCAGCAGGGGGTGTTTCACCTTCTTCAGATCGAGCACGGGGTCGTCGACGAGGACCGGCAAGGTTCCATGGATGTCCACTCCGAAACGGGCCATCGCCAAGAGCACGTCCAGCTGCACGAGCAACCCGTGCAGGCGGGTGAGCAGCCCGCTCTCTCGGGCGAGCGATGCGCTCAGATCCTCCAGGACCTGCGCCTGGGCTGCCTGCACCTCGCCCTCGAGCACCTTGAGCTCGTTGCAATCGTCCACGAGCACGCTCGGCTCGATGAAGAGGGTGGCCCCCGAGTTCGACGTTCCGTGGATGATGCCGGCCACCTGGGCGCGCGAGTCCGAGCGCACGGGGAGCACGTAGCGGTCCTCCCTGAGCGTGTAGAACTGGTCGTGCAGGTGCTCCGCGTGCTTCTCGACGAGCTTGCGGGCCCTGCCGGACAGATGCGTTCGCAGGTCCGAAGCTCGGCGCCGGAGCCTTCGGAGCTCCGGCGAGGCCGAGTCCTTCACCCCTCCCTGCTCGTCGAGAGCCGCGTCCACCTCCGCGCCCGCGCATTCCAGGGCCTCGAGCCTCGAACCGTCGGTGACGCCGTTCTCGGCCACCATGGACGCGAGAGCCGGGAGCCTGTCCGGATGGCGAAACACCAGCCTCGCGAGAGCCAGAGACGGCGCGATGATGGACGCGACCTTGTTGATCTGACCGCCATCGAGCACACCGTCGAGACCGAGCCTTTCCAGGAGCGGTTGCACATCGTCGAGCACTCCCAGATCCAGGCCAGCGGGAAGACGAGGCCCGCCCGTCGTGGCTCCCAGGAGAACCATCAGCTCCGCCACGGCCGCACGGCGTGCCGTCAGCAGATCCCGGTTCGAGCCCGGCCACAGGCCGAGGACGATGGCACGGCCGGGGGCCGACGAGGCACGGACCTTCACCGCTTCGAGAACGAGATCGAGACCGAGGTTGCGCGCCGTGGTCCTGTCCGAGATCTCCACCTTCACCGATCCCACCGCGGCTCGAAATGTTTGGACAGACGAGCCGCCATGGCACGGATGGCCTGGCCCCGGTGGCTGATGCGATCCTTGTCACTTGCAGACATCTCGGCCACAGTCAAGCCCAGGTGGGGCACCTCGAACACGGGGTCGTACCCGAAGCCTCCACGTCCGGACGGTCTTGAGGCTATCCGTCCCTCGAGCACGCCCTCGAAGGAGTGCTCCTCGAACCCACCTGCCCCATCTGGCACGACGAGAACGACGACGGCCTTGAACCGTGCCCCACGCTCCTGCAGCGGGACGTGCGAGAGGAGCGAGAGGAGCTTGCAATTCCGGCTCTCGGGGGTGCCAAGATCTCCGTCGAACCTTGCCGAGAGGATCCCGGGCGCACCCCCGATGGCGTCCACCTCGAGCCCGCTATCGTCCGCAAAGCAGGTCAGTCCCGAGAACCGGGCCGCGTGGGTCGCCTTGATCCTGGCGTTCTCCAGGTAGGTGCCACCGTCCTCCACGGGAGCCACGTACCCGTCGAGAGCGTCGAACCCTACGACTTCAAACGGCAGGCCAGCCATGATGCGTCGTATCTCGACGAGCTTGGCGGGATTGCCCGTGGCGGCGAGGATCCTCGATTCGAGACCCATCGCGCACACTTTGCCCCGGGCCCCCATGCTTGTCAAACCCCACTTGACATGGACCCACGATTGGTCCAAATTACGGCTCCCGGCTCGATCTGGGTGATAAGACAGCATTTTCCCGAACCAACGACATCAGGGGTTTCGAGATGGTCAAGGTACGACTCACACGCATCGGTGGCAAGAAGAACGCGATCTACCGGGTCATGGTAGCCGACGTGAGGTCACCCAGGGACGGACGTTTCCTCGAGAACCTGGGCATGTACGACCCCAACCAGGATCCGCCCAGGTTCGAGATCGACCGCACGCGTTACGATTACTGGCTCGGCGTGGGAGCTCAGCCGACCCACATCATCAAGAAGCTCGTGATGAAGAGCCAGTCCGCCTGATCCCCGGAGGGGGGGACATGTTGAATCGCGCGCCCCATGGTTACTGAGAACTGCTTGCTACATCCGAGGTGCATCATGGAGCTGAAAGACCTCATCGAGTACATCGCGAAGGCTCTCGTGGACGATCCCTCGAAGGTCGAGGTCCAGGAGAACTCCCTGGAGCACACCTCCATCATCCTGCTGCGCGTCGCAAAGGAAGACCTGGGCAAGGTCATCGGGCGGGAGGGAAAGACCGCTCGGGCCATGCGTACCATCCTCAGTGCGGCCTCGACGAAGCTTCGCAAGCGCGCGCAGCTGGAGATCGCCGAGTAGCCTTGAGCCCCGAGCTCGTGCGGATCGGCCGGGTGGGACGTCCCCATGGCGTGCGAGGAGAGCTCGTCCTCGTGCCCGATAGCCCCCCCTGCGCGACCCTCGCCACGGGAGTCGAGGTCGTGGTCCGGCTCCCTGACGGGCTTACGACCACCCATCGCATCCGCGGGGTCCGGACCGGGGCAGGAGAGAATCTGGTCCTCGGGTTCGTGGGTATCGACGATCGCAGTGCCGCCTCTACCCTGACCGGGGGCGAGGCACTCGTGCGACGCGAGGTGCTCGCCCTGCACAAGGAGGATCTCCTCGTCGCTGACCTGCCCGGCCTCCAGGTGGTCTGCCAGGAACGTCGAGTAGGCACCGTTTCCGGCACCTACCACAACGGAGTGCACGACGTGATGACCATCGCGACGGGCAGCGGGCTCGTGGACTACCCCGTGACCGAGGAGCACGTCCTCGGCCTCGATGGACAGGGCCGGCTCGTCATCGCGAGCTTCGACGGCTACGAGGCCATGACCTACGAGGATCCGGACGGGGGTGGGCGGTGACGTCGCGGTTCACGGTCCTCACGCTGTTTCCCGAGATCTTCGATTCCTTCGTCGGCTGCAGCCTGCTCGGAAGGAGCATAGAGGCCGGCGGCGTCAGCCTCGAGCGCATCGACATCCGCGGGTTCTCCACGGACAGGCACCGCTCGGTGGACGATGCGCCGTACGGCGGAGGGGCGGGCATGGTGCTCATGCCCGGCCCTGTGGTGGCAGCCATGGAGGCGGCACCGTCCGGACACAGGATCCTGCTCTCTCCGCAGGGCAGACGGCTCGATCAGGCCCTCGTGGAGCAACTCGCCGGGTACGACTCGCTGGTGCTCGTCTGCGGTCGTTACGAGGGATTCGACGAGCGTATCCGGTCCTTCGTCGACGACGAGGTGAGCCTGGGCGACTTCGTGCTCAACGGCGGCGAGGTGGCCGCCATGGCCATCATCGAGGCCATCGTGCGGCTACGCGAGTCCACCATGGGAAACCCCGCGAGCTCCGTGGAGGAGTCCTTCGGCTCCGGGTTGCTGGAGTACCCGCAGTACACGAGACCCCGGGAGTACCGGGGCATGGTCGTGCCCGAGGTCCTCACGGGCGGCAACCACGCCGAGATCGCGCGCTTCAGGCGCGAACAGAGCCTGCTCAGGACCGCGATTCGTCGGCCCGATCTGATCGAGACGGCGGACCTGACCGACGAGGACCGTCTGTTTCTCGACCTTGCGCGGGAAGGGGACGCGGATGGCTGAGTCCCTCTCTCCCGCGAGAGGCCTGTGGATCGCCCTCGTGCACCACCCCGTCGTCGACAGGCAGGGCAAGGTGGTGGCGACGAGCGTCACCAACCTCGACGTGCACGACATCGCACGCAGCGCCAGGACCTACGGGCTGGCAGGCGTGGCCATCGTGACCCCCATCGATGCGCAGCGCCGCATCGTCGAGCGGATCGTCGAGTACTGGAACGAACCAGCGCATGCGGCGCGCTCTCCCGGCCGTCTCGAGGCTCTGTCGCTGGTTCGTGCCGTGCCCGATGTGCAGCATGCCATGGCCCTGGCCGCCAAGGACCCTGGTGGTCACCTGGTGACCATCGGGACCACCTCCCGACGTGGCCCCGTGAGGCTCGGTTTCGATCGCCTGAGATGCGATCTGTGGCGCGAGCCCGGGCGTCCGCGCCTGCTCGTGCTCGGGACGGGATGGGGACTCGACCCGGCGCTCCTCTCGACGTTCGACCACGTTCTCGAACCGATCCGGGGCAGCACGGGATACAACCACCTGAGCGTCCGTAGCGCCGGGGCGGTGATGCTCGACAGGTTGCTGGGGCAGCCAGAGAGGATCCTGGAAGGGACGTGAACGTCAGAGGGCGCGGAAGAAGCCGGGGCGCAGGTAGGGAGACTCCGGGTCTGCGAGCACCTCGTCGATGAACTCCACCAGGCCCGGCCGATCGCGGGTCAGATGCCCCTTGAGGGAGAGCCAGTTGGAGGCGTGATTCGCCCTGAACTCGCACCCGTCGCACAGCGTGTTCGAAAGCAGGGTCCGGACCTCGCGGAGCACCTCGGGGATCCGGAGCTCACGCCATCCCGGATACATGCAGAGAGGAAAATCCGCGTTGTGCGGACCGAGCATGAGAGTGAGCGCACCGATGTAGTCGGGCCGGCACGCGGTGAGCACCCGGCCCGTCTCGCAGGCATGCTCCTCGGAAAGCTCGGGGCCTCCCAGTCCGAGGATGACGGTGACCGATGTTGCGAAATCCGCATCCGAGGCCTTTCGAAGGGCCTCGACGTGCTGCTCGGGAGTCACTCCCTTTTTCACCATCTCGAGCAGGCGGGCAGAACCCGACTCCACGCCGTAGTACAGCATGGTCAAGCCGGCCGCACGGATGGCCGCGAGATCTTCCGGGCTCTTCGACAGGATGTTCTGCGGCGAGGCGTAGGCGGTCACGCGCTCGAGCATTGGAAACAGATCGTAGAGCCTGTGCAGATATCCGATCAGGATGCGCGAGCTCAGGACCAGGGCATCGCCGTCCGCCAGAAAGACCCGCCGCGTCGAGGGATGGGCCCGTGATGCCAGCTCGATCTCCCCGAGCGTCTCGGCCTCGCTGCGCTTGCGGAATCTCTTGGTCGCATAGACGCGACAGAACGTGCAGCTGTCCGATGAGCAGCCGTAGGTCACCTGGATGATGAGCGAACGGGCCTCCGACGGTGGCCTGTAGACGGGGGGGATGAGGTGCGGGATTTCCATCTTCTTGCAGGACCTGGCCCTTCGTACCGATGGTGATCGGTGATTCGTGTAATGATAGACTCCTCACGAGTCAACAGGGAGGCAGCATTGCTCGAACCCAAAACGCGGCTGGCGGGCAGATACGAGATCGTCCGCCTCATCGGCGAGGGAGGAATGGGGGAGGTGTACGAGGCCCGCCACGTGGAGATCGGCAAGCGCGTGGCCATCAAGGTCCTCAATCCCGACCACGTGAACGACACGGAAACGCTCTCTCGCTTCCACCAGGAGGCTCGCATCGCCGGCAACCTCGGCCACGTGAACATCTGTGAGGTCCTGGACTACGGAAGCTCAGAGGAGGGACGCCCGTACATCGTCATGGAGTACCTCGAGGGCGAGAACCTCAAGGACATGATCCACCGAGAAGGCAAGCTCGACAGCGCCAGGGCCCTGGCGATCCTGGACCAGGTGCTGTTCGCCCTGCAAGAGGCCCACGGACGGGGGATCATCCATCGTGACCTCAAGCCGGAGAACATCTTCCTCGCCATGAAGAAGGGACAAGGCGTGGTGGTCAAGCTGCTGGATTTCGGCATCTCCAAGGTGGCCGTGGACGGCGAGAAGATCATGAGGCTGACCCGCACGGGCACCATGGTCGGAACGCCCTACTACATGTCACCGGAGCAGGTCCGGCAGCTCGACGACGTCGACCAGAGGGCCGATCTCTACGCCTGCGGCGTGATCCTGTACGAGATGCTCGTGGGCAAGGTACCCTTCTCGGGACGGTCCTTCAACGAGGTCATCGTCCACATCCTCGAGGACGATTTCGATCTGCCGCCCGATGGGGATGCAGCGAGTCCCTGGGTGAAAGACCTGCTCTCGTTCATGCTCGACAAGGACAGGGAGCGGCGCGCCTCCTCTGCCACGGAGCTGAGGGAGATGATTGCAGGATACCTCGGCGATCCGGATCGACCACCTGCCGTGGCAACTGCGCACCGCGCCGATCTCGTCCGCAGCCGCTGGAGGCGGACCACGATGTTCGTGCTCTCTCCCATCATCGCCCTTCTGGCCGTTTTTGCGATCGTGATGGTCATCGTGACCGTGCTCGAAGGCGATGACGGCCGCGGGCACGACGGCCTGTTCCCGGTACCCGTCAACGGAAAATGGGGGTTCGTGGACATCGAAGGTGACATGGTCATAAGCCCCATCTACGACGGGGCGGGCGACTTCTCCGAGGGGCTCGCGCGCGTCGGGGTGGGCGCGAAGTGGGGTTTCGTCGACAGAGAGGGAAACCTCGTCGCAGAGCCGGTCTACGAGGAGGCAGGCGACTTCTCCGAAGGGCTCGCTGCCGTCAGGGTGGGCCAGAGATGGGGCACCATCAACCGCTTCGGCAAGCAGGTCGCGAGCCCGCTGTTCGAGCAGGCCGGCGATTTCCACGAGGGGTTCGCGGCGGTCCTCTCGGGAGAGCGCTGGGGGTACGTCGACACGTCGGGCAAGGTGGTCATCGACCCTTCCTTCCTCCAGGTGGACGATTTCAGCGAAGGGCTGGCCGCCGTGGAGATCGAGGGGCAGGGCCAGACGGCCTGGGGGTACGTTGGGCCCACGGGAGATCTGCTCATCAAGCCTTCCTACTCGGCCGCGGGCAGGTTCAAGAGCGGCCGGGCCCGCGTGAAGATATGCGGCGAGGACGACGTCGAGCTCTGCCCCTGGTCGTTCATCGACACGTCCGGCAAGCCCCTGTTCGACAAGCGGTTCGACTGGGCAGGTGACTTCGCGGACGGCATGGCACTTGCCATGAAAGGTGGGCGATGGGGGTACATCGACCTCGATGGGCACTGGGCCATCGATCCGCGATTCGCCCACGCGGGCGACTTCTCGGAAGGACTGGCCAGGGTGGCGTCGGGCGGGCGATGGGGATTCATCGACACGAGCGGCAGGTTCGTCGTGACGCCGAACTTCTATGCCGCGGGTGACTTCTCGGGCGGGGCCGCGCCGGTGACGTTCATCACCAGGTTCGAGCCGGGAGCCTCGGCCCCCCTGACACGCCAGACGGGCTACATCGACCGCAGGGGGTCCTTCTTCTGGAACGGCCCCGAGGCCGAACCAGTCAAGGAACCCCCTGGCTACGACAGGTCACTTTTCAACTTCGATTTCCTGACCGGCGAGATCCGGGTGATCGGAAGCTTCGATCCCACCACCTACGAGCTGAAGTTCCGAGAGGAGAAGGGCACCTTCACCACGGTGCCCCTGGATCTGCCCCATCCTCTGGAGCTTGGCCGCATCAAGGGCGTCATCCCGGGCGAGAACTACACGATCGTGGTGGCGGACCACTACGTGGCCATCACGCTGGGATGGGCGGCCATGATAGGAGGAGAGACGACCCTGCTCGCAATGCGCGTGCAGGGCACCGAGATCGTCAGAAACGTCAACCTGCTGGAGCTGACCGAGGATGCCAGGGGGGACAACCTCCTGGCCTGGGAACTGGGGAACGACAGCCTGTATCTTCTCACCAGGGGAGGAAAGCTCAAGCACCGTGTCCTGTCCGACTTCACCGCCGCTTTCGGAGAGCACATCC
>JBFYZU010000176.1:0-12619 GCA_041309365.1 Myxococcota bacterium
GCAGGTGCGCCGATCCGTCCTGGACCGCGGACGACGAGAAGGAATGCCTCGCGACGTACCAGGCAGTGCAGTGCGCCATCCTCGAGGGGGCGCACCTGGACGCCCAGAACGAGACCCGCTACTACCTCGAGAACCTCTGGCTGCCCACGAACTACCTCGGCGGGGTCAAGCAGGACAAGGCGCTCACCAAGTGGGGAGACATCCCGCCGGACATCGGCGTGTGCACGGACACCGTGATCAGGTCGCTGAGAAACGCGGGCATCGACCTGCAGTGGCTGGTGTACAGGGACATGAAGAAGGACCAGGGCAAGCCCAAGGCGAAGCAGAGCTACCCCTGGGGGAGCTTCAAGAAGAAGGTCGCCGACCCGAACATCGACCACCGCCGCTGCCCCAACCTGGAGGCGTTTTTGAAGCTCCACGCCCTGTCTTTGACCACCGGGACCGGCCCGGAGCACCTCGACACCTGGCAGGCCGGGGACATCGTGTACTGGGACCTCATGACCGGGAGGTTCCACATCGGCATCGTGAGCGACCAGGTGGGCCCGTCGGGGCTTCCCATGGTGTTCCACAACTTCCCCAGCCCCGGGTACTCCTGTGAGGAGGACGTGCTCGACGGCTTTCTCGTGGCCGGGCACTACCGCTTCCCCGCGCCCGGCGCCGAGGTGCCCCTGGTCCCCGTGCCCGGCGCGGGCTGACCGCAGGGCGAAGGGTCAGTACTCGACGCGCAAAGGGGTGGCGAGCCAGGCCGAAAACGGGTCCCGGGCGTCCGGGACGTCGGCGTGCACGAAGGGGATGATGCGTGCTTCCGGCGGCACCGCGAGCTCGGCGTAGATCATCTCGTCGTCGAAGCCCGCGAGGGCCGCGTCGGCCCGGGTGGCGGCGTAGTACACGTGCGACGGCCTGGCCCAGTAGATGGCGCCCAGGCACATGGGGCAGGGCTCGCAGGAGGCGTACAGGTCGCAGCCGTCGAGCTGGAACGTGCCCAGGGCGGCGCAGGCCTCCCGGATGGCCAGCACCTCCGCGTGCGCGGTGGGGTCGCAGGTGGCCGTGACCCTGTTCGTGGCGCGAGACACGATCACGCCGCCGCGCACGACCGCGGCCGCGAAGGGGCCGCCGTGGCCCTCCCTCGCGTTCTGAGCGGCCCGGCGGATGACCTCGCTCATGATTCCTGGATCCATGATCACCTCTTGCTCGAGGCCCCGGCGAGAGTCGCCGGCGACCTCGCCCGCGAGTGTGCCCGCAAGGCGTCTCGCGATCAACCCGTCCCGGAGGCTTGAAACCGCCCGGGCCGTCTTCTAGAGTGATGCACCATGAGAGAAGGCACGAGACGGGCGGGAGCCCTCGCGTCGGTGGCCCTCCTGGCCGTGGCGGGCGCCTGGGGGTGCAAGGGCAAGGCGCGGTGGTTCGAGGGGACTGTCGGCGAGGCGTGCGCCAGGGCAAAGGAGAAAGGCACGCTCGCGGTGGTGGACGTCACAGCCGGGTGGTGCCCTGCGTGCAACGAGCTGGAGCGCGAGTTCTGGAACACGCGCAGGGGACAGGACGCCTCGGAGAGGTTCGTGGCCGTTCGGGTGGACTTCGACACCGAGGTCGGCAAGAGCATCGTCACGCGACACAACGTGATCCACCTTCCCACCACGCTCGTGCTCGACACGGACGGGCACGAGCTGGGGCGGATCGTGGGGTTCGAGGGCGCCCGCGAGTACAGAGACAGGCTCGACGAGCTCTCGAAGCGGCCCGCGCCCGAGCTCGAGGTGCTCGAGGAGAGGCTCGCGAAGCGGCCCGACGACCTCGCGACCATGCTCGCCCTCGGGGAGGCCTACCTGCAGGCGGGGCTCCAGAAAAAGGGCGTGACCATGCTCAACAGGGTGCGAGACAGGGACCCGGACAACGCGGCGGGCGTGTACATGGACGCGACGAGGGTGCTGGGTCGCTACTTCGTGCGCTGCGGCGTGGACTACTACCAGGGCGAGAAGCTGTTCGAGGAAGCCGTCCGCAAGTTCCCCGACGCAGAGGAGAGCTGGGAGCTCAGGTCGTGGATCGCGCAGGCCAGGTGGGATGCGGGCGTCGAGGCGGACGCGAAGCAGTACCTCGCGGACCTCGTCGAAGAGCACCCCGACGCGGCCGAGGCGCATGAGACGCGGGCCAGGTTCTTGCAGCTGCACGGCCAGGACCTGGACGTGGCGCTCGAGGAGATACGCAAGGCCGAGAAGCTCGCGCCCGGCGACCACTGGAACTACTTCGTCGAGGCGGAGATCCTCGAGGCCCAGGGAAAGCGCACCGAGGCCCTGGCCGCCCTCGAAAAGGCCATCGACAAGGCCGACCATGAGGTGGCCATCTTCGAGAACCGCCTCGAGGAGTGGGGAGGCTGAATCCTCGCCCGGCCTTGCACATGTTTCTTGCAACCTGGCCGACATCCTGATAAACAGCGTTCAGCCACTTAAGGAGTTCAACATGGCAACCAAGAGCATGACCAAGTCTCAGATCGTGACCCACTTCGCGGAGAAGTTCGAGATCCCCAAGAAGACGGCAGCATCCCTGATCGACGAGTACGCGGCCCTCGCGGCCACGCAGGCCAAGAAGAACGGCGAGTTCACCCTGCCGGGCATCGGCAAGCTGGTGAAGGCCAACCGCAAGGCTCGCATGGGCCACAACCCGCAGACGGGCGAGGCCATCAAGATCAAGGCCAAGACAGTCGTGAAGATGCGGCTGGCCAAGGCGTGCAAGGAAGCCATCCTCGGGGCCAAGAAGTAACCGCTTCCAGCCCGGGGCCCAGGCCTCGACAGCACATACGACCCGGCCAGGGCACAGGGTGCCCATGCCCTCCCATCGGCCGCACCCGGACCATGTCCGGGCGCGGGCAGCCGGTCCTGCATCTCCGGTTCCTCCCCCGGTCATGAGCCTGCAGGACGGGCCCTGCGGGAGAACCAGATTTCGATCGACGGATTATCACCTTTCCTGTTATCATTACCGCCACCCGAAAATGACAGGAGTTACGAGCATGAACACAATCCCCAAGGCCCTGCTCGGCGTGCTGCTGGCGATCTTGCTCGGAGCATGCGACGACGGCAACGGTGAAACCGATCCGGACTCGTCCACCACGGATGCGATTCCGGAAACGATCGGCGATTCGACCGGCGACCCGGCCGTGGACACGGCCGCCGACACGGCCGGCGACCCGACCGGCGACCCGTGCGCGGGAGTGACCTGCTGCGACCACGGGACGTGCACGGCGGAAAGCGGCAGCGCGGTGTGCGAGTGCGATCCCGGCTGGGCGCCGGACCTCACGGATCCGCTGTGCTGCGTCGGCTGCAAGCAGAGCGGCGATACGTGCACCCTGGACCTGCACTGCTGCTGGGCGGTCACGGTCGGCTGCATCATCGAGTCAGGAGAGACCGAGGGCTACTGCTCCATGGAATGCCAGGAGCACATCCACTGCCACAACTTCTCCGACGATGGCGCGACCATGTGCTGCGAGCCCGACGGAGACTCCGGCTACTGCGTGAAGAGCGAGGTTGCTTGCGAGTGAGACGCCGGTTCGCGCCGGCGTGCATCGCCGCGCCGGTCCCCGACACGGACGCCGACCACTCCTTCATCTACTCCGTCGTCTTCGACTCGGACGGCGATCCGTCGAACGACTGGACCACCAACCCCCCCTACGACTGCGACCACTTCCAGGGAGCGGACAGGTGGTACCAGTGCATCTACGACCACTCGTTTGACAGGTGGAGCGTCACGGTGACCCGGGTGGACTCGAGCCAGAACACCACGGAGGTCCTTTCCACTGCGAGTTGCGTCATCGAGAAAGACACCCTGACGTGGTGCATCGGCTGGTCCGAGCTGCCTGCCGGCATTGTCCGCTACCGGGTCAGCTCCTTTGGCCACGACGGGTCGTGGAGCGCGTCCGACCGCGGCGGCGACGTCTCCGGAGACGACCCGACCGAGCCTCTATCCGAGCTCTGACACGGGAGCTGCCCGCCGGAAGGTCTCTTCAGCCCAGGCTCTCGCACAGGGCCTGAAACGTCGCCCAGTTGTTCTGATCGAAGCACTCCAGCTCGGTGTTCTCGGGGTCCACGACGACGTACACGAGGTGCACCCCGTCCGTGGGCGCAGGGTGCCACTCGCAGGGGACGAGCTCGCACTCGCCCGGCAAGAGCGCCGTGACCGTGCTCGTGGTGCAGGCCAGGGTCCCGCCCGAGTCGGGGCCGGCGTCGGCCCAGAACTCGACGGTCATGCCCGAGGCGATGGGAGCCGTGCCGCGGTTGCAGACCCGGGTCGTCAGGTCGATGGCAGGGTCCGAGGGGTCGCAGCCGCTCACGTAGCCGCCACCCCCCGTGGTGAGATCCGGAGCGTCGAGGGCCTCGAGCTCTCCTTGCACCTGCTGGCGGAAGTTGTTGAGGCCGGACACGGTCCAGTTGGGATCCACGTCGCCCAGAAGCGGGATCTCGCCGCGGTCGCCGACGTGGGTCACGGTGTAGGCGTGCTGGTTCCACACGGGCCGCGATCCGACCCAGAGGTCGGACGCGTCCGCGAAGACGCGGATGCCGTGGCTCCTGCTGTGGGTCGCCGACGGGAACAGGGGGTCTGTCGCGGGGCACACGATGCCGTGGTAGTCGTTGAGCGACGTGACGAGCTCGGAGTTGAAGTCGCCGTCCACGTCGGCCACGACGGGGTTCTCGTAGGTGGTCCCCGACGAGTTGGCCTGAGAGAAGATGACCTCGCCCGTGGTTCCCCTGTACACGCGCAAATAGCACTCGTCCGCGTAGATGGCCTCGGCCGGGCCGTCGCCCTCGAAGTCGAAGATGCTCGAGCCGGTCACGTTGCTCGAGGCGTCCTGCGACGGCTGGCTCCACAGGATGCCGTCCTCGCGGCCCGTGTTGCAGCCGGCCGGATCGCCGCCGGGGACGCAGTCCAGGTCGTAGACCGTGTAGGTGCTCAACCCGGCGGCCGCGAACTCCACGCGGCCGTCGCCGTCGAAGTCGCTGGCCGTGGGGGGGCCGCCGTGCCCTGCACCCGGCTGCGGGTACGGCCCGAACACGATGGTGCCCTCGATGGTCTGCACGCGGACGGTGCCCTCGGCCACCACCGCTATCTCGGGCGCGGGGTCGACGGCGAGCGAGGCGAGCGGGAAGTCCCCGAAGTCGGCCACGGCCACCTGGCCCAGGTCCAGCCCCGCGGGAACGAAGTAGTCCTCTGCCACCCAGTCGGGTATGGCGGGATCGTACTCGAAGATGCCGTTGCCCATGACGAGCTCGGCCTTGCCGTCGAGATCCACGTCCGCGACCACGGGCACGACGCCCACGCTGTAGACGGGGTAGCCCAGCGTGTCGGTGACGATGCACCCCTGCGAGTCGTACACCACGCCGCCGAAGACGATCTCGCGCGGGATCTCGCCGTCCAGGTCGTGGATGGCGGCCCCCGCCCACCGGGTGGCGCCGTACGTGTCGTCCGTGCGTCCGCCCGAGCCGTCGCACCACGCGCTGTGCCAGAGACGGCGGTAGCCGGGCACGGCAGCGTCGTAGACGAAGGCCAAGAGGCCTCCGCCGCTGGCTGGCGCGACGATCTCCGGATGCTGGTCGCCGACGATGTTGCCGATGGCCACGGGCGCGGCCGCCACGGTCCTCTCGTCGGCCCCTGCCAGCACCTGCCGAAGGTCGCAGGTCTCGCCGTCGATGATCCGCAGCACGCCGTTCGTCCCGTACGCCGAGCCCGCGAAGGTGGAGAAGACGATGCAAGGGCGCAGCGTGGCGGGATCCGAGTCCAGGTCGAGGTCCACGACCATGGGGGTGCTCATGACCTGGACGTGGGTGGGCGCTGGATCGCCGTCGGGCGGATCCGTGTACGTGCACTGCACGACCGGGTTGAACGGCTCGACGTAGATCCCCCTGTGGCACTCGTCGTTGACCTCCCCGCGCGGTCCCGTGCCGTAGGGGATGCACGTGCCTTCCACGCAGTAGGAGTCGTTCCCGCACCCGTCGTCGTCGGTGCAGCCCGTCTCCACGCCGCAGGCGCCCGCCGTGCAGACCTGATCCGCATCGCAGCACGCGCCTCCGCACGACGGCCTGCCGTCGGGGCAGTCCGAGGCCTCGACGTCCACCTCCACGGGGACGTCCGTGGCGTCGGTCGCGTCCCACGCGGGATCGGTGGCCGAGTCCGTGCCGGCGGCGTCCTCCTGGACGCACGCTCCGTCCACGCACGTGCTCCCGTCCGGGCAGTCCCCGGGCGACGTGCACGACACGTAGCCCTGGCTTCGCCTGGAGCCGCAGCCCACCGCGGTCACGAGGGCCATGCACAGGATCCCGAAAATGATAGGTCTCATCGTCGCCCCTTTCGCGTCCCGGCACGAAACGCCGGATGAAGTCTACTGCGTGTATGGCTCCGTGTCACCCCGAGGGCGGATCTCCGGGCAGAGGGGCCCACGTCCGGTGAATGGTCGTCGCACGAGGAAACGAGAAGATCGTTGCCGATATCGCGTGAAAGGGCCATTTCGAGACGGCAACGAGCTAGAACCAGGCGGTCTCGAAGTAGACCTCGGGGCGCGGGTCGAGCACGCCGCCTCCGTGGCGCTCGTCGATCCAGACGTACAGCACGTTGGTGCCGGCAGGTGCGCCGTGAAGGTGGGTCGTGCCCGCGATGCACCGGGCGTGCTCGAACGTCACCTCCTCCGCGGGGATCGTGACGAGCCCCTCGGTCACCGGCGCCGCGTACAGGCGGATGCCTCCCTCGCCCAGGGTGTAGGCGCGGTGGTCCCACCAGGCGAGGACCCCCAGGTGCTCCGGGTGGGAGATGAGAAACGGCTCGTCGCGGTCGTCCACCTGGTCGAACATCACGATGCCACCTGCGCGGGCCGGGTCCAGCGCGCCCGCGGCGTCGGTGCGGGTGGCGTGAAAGAGGTTGGGCGAGCCCGGGTCCGGATCGGTGAGATCCACCTCGCTCCAGACGGCCACGAACGTGCCGCCCACGTCGAAGGCGCGACACTCCCGGTCCCACGTCCAGGCGCTCTCGATGCCCGCGAAGGCCTCGTACTCGATGGTGCCGTCCGCGCGGACGAGGACGAGCTGGGCCTTGGGGATGGTCATGTCGAGCCAGGCGTCGTAGAGGTGGCGGGAGAAGCTCACCATGGACAGGTCGCCCACTGCGGCCACGTCAACGAACACGAACGGATCGAAGCCGCCCACCCTGTCGGTCTCCGTGCCGGGGCCTGCCTCGGCAACCACCACGGGCCCTGTCACGGTCCAGGTGTCCTCCTCGACGCGCATCCAGCGCACCTCGGATGCGCCAGCGCCGTCGTTGACGCGCCACACCACGACGTAGCCCGACCCGTCGTACGCGATGTCGCCGCCGAAGGACCCTCCGAAACCCGAGGGATCCAGGTCCATGGGGGCGACGAGCCTCGATCCATCGGGGCCCGCCACGAGAAAGTGCGTGATGTAGGGGTAGCCTCCGGGCTCCTGGTAGAGAACGCCGATGGAGCCTTCGCCCACCGCGGTTCTCGAGTACAGGGTCTCCAGGGTCTCGCCCACGAGCTCGACCCGGTCCGAGATCCAGCGGGCCGCGCCGTCGATCGGCCTGAGCCACGCCTCGGCGTCCGTGTCCGAGCGGTCGGTCCACGTGAGCCAGGCCCCGTCGCCCACGCGGTGGATGCGCGGCACGCCGGACATGCCCACCTCGGCGAAGCTCGTGAGCCCGACTCCCTCGGTGCCCGTGACGAGCTCGGCCTCCACGACGACGGGATCCGCGCCGGCGGCCGTGGCCGTGACCACGAGGTCGTGGGCGCCTGCGGCCAGCGAGTCGATGGGGACCATGGCCAGCCAGTCCTGGTCCAGGTCGTCGTCGAGCGCGTCGACGGGGTCTCCGCCGTCCACGGTCACCGTGACCCCGCCGGCCAGGCCCGTGACCGCGACGTGCAGGGGGATCTGCGGGTACACGTCCGGGTTCGCCCACATGGCGCCGGACACGGCCTGGGGCAGAGAGGCGCCGCTCAGCGG
Organism: Myxococcota bacterium; assembly: GCA_041309365.1. GTDB lineage: Bacteria > Myxococcota_A > Polyangia > DRWM01 > DRWM01 > JAFDER01. Next base: position 7,986 of record JBFYZU010000176.1, read on the forward strand.
CCCGGGATCCACGGCCTCCTCGTCGCCGTCCGGGTCTGCCGCGTCGTCGTCCAGGGCCGTATCGTCCGCTGTGTCAAAGGCGGCGTCGCTGGCGTCCACCTGCACGTCCACGTCAGCGTCGGTTTCGCCCGTGTGCGACTCGCCACCGCACCCGGCGGCGGCGACGAGCGCGAGGGCACAGACGATAGGTGCTGTTCGTATCGTCATGGGATCCTCCTGGGGCCGGCCGGCCGGCCGGACACATACTAGCCCGAGTCGTGCCCGCAGGACAGTCGTTCTGCGACGGGCGCAGGCGAGGGGAAACAAAGAGCTGCCGAAAAGGGTGGCCGGGCAAAAGGTGTCGATCCCGGCCATACCCGTGCTATCATCGATGGATGGGAGGCACCATCATGACGACCGGGCTCGCGACGTGGGGGATCTGGGCGCTGACCATCGCGATGATGGGGTGCGGCGCGGTGAAGCAGGACAACGATCCGGACGGGGCAGGGGACGCGACCGACGCGACGGGCGATGCGGCCGGGGACGTGACCGGGGACGTGACCGGGGACGCGACGGGCGACACGGGCGGAGGCGACGCGATCGCCGACGCGCTCGTGGACCTGCCCGACGGGTCGCACGCGCTCACCGGCACACTGCGCGACTTTCTCATCGCGCACCCGGACTTCGAGAACGAGCTCGGGACCGAGACCGGGATCGTGGAGGACGAGCTGGGCACGGACGCAAAGCCCGTGTACGCGGGCGGCGACGGGACCATCACGACCCACGGCCAGGCCGCGTTCGACCAGTGGTACCGCGACGTGGACGGCGTGAACATGGGCATCCTGTTCACGATCGTGCTCTCGGACGCGGGCGGCGGCGTGTACACCTACCAGAACCCCGCGTTCTTCCCCATCGACGACCAGCTCTTCGGCAACGAGGGGAACCCGCACAACTACCACTTCACCTACGAGATCCACACGCGCTTCCAGTACAGGGGCGGCGAGGTGTTCACGTTCACGGGCGACGACGACCTGTTCGTGTTCGTCAACCACAGGCTCGCCCTGGATCTGGGCGGGGTGCACGGGCCGCTGAGCGGCACGGTGGACTTCGACGATCAGGCCTTCGACCTGGGCATCGGCATCGGCGGGACGTACGACTTCGACTTCTTCTTCGCGGAGCGGCACACGACGGAGTCGAACTTCCGCATCGACACGACCATCGAGGAGTTCATCATCTACTGAAAGCGGATCGCCCGTCGCACCCCCCGGGTGGCAGGCCTCGATCCGGCTCGCCCGCGCCCGAGCTTCTGCGCGCACGGCGGCCTTCGACAAGCACGCCGTCTACTCGTTTTTCTTGGGCTTTTTCTTGGACGCATCGTCCGAGTCGATGCCCTCGAGCGGATCGTCGTAGTTCGTGGAGAGTTTCGAGACGGCCGGATCGGAGGAGGCCGCCATCGGGCGCGGCCTGGGCCTGGGGCGAGGAGGCGAGCTCGCGTCCTCGATGTCCTTCTTCACGGCCTCGAGGGACGCGATCTCGGCGCTGGCCTCGTCCGTGTCCTTGCCCCTCGCGCGGATGTCCTCGATGGCCTTCTCGATGATCGCGATGCGCTCCTTCTGCTCGAGATTCTGCGCCTCCTCGAGAGCCAGGAGCGCGGCGCTTCGCGTCTTGATATCCTCGCGCTCCAGACGGGCGCTCTCGCCGAGCTCGCGGACGACGAGGCCGGTCGCGCTGGCCGCGACCAGGACAGTGGCCGCGATCGCCGCGTAGACCCAGCCGGGGATGGAGCGGCGCCTCGACATGGAGATCCTGGCGAGCTTTTCCTCGTGCCTGAGCCTGATGGCCTCGGCCTCGAGCCTTTCGGTCATCTCGAGCTTCTTTTCGACCTCGAGCCTCGCGAGGTCTTGCTCTCGCCGCTCGCGCTCGAAAGCCTGCTCGAGGGCGAGCTTCCGGTCGCGCCGGGCCATCTCTTCGGCCTCGGCCGCGAGGCGGGCCTGCTCGGCCAGGAGGGCCTGCTCGCGCTCGCGGGCCAGGCAGCGGGTCTCGGCCTCGCGCCTGCGCACCTCGGCCTCCTTGTCGATCCGCTCCGCCTCCATGTCCATGAGATCGGAGAGCGCTGCCGAGACGCTCTCCACGCCGGGTTGTCTCGCCATGTCGATTCCCTCGCGCGGCCGGCGTACGCGCCTCGAAGAGCCGGGACGCGAAGCGACAGCCGATCATTCGACATGCGCAGGACCGGTATCTTGGGCACTTTGCCGGCGAGGCAGGCTTGGGGGATCCGGAAATGGCACCGGGCCGGGCAGGGCCGCGGGCGAAGCGCAGGGCCTGGACCCAAAATGCACGTCGAGAGCGCGGGCCGTCAGTCGCAGCACACGAGCCAGAGCATGGAGTCCTCCATGGGCTCCATGCCGGCCGTGAAGTGCAGGCCCGCGAGCGGGGCCGGAGGCGTGATGAAGAAGAAGCCCGTTGTGTCCGGCGCGTGGTTCGCGAACGGGTCGTCGCAGTCGGGGATGGGAACAGGGTCGTAAGGGGAGCAGCCGACGATGCGCGTGCCGGCCTCGGGGATCTCGCACAGCCTGTGCGAGTTGCCGACATCGTCCACCCCGGACACGCAGCCCGTTCCAGGGCCGTCCGGCTCGTAGCAGGGCTTTTCGGCGGGGCAGGGGCGCATGTCGACGAGCGCCTCGATCAGGGTGCAGCCCAGCTCGCAGCGGCACGGATCCGAGACGGGGTGGTCGGCCTCGACCGAATCCGGGAAGCTCGACCAGGAGATGGAGTCGGCCAGCTGGTCCGCGAAGCCCTGGACCGTGGCCGAGATGTCCGGCCTGCAGAGGGATCCCACGATCGCGTTCGATCCGAAGGCCTGTGCGAGAGAGACGAGCCTTCGAGGCGGGAAGGCCATGCCCGCCCACGTGTTGCAGCTCGGCACGAGACGCGTGGGCTCCATGGGGTCGATCTGCTCCATCATGGCGGGGTGGTCGAGGCAGCCCCAGATGGCGTCGCCCGCGCCCTCGCAGGCGGGATCCGCGGGCACGCCGGCGATGACTCCGATGTGCAGCATCTCGGGGTCGGAGCGCATCGCGCGAAACAGGTCGATGTACCTCTCCACGGGGTGGACCATGTAGGGGTGCAGATAGCAGCGCAGGCTCAGGTGGCCCAGGGAAGTGTCCGACGTGTCGAAGATATGCCCGTCCGAAACGGAGCAGTCCTCCTCGTCCGTGAGGAAGACGACGACGAGGATGGAGTCCTCGCGCAAGAAGCCAGCGTTGGGGCCGGAGGGGGTCGCGTGCTCGAAGGCGCGCCTGGCCGCCTCGAGCTGCTGCTCGAAGCCGCAACCGGAGGTCCCCAGGGTCGCGATGCACCCGAACGCCCGGCCGATCTCCTCGACGGCCGGGAGGTCGGGCTCCTCCGGGTGGTCGTAGGACCAGTACGTCGGGTAGGCGGAGTCGCACGATGGCATGGAAGGGTTGGGGGTGTGTCGCAGGATGCCGTCGTCGCCGTCGATCGGGTCGGCGCACGTTTCAACCATGTACCCGCCCGTGCCCATGTCCGTGCTCACGACGCCCAGGTGCAGGTCATCGATCGGGGGGTGCTCGTACTCCCCGCTGTAGGGCTCCACGGCCGGGGCGAGGAGCTCCGTCAAGAGCAGGGGGAAGGCGTCCACGAGCATGGCCTGCTCCTCGGCCATGCTGCGCGAGTTGTCCACGACAACGAGCATGTCCATCCTGCGCGAGGCCGTCAGTCCTTCCACCGGGTACACCGTGGAGCAGTCCACCGGGAACCCGGGATCGGCCACGGTGTCGGCCGGCAGGTCCAAGGTCGTGTCCGTGGAGTCGTGCACCGCGGTGTCGGCCACGTGGACGTCGTCCGTGCCCGCGTCGGCCGAGCCCGTGTACGACTGCGTTGAGTAGCACCCGCACGCCAGGGTCGAGACACAGAACGTCGCGAGAGCTCTGAGGACGATCATGCCGTTTCTCCTCCCGGCCGAAGCCTGTCCGGCCCCGATCACGGTCGAAAAGGGGCCGAAGCGAGCGCGGGTGTCACATGATCACAGTTGCACGGCGATGGTGCAAGGTTTAACGCGAAGCTGTAGGCTCGACACGTGCAACGCGGAGGATCCCCGTGAAGAAGCTGCCCGACTGTGCGCACTGCGACCTGGCGAGAAGCGAGATGGCGTGCCTCGTGCCCGGGGGCAAGGGGCACGAGGGGTGCCCCTCGGTGGGGCGAGGCGCCCGCGCGGCTGCGCAGGAGGCGGCCATTGCGGACCCGAGCCTCCTCGAGCTGGCGCGGCAGGCCTCCATCCAGGAGGGGGAGGGCTACGACCGCAGCGGCCCTCTGCCCGTGGCCGTGAAGCCGAGGATCGTGGAGATCTGCGAGCTGGCGCGAAGGATGGGCTACGAGCGCATCGGCCTGGCGCACTGCATCGGGCTCAGGGAGGAGGCGCGCATGGTGGCCGACATCCTCGAAGGGTGGGGGTTTGCCGTGGTGTCGGCGGTGTGCAAGGCGGGCACAGTGCCCAAGGAGACGCTCGGCATCGAGGACGCGCAGAAGATACGGCCCGGCACCTTCGAGTCCATGTGCAACCCGCAAAACCAGGCGAGGGTGCTGGCCGAGGCGGGCACGCAGCTCAACGTCGTGCTGGGGCTTTGCGTGGGGCA
>JBFYZU010000177.1:0-32500 GCA_041309365.1 Myxococcota bacterium
CCCTACCCGAGGCTCTTCCGATCTGCTCGGTGGGGCCATGGCCACGGCCCGCTCCCCGGGGAGCGGGCCGCTGCGTCATGCCGGTTCCGCGGCGTTCGTCGCGGCGGGGCGCGGCGGGCGCCGGGCCGTGTGGCTAGGCGCCCATTTCCCGGATGGCCGTCGTCAGGGCGGGCACCACCTGGAACAGGTCGCCCACGATGCCGTAATCGGCCACCTTGAAGATCGGCGCGTTGGCATCCTTGTTGACGGCCACGATGCATTTGGACGAACTCATGCCCGCCAGGTGCTGGATGGCGCCGCTGATCCCGCAGGCGAGGTAGAGGTTCGGACCGACGGTCTTGCCGGTCTGCCCCACCTGGTGGCTGTATTCCACCCAGCCGGCGTCGACGATGGCGCGGCTGGCGCCGGCGGCCGCGCCCAGCGCGGCGGCCAACTCCTCGATGAGCTTGTAGTTCTCCGGACCCTTGATGCCGCGGCCGCCCGAGACGATGCGTTCGGCCTCGGTCAACTCGATCTTCTTGGCCCCGCCGGCGCGGATCTCCTTCACGACGGCGCCCGGGTTCAGGCCGGCCAGGGCGGCGTCGAAAGTCTCCTCGGCGGCCGGGCCGCCGGCGCCGGCGCCCAGGGTGAAGGCGTTGGGCCGGATGCCCACGACGGCGCAGGCCGTCCGGGGCGTCGCGTCGATGAAGCACTTGCCCGCGAAGATGGGCCGGCGGATCTCGAAGCCGTTCTCGTACTTCAGGCCGACGCTGTCGCTCAGGCAGGCGCATTGCAACCGGACGGCCAGCTTGGGCGCCAGGTCCTTGCCCAGGGCGGTGGCGCCGACGAGGACCAGGTCCGGCTTTCTCGCCGCGCAGAATTTCTGCAACGCCGCCGCGTAGGTGTTGGCGTTGTAGACGGCGAAATCTCCGCCGACGATCTTGACGAGCCGGTGCGCCCCGTATTGGCCGGCGGCGACCGCGGCGCCGCCGGCCTCGCCCAGCAGGACGGCCCAGACCTCCCCGCCGGCCTGATCGGTGATCGCGCGGGCCTTGCTGATCATCTGCCAGCCGACCTTCTTCAACTCTCCGGCCCGCTGCTCCAGGAATACTGCGATATTCGGCATGTCCTCGCTCCCCTCGGGTTGTCCGGTCAGATGACCTTGGCTTCCTCGCGCAACAGACGGGCCAGTTCCTTGGCGGCGGCCGCGGGATCGTCCGCCTCGACCAGCCGACAGGCGGCCCGCTTCGCAGGCGGGGAGTAGAGCTTGATCTCGTAGGTGCGTTCCGGGACCGCCAGCCCCAGTTCCGCGCAGGTGACCGTGGTCATGGGTTTGGCGCCGGCCTTCATGATGTTGGGCAGACTCGGCAGCCGGGGCTCGTTCAGGCCCTTCTGGCAGGTGACCAGCGCCGGCAGGGCAGCCTCAACGATCTCCTTGCCGCCCTCGATCTCGCGCTCGGCCTTGAGCTTGCCGTCGCCCAACTCGAGCTTGGTGACCACCGAAACGTGGGCCATTTCCAGCAGCTCGGCCACCATGATGCCCACCTGGCCGCTGTCGTCGTCGATGGCCTTCAGTCCGCAGAGCACCAGGTCCGGCGATTCCTTCTTGATCGCGGCGGCCAGCACGCGGGCCAAGCCCTGCTCGTCGACCTCGGCCAGCGCCGGGTCGTTGATGATCACGGCCTTGTGGCAGCCCACGGCCAGGCAGTCCTTCTTGAGCGTCTCCTTGACCTGGTCGCCGCCCACGGTGACGGCGACGATCTCGGTGCCCGGGGTCCGCTCGGCGATCCGGACCGCCTCCTCGACGGCATAGGCGTCATAGGGGTTCAGCACCCGGGTGAAGCCCGACCGGTCCAGCCGGGCGGCGGGGGCGGCCAGGTTGATTCGGGTCTCCGAATCGGGGACCTGCTTCACGCAGACGACAATCTTCATGAGTCCTCCTCGGCGGCCGGCTGGTGCCTGGTATTGATGGATTCGGGGCTTTCGGCGGGTTTCCGGCAGGGGTCCGCCGCGCATCGATCTTGCCGGCCCATGATACGAGGGGGGGCGGAGGCCGTCAACTCGTGAACCGGTGTCGCCGGGCCGGCCTTCGTGCAGAATCGGCTTGTGTTGGTACAGGCCTTAGTATATATTCCATAATTGCGATATAGGAATTAACGACTCTGCCCAATTCGGAGACGGCGATGATCCCTCTGTCGGCTGCCCCGGAAGCCCTTTTTCAAGCTGTCGGCGAACGCAACCGACTGCGCCTGCTGCGTCTTCTGCGGCAGGAGGAACTGAACGTACGCGAGTTGGTCGCGATCCTGGGCCTGAAGCAGCCCGCGGTCTCGAAGCATCTGGCTGTCCTGCGTGAAGCCGGCTGGCTCCGTCTGCGGCGCGAGGGTACCTGGAACTGGTATGAGGCGGCCCCGCCGGCCGATTTCGCGGGCGGCGCGGCGTTGATGCAGGAAGTGATGCGAACCGCGGACACGCTGACCGAGGCGGCGGGCGACGACGAGGTCCTGGACCGCGTCCTGTCCGACCGGGAGCGTCGCGCGCAAGACTTCTTCGCGGGCATCGCCGAGCGCTGGGACTCGATCCGTGCCGCCTACGAGCACGCCGATATCCAGGCCGGCGTTGTGGCGGCCCTGGCGGCGCCGGGCCTGGAAGTCGTCGACATCGGCACCGGCACCGGGGCGCTGCTGCCCCTGCTGGCCGGCGCGGCGGATCGCATCGTGGCCGTGGACAGCAGCGAGTCCATGCTGGCCAGGGCGCGGCGCCTCTGCGAGGAGCAGGGGCTGGCCGGCGTCACCTTCCGGCTGGCGGACATCCAGGAACTGCCCTTTGCTGAGGGGAGGTTCGCGGCCGCCCACTGCTCCATGGTGCTGCACCACGTGGCGCGGCCCGCGCGTGCGGTCGCCGAAATGGCCCGCGTCGTCCGGCCGGGCGGCAAGGTCGTGGTCATTGCCTTCACCCAGCACGATCTGACCTGGATGCGCGAGGAACTGGCTCACCAGCGCCTCGGCTTCGCGCGCGAGGAGATCGAGGAGATGCTGTCCGCCGCCGGTCTCCGCCTGCGGCGCTACCTGGTGCGCGGCGTCCTGTCCAACCGGGAATTGCCGGAGCACCCGGCGATCCGGCGCCAGGGGGAGAACTGGGCCTGGCCGGATGTTTTCCTGGCCGAAGCGGTCAAGCCCGCGGTTGGCCCGCGGCCGGCGCTCGCCGGCCGGGATGACGATTAGCCGATGAAGACCGGCGGCCCGCCGCCGGAAACCGTGTCCGAACGCGAGGAGAGACCATGTCCGAACCGATGAGCAAGGGGAAGGATTTCCAGGTCCGCGACCTGGCGCTGGCCGCCGCCGGCCGCCTGAAGATCGACTGGGCCGAGTCCCGCATGCCGGTGCTGATGGCCCTGCGCGAGGAGCACGCCGCGAAGCGGTCCCTCCAGGGCCTGCGGGTGGCCGGCTGCCTGCACGTGACCAAGGAGACGGCGGTGCTGATCGAGACGCTCAAGGCCGCCGGCGCCCAGGTCAGCTGGTCCGGCTGCAATCCCCTGTCCACCCAGGACGACGTGGCCGCCGCTCTGGCCGCCGCAGGCGTGTCGATCTACGCCTGGCACGGCATGAACACCGAGCAGTTCTACTGGTGCATCGACAAGACCCTCGAGATGAAGCCCATGCTGACCCTCGACGACGGCGCCGACCTCATCTTCACGGTCCACTCGAAGCACCCGGAGCTGGCCCAGGGGATGTACGGCGGCACCGAGGAGACCACCACGGGCGTGCACCGCCTGCGCGCCATGGGCGCCGACGGCAAGCTCCTCTACCCCGTGATCGCGGTCAACGACGCCGAGACCAAGTGGGACTTCGACAACGTCTACGGCACCGGGCAGTCCACGCTGGACGGCATCCTGCGCGCGACCTCGGTCTTGCTCGCGGGCAAGAACTTCGTGGTGGCCGGCTACGGCCACTGCGGCAAGGGATGCGCCATGAGGGCTTGCGGCATGGGCGCCCACGTCATCGTCACCGAGGTCAAGGCCACGGCCGCGCTCAAGGCCGTCCTCGATGGCATGGAGGTCATGAGGATGGACGAGGCCGCGAAGGTCGGCGACATCTTCATCACGGCAACGGGCATGAAGGACGTCATCGTGGACCGGCACTTCGAATCCATGAAAGACGGCGCCATCGTGTGCAACACGGGCCACTACGACTGCGAGATCAGGATCCCGGACCTGGAGAAGCTCAAGAGGTCGAAGAGGGACATCCGCGCGGACAACGAGGAGTACACGATGCCGGACGGCCGGCGCATCTACCTTCTGGCGCAGGGCAGGCTCGTGAACCTGGCCGCGGCCGAGGGCCACCCCAGCGAGGTCATGGACATGAGCTTCGCCAACCAGTTCCTCTCGCTTCTGGCCCTCCACACGGAGCCGGCGCGCCGCGAGATCCGCGTTCACGACCTGCCCTTGACCCAGGACCAGGAGATCGCGCTCCTCAAGCTCAAGACGACGGGAAAGAGCCTCGACGTGCTCACCGAAGAGCAGATCGCCTACATCAGGGACTACTCCGCAGGGACCTGATCGCCGTCCTCGCTGTCGCGATCCTTCGAGCCACGCCCGCGCATGCACGTTTCGGATGCCCGCCAGCGCGCATTTGAAATGGGCACCGCGATGGGGTAGGCTCCGGCCCATGTCGACGGGCAAAGCCCAGCAGGAAGGGGTCAGCATTATCGTTCCTTCCTACAACGAGGAGCAGAGCGTCGTGGGCACGGCGCGCCAGCTGCTCGCGGCCATGGAGGGGACGGATCGCCCGTTCGAGATCCTGTTCGTCGACGACGGGTCGAAGGACGCGACATCGAGAAGGCTCGAGGAATCGGGCCTGCCCGTGCGAGTCGTCCGCAACGAGAAGAACCTGGGCTACGGGGCCTCCATCAAGAGGGGGATCGACGAGACGAGCCATCCGCTCGTCGCCATCACGGACGCGGACGGGACCTACCCGAACGACCGGCTGCCCGAGCTCATCGAGGCCATGGAAGGCGCCGAGATGGTGGTGGGGGCGCGCACGGGCAAAAAGGTCCAGATCCCGCTTCTCAGAAGGCCGGCCAAGTGGGCCATCGGGATGCTCGCGAGCTACCTGGTGGGAAAGCGCATCCCGGACCTCAACTCGGGCCTCAGGGTCATGCGCAGGCAGAGCCTTTCCAGGCACCGCAACATGCTGCCCGACGGCTTCTCCTTGACCACCACCATCACGCTGGCGCTGGAGTGCCGCCGCCACAGGGTGAAGTACATCTCCATCGACTACTTCAAGCGGACCGGCACGAGCTCCATCCGGCCGATCCACGACACGCTCAACTTCGTCCAGCTCATCGTGCGCACGGTGATGTACTTCAGCCCGCTCAAGGTGTTCGTCCCACTGGGGCTCGCGTTCATGGCGCTCTCGGCAGGGGTGCTCGCTGCGGGTCTCTTTCTTCTCGACCGGATCCCGGACATCACGATCATCATCCTGTTCGTCACAGGAGTGCAGATCCTCGTGCTGGGCTTTCTCGCTGACCTCATCGACAAGCGGATCGGATAGCGCGCCATGAAGCCAGACCGGGACACGTACGCCCGAAAGGGCCTGGGGGGGATTCCGAGGCTGCTCAGCCTCATGGACCGGACGCCCTTCTCGCCCACCCTCGGGTGCATGGATCGCGAGTACTGGCTGTGCAGGACAACGGATTTTCCATCGAGCATCGCGCAGTTCGGGCTGCACGCCCTGGCCCTGGCCTGGGCCCACGACATGCCGGACAACCCGTACAGGGGCCATCCCAAGGTGCTGTCGTGGGTGCTGGCCGGCATGGAGTACTGGACTCGCATACAGCGTCGCGACGGGTCGTTCGACGAGTTCTATCCCAACGAGCGCGGATGGGCGGGCCCCACGGGCTTTCTCGTCTACGCGCTGAGCGAGTGCTACAGGCTCACCGAGAAGCACGTGACGCCGGATCTGCGCGACCGGTTCCTGAAAGCGCTGGAGCGGGCAGCGGTCTTTCTCTACGAGAACGACGAGTCGGGCGTGCTGGCCAACCACCACGCCATGGCGCTCTTGCCCATCTACTGCGCCTACGACATCCTCGGCAAGGAGCACATCCTCGAGGGCTTCCACCGCAGGCGGAAGGACTTCTTGCGCTACTGCTACGGCGAGGGCTGGTGTCTGGAGTACGACGGAGCGGATCTCGGGTACCTCTCGGCGACGGTCTCGTTCCTCGGCAAGCTTCGCAAGATGTACCGCGACGACGAGCTCGACGGCGTGATCGAGCGGGCCATCGAGATGTCGAGCCATTTCGCGTACCCCAACGGCTCGTACGCGGGCAGCATGGGCTCGCGCCAGACGTTGCACTTCTACCCCCACGGCTACGAGATGCTGGGCCACATCTGGCCCATGGCCCACTCGGTGGCCGACCACATGCTCGTGGCCCTCGAGAGGGGCCGCCTGGTGCCGCCCGAGATACAGGAGGATCGCTACTTCGTCTACAGGGTCCCGGAGATGCTCCTGAGCTACGTGGACCACGAGGAGCGTGCCGCCGACCTGCCACCTCTTCCCTGGCAGCGCGGCGACATGAGGCGGTACTGGCCGGGAGCCAGGCTGCTCGTCGAGAGGAGAGAGGACCTCTACCTGTGCGCGAACCTGGCCAAGGGCGGCGTGGTCAAGGTCTTCGACGTGGCCAGAGAGGAGATCCTGGCCAGCGACTGCGGCGTGCTGGCCGAGTTCGAGGACGGCTCCATCGGCACGAGCCAGTGGATCGACCCCGACCATTCGGTGAAGCTCGACGAGGACGGCTTCGTGGTGAGCGGCCGGACCCAGAAGATGGTCACCAAGCTCTTCAACCCGGCCAAGTTCCTGCTCTTTCGGGGGTGGATCCTGTCGGTGGGCTGGAACACGGCCCTCGCCTACCACGCCAAGGGCCTCATCCGGAAGCTATTGATGCTGGGCACGAGGCCCATGCCGCTGCGATTCAGCCGGAGCGTGAGGTGGCACGGAAAGGGAGTGCTCATCGAGGACACCTTCGAGCTCGACAGGGGGGCCAGGGTGAAGCGGCTCAACGCGGGCGACGAGTTCGCTGTGCGCTACGTCCCGCAGTCGCGCTACTTCCAGCGCGACGAGCTCCGGGTCACCGGGCTCGAGCTGGACAAGGAGCGCATCGAGAAGCTCAACGCGACAGGTCGCATCGTGCTCACGCGTCTGGTGAGCCCGGGCAACGGCGATGAAGATCCCCATCGGGTCAGCTGAGAAGGCGGTCCCGCTGGCGGCCGGGGCCGCGCTGCTCGTAGCCGGAGCATGGGGCGCGCTCCATCTCGAGTCGTACCTCATGCACGAGCTCGGCCTGATCGCGGCAGCCACCGGTCTCATCCTGCTGGGAAGCGCCGTGGCGGCCTGGCTCGGCCACCCGGACGAGCGCCCCTCGTGGGCCCACCGCGTCGTCCGGACGGCGAGCGCCACCCTGCCGGCGCTGAGCGTGGTCGCGGCGGTCTGCCTCGTGTACTCGTACCTCGTCAGGGGCGAGATGCCCTGGTCGCACGACCACCCGGTGCACCTGTTCAAGGCCTGGCACCTGAGCGAGAACCTCATCGCCACGGGCCGGATCTCCGGGTGGTCGAACTTCCTGTGGGCCGGCTACCCTGCCGGGACGCTCTACCCCATGCTGTCCGACATGCTCGTGGTGGTCGTCAGGGCCGTCACGTTCAACCAGGCGCCGTGGCCAGTGGCCTACGCCTGGTCGCTCCTCGTCATGCTTCTTTCCTACCACCTCGGGATCTACACGCTCGGACGCAGGTGGTTCGGGCCATGGGCCGGCACGGCCGCCGCCCTTTTCGCGCTCATGGACAGGGGAGCGGCCAGGGAAGGCTCCTACTACTGGACCATGCACTACGGCGTGTGGCCCATGGCCCTTGCCACGGCCCTCTGGTTCTTCGCGCTGGACAGGCTTCTGGCGGTCCTCGAGAAGCCCACGGCGGGCAGGGTGGCTGGCTTCGCCGTGCTCCTGGGCCTGGCGCTCCTCGGACACCCCATGACCCTCACGTTCTCGGCCGTGATCTTCCCTTTGGCGATGCTCCTTCACGTGCTCAGAAACAGGGGCGTCAGCGCCACGGCCCCGGTGTGGGCCGGCGTGGGCGCGCTGCTACTGGGTGCGATGCTGGCCGCGTTCTGGTACGGGCCGTTTCTGGCCCACGAGGACCTTGTGGGCCAGTACGGCGACGGCTGGCTGTCCATCCCGGAGATCGGGGAGAGGCTGGCCGCCTCGTCGCTGTTCGACGCCACCCTGGCGCTTCCTTTGGCGCTGGGGCTCGGCGGCGCGGTGCTCGCCTGGACCCAGGGCCACAGGGCGGGGCGCGAGGTCACGGTCCTGACGGCCGGCCTCATGCTCGCGGTGTGCTCGACGGTCTACCAGATGGTGGACCTCGAGAGCGTCTACGAGGGATTCAACATCGTCCACTTCAGGCGGTTCACCTACGCCCTCAAGATGTTCTGGTTCGTGCTGGCCGGGTACGCGGTCACGGGCGGCGCTGGCCAGCTCCTCAGAAGCGTGCAGGCCACGGCCGGCATGCGCCCTTTGGCAGGATGGCAGAAGGCAGCCTGGATCGCCGTCTGCGCGGTGCTGTTCACGCCTCTTCTGGAGAGCTTCGTCGTGGGCCTGATCAACGGCCCCCTCAAGGAGATAGGCTCGGAGAAGCCCCTCGACGAGCAGGGACACTCCACCCCCTTTCAGGACTCGAACGAGTGGTTCGCAGAGCACACCGACCCGAAGGACCCGTTCTACAGGATCCTCTACGACGTGGGAGGATCGAGGCATCTTTTCAACGCAGCGCCCGTGTTCACGGGCCGGCCTGCCGTAGTGACGACCAACGACGTGCCTGCCACCTCGTTCACGCGCAGCTTTCGCAACTCCAGCGTGTCGACCATGGAGATCCAGCAGGTTCGCTACGTGGTGGCCCTCGACGAGTTCATGGCGAACAAGAAAGACCTCGAGGAGGTCTACAGGAAGGACCGCCTGCGGATCTACAGGTTCAAGGGGTACAGGGCCCAGCCCTTCCGGGTCGAGGGGAAGGCCCAGGCGAAGCTCCTCGAGTTCACCGACGAGCTCGTCAGGATTCGGGTGAAAGACCCTGCGCCCGACGACCGCCTCACGCTCTACGTCACGGAGCTCGACTACTGGCACGCATATATCGACAAGACGCCCGTCCCGATCCGGATCGTGGAAGGAAACACCCACGCCCGCTGGCTCATGGACGTGCCGCTCACCAAGGCCGGCACGCTGGAGTTCGTCTACGAGCGGGGCCTCGACAGCCGGCTGGGGCTCGTGGCAACGGCCGCGGCGCTCGTGACGGTGCTCATCCTCGCGCTCGGAGGCCGCCCCATGCGCAGGCTGTGGCTGGCCCTGCCGGGCAGCATGAAGGCGAGACGCATCCTGCACCTTCTGTCCACGCCCGCGCTCGCCCTTTTGGCCGCGCTGGGGCTGGCCGGCGTCGTCACCCTGGTGGCGACCTCGAGCCGCAACGACGCCTCCTACAGGCTGTCGGATCACCTGGAACAGGCCAGCGTCGCGGCCGAGGGCGACGACATGCACATCGATTGCACCCTGACTTTCGACAGGCGCATCGAGTGCGAGAACGGCCAGACCCTCGACATCTACAAGGGCGCCAAGCGCAGCGGGCGGGACCAGTCGAGGATCATCAGCGGCATCCTGGTCCGCCCCTTCTTCAAGCTGGAGACGATCCTGACGCTGCCGGGCGTGCGCATGGGCAAGCAGGTCTCGGTCATGTGCGGCAGCGACTACTACGACAACATCGGCAAGGGAACGGTGGACGTGACCTTGTCTTTCGGGGCGAGAAAGATAGGCAAGCTCGCCTGCCCCGCGAACGGCAACTGGAAGGAGCAGGCCTTCCCGACGCCCGATCTCGTTGGCAAGGATGGCAAGCTCGTCCTTAACGTGGGCAGCAGCCCGAACCGCAGCCCCAGGCTCGTCATCGAGGCTGAGATCACGCGGTGATGCCGACCGGAGGAGCCGAAGCCGGCCCGCGCCCGGATAGCCATCCTCTCACTTTCTCGCGACGAGGAGCTGGTTCGCCATGAGCACGTTCAGGTGCAGCGAACGGAGCACGCCCTCTATCCTCTTCTCGAAGGGAAACCCCACCGGGGAGAACATGAACTTGCGGGCCTCGACCACGAGAAAGCCGTTGTGCCGGGCGACCTGCGCGAGGCGTGCGAGGCCCATCACCTCGTTGTGCTGCTCGTCGTCGAGATGTCCGACGAGGGTGGCCACGTGCTCCCAGAGCGGATCCGGAGCCGTCAGGATGAACAGGCCACCGTTTTGGAGCACGCGGTAGACCTCGTAGAAGACCTTGTTGGGAGACGGGACGTGCTCGATCACGGCCGCAGCGGTCACGACGTCGATGGACATGTCATCGAGCTCTCCGAGATCCTGGATGTCTCCCTGGACGATGCGAAGCGCCGGGAACGCCCTGCGCGCCTCTGCGACGAGCTCGGGGGAGTACTCGATGCCCGTGCACTGCGCCCCTGGAAACGCATCCAGAAAGCTCGCGAGCATCCTCGCATCGGCCGTTCCGAGGTCCAGGATGCTCTGCGGCGCAAGAGGGTGGTGCGCCCGGATTGCATCCACGATCTCCCTCGTCCTCCTCTCGAGCCGGTAGCGGAGCGCCGGGCTCGTCTTGCGCCCCTCGAAGTAGTCGAGACCGAGCGCCCCTGTCTGGCCTCCCGACGTTTTGTGCGACATCGTCTCTCCCGGGCAAGTCTCGACCCTTGGCCTCGCCGGCGCCAGCTTTCACCTTTGGAAAGCAGCATCTTGGCACGCCGCGCGTGTACCGGACAAGATCGACGAGGATCGGGTACCGATGTGAGCCGGGCGTACGGCCGGGCGTGTGCACTTGCGCCCCATCATGACTGCCCATAGACTCCACCGCTTGCAGGATGCGCCCGGATGAGAGCACCATCGACAGGATGACGATCATGGCCCTCGCGATGCTTGCGATTCTGACGATCCTGGCCCTGTTCTCGGCCGTCTCGGTGACACAACGACTGGGATACGACGCACCTTCGGAGAAGCTCCTCGCGGCGCTGCTCGTCTTCATGTCCCTTCTCTATCTGCCGATCCACCTTCTCGGGTGGGCTGGGCATCTTTCTCGTTCGTCGCTCGCCGTGGCAAGTGCAGGGCTCTCGATCGCGGCGCTTCTCGCCTCGAGCCTCATCGCGCGAAAGCCCGCCGTGCACCTTGTCGCGACCTCGCGAGCGGCGTGGATGCTCGCGGCTCTTCCCGTGAGGGCCTTCAGCGAATCGATGAGACAGAGCGGCATCGTCTTTTGCGCGCTGGTCGCCGGCACCTTCATCATCTCGTGGACCGCGATCCTCTCGTGGCTGGCACCGTCGGGAAGCTGGGACGGCCTGACGTACCACGAGCCCATCGTCTACTACGCGATACAGAACGGCGGTTTCGGCATCGTCGACGTGGCAGCGTCGTCCATCGCCCAGCAGATCAACAGCGCCCCCCGGGTCGGGCACTACCTGATGATCTGGCTGACGATCTTCACCGGACGCACCCTCGTGGAGCTCGCCCCTTCCATCATGGCCGTCTACCTCGTCGTGGGGTTCTACACCACCGCGCGAAGGTTCACGGGCAGGATGCAGGCGATGGGCTGGGCCATCGCTCTTTTGTGCGTGCCTGCCATCGCGCTCCAGATGCGGAGCACCCTGCAGGACATGTCGTTCGCCGCGATCTTCGCGGTGTGCATGGCTCTCGTCACCAGGCCGAGGCTCAGGCCAGTCGACATCCTGATGGCCTGCGTGGCACTGGGTCTTCTGGGCGGCTACAAGGCCACGGGCCTGCTGCTCGTGCCCTTGATGGCCATCGCCACGCTCGTCAGGATCATCCCCAGGTCCGGCAGGCTGGGCTCCGGCTTGCGAATCGCCGCTGCGACCGCCGTTGGCGTCCTCGTGATAGTTTTCTGGATGGCGCCGATATACGTGCGCAACTGGTACGTCTACAAAAACCCGGTATGGCCGAGGCACTTCGAGTACGAGGCCGTCGGCATCGATTTCAAGGGGCAGTACGAGCCCTACCAACGAAAGGACGCGAAGACGGTCCTCAAGTCCATGTTCTCCCCACCCAGGCTCGGCAAGCAGTTCCACGACACACGCGACAACGGCTACGGCAATGGCCCTCCGTTCGTGGTTTTGCCCCTGGCGATGGTGGCGATCCTTGCGATGATGTGGATCATCGCAAGAAGCCTCGTCAAGGAACGGAGGCTCTCCGCGATACCTCCCCATGTCTGGTCGCTGCTGCTCTTGACCGGACCCGTGCTCGTGACACTGCGCCTGAGCCCTTCGTGGGACTGGGCGAGGTACACGGTCTACGCGATCGTGACGGCATTCGCGCTGACCGCATGGCTCCTCGGGACGAAAAGGACGGCCAGGCTCAACGAGGCGCTCATGGGTGCCATGATCGTCACGGGGCTCATGACGCTCTGGTGGTCGGAGCCGGGCTGGGCCGTCACGGCCAGGCAAGCGTACGAGCTCGCCTCGCAGAGCCCGCAAAGCCGCGCGGCGAACCGCTTTGCAGGCAACTTCTGCATGCAGCGATCCGTCGCACTGGCACGGTCCAACGAGATAGGAGCCGGCGACGTGGTCGCCTACTCCGAAGATCGCTTCATCGGCAACCTGTGGAACGAGGCCATTTCGAACGAAGTGATCCACGTTCCATGGCCGGGGTCCAGGGAAAGTTACCTCGAGAAGCTCGAAGAACGAGAGGCCGTCTGGGTCCAGGTCAAGAAGCAAAGCCGCGAGGAGAGGGCTCTGGTGTCCAAACCAGAGAGGTGGAAGCTTCTGGGGCATGCCGTGGACGCTCGCCACCCGGTGCTGATCTACAGCAGGAAACAGGGGGCCGCTCCGTGACCCTCGAAGTGACCCGCGAAACCATCTGCAGCTCATCGGTCGAAGAAGGGAGATGACGGGGGGATCGGTCAGAAGTCCAGGTCGTCGAGCTCCTCGAGCCGCTCGTCACCGCTCTCCGGGGCGACCACGTCCTCCATGACGGGCTTCTTCTTCTTCTTCTCGGGCGTGCCCACGCTCTTGATCTTCGACTCGCCGCCCTCGGGTTCCTCTGCGGGCTCCTCGGCGGCCAAGTCCTCGGCCGCGCTGACTGCGCCCTCCTCGTCGACGATCATGGTCTTCTGGACTTTTTTCACGTCCTTCTGCGACTTGTAGCAGTCCCACTTGCCGCCGCCGGTCATCTCCTGGTCGTAGCCCCACTGCCCGTAGACGTTGTGGACCTCCTTGCCGGACTTGGTGACCTCGATCTTGTACTGGAACACGCCCTTGCCGCTGATGCGCTTGCCGGCGGACGTGAGGCCGGCGTGGCCCACCTCCTGGCTCCAGGTGAACACCAGGATGTTGCCGTCGGCCGTGCCCTCGATGCGGCCCTCCTGGTAGGCCACCGTGCCCACCACCGTGCTGCCCGTCTGTGCGAGGTTCATCTCCTCGTAGGGAGAGTGGCAGAAGTACTTGCCCTCCCAGGTGAAGCCGGCTGGCATGGGTCCCTTGACGTACCCGGCGACCTTGTTATGGCCTCCCCCGCAACCGAGCGCGAGCACGATCGCGGACACGAGAAACGACGACACGAGCCTCGTCCGCATGATGTTTCCTCCACGCAAGGGGTGAATCACGGAAACCCACTATAATAGATATCCGGCCCACTTCAAGTGGTCCCCTCGAAGGGCCGTCCGTCGTCGGGTCGAGGCACGGGACCTTGTTGACAGCACGCACCACGGGTGATAGCGAATGTGACAAGGGACTACAAGCTCATCAGGAGGCGTACCCATGGCGAAGGCGAGCAAGGCCAAGGCCGAAGGGCCGGGCGAGAGGCAGAGCCTCTATTTTCCCAAGGAGATGCTGGACGAGGTCAAGAAGGAGGCGCTGGGACAGGACAGGAGCCTGTCGTGGATCATCCAGCAGGCGTGGAGGATCTCGCGGCTGCGCGTCTCGGTTCGAAGCAAGGCCACGCTCATGGACGTGTGGATAGACCAGCGGGCCTGGCGCATGGAAAACCCGCAGATCGAGGAGATGCTCGGGGCCGGCGCTGCCGGCGATGGCGCACAGGCACCCAGGCGCAAGGTCTGACAGTTTCAGGGGAGCTCACCTCTTGGAGATCGTCCGGGAAAGGCACGTCAGGGCCCGGGACCAAACGGACCTGTTCTTCACGGACAGGGGCGAGGGGCCGGCCATCGTGCTGCTCGACGGCCTGCTGTGCGACGGGTTCGTGTGGCGCTATCTCGAGCCGCGATTCGCCGCAACGCACCGAATCGTGCATCCCCACTACAGGGGCCATGGCCGCAGCGCCACGCCGGTGGACGTGCGCGTGCGAGTCGAGGATCTGGTGGACGATCTCGAGGCGGTGCGCCGGGAGGCCGGGCTTCGCAACATGCTCATCGTGGGCCACTCCATGGGTGTCCAGGTGGCGCTGGAGTACACGCGGCGCAGGCCCAGCCGGGTGGTTGGCCTCGCCCTCGTGTGCGGCAGCCACGGCCGCGTGCTCTCCACCTTCCAGAACACCGACCACCTGGCTCTCCTCTTGCCTCTCATGAGACGAGCCTACGAGCGCAACCCCGACAGGCTGCGCTGGCTGTGGGAGAACTTCCCCGTGCGGATAGGCTACGAGATGGCCCTGAGGACTCGCCAGGTCAACCCGGTGCTCGTGAGGCGGCCGGACCTGTACATGTACCTGCGTCACCTCAGGCGGGTGGACATCGGGCTGTTCCTCTCCCTGGCCCGGAGCATGCACGAGCACGACGCGGCGCCGTACCTGCACACGCTGCACGTCCCGGCGCTCCTGGTGGCTGCCGAGCACGACACATTCACACCTCCTTCAGTGATGGAGTACACGGCGTCGGCGCTGCCCGATGCTGAGTTTTTACTCGTCCGGGGGGCGAGCCACTCGGTGCTCATCGAGATGCCGGAGCTCGTGAACCTGGCGCTGGACCGCTTTCTCGTGAGGTTGCAGTGGGCCTGAACCGCGACGAGAGCCGACACCCGCGAACGGCCTCGAGGTCGTTCGCGACGGGCCCAAAGGCCATGTTGCGGCTCGACATGTCCAGGGCACGCATGCCCATCCTGGCGCTGCCGGTGCTCGTGGCGGTGTTCGCGCCAGGGCCTTCGATATCTGCCGGAGAGGACGCGCAGGGCCGGCTCCAGGGAACGGGAGCGGCCGGGATCACGGAGGTGGGCCGGCCGCTGGACATGCTCAGGGCGAGAGCCGAGAGGACGGCGCGAGAGCGCGCCGTGCAGAGCCTCGTTATCAACGCGCTCGCCGCCGCGGGGAGCAAGGCCGATGCGGCCGACGTCGAGAAGCGGGTCAAAGACGCGGCAGCATCGAAGACGTCTGAGTGGAAGGTGCGCTACTGGACCAACGGGGCAGTCACGGCCACCGTGTCGGTGAATCCCGCTGATGCACCGCACGCAGGGGATGCACAAGGGCATCGGAAGGACACGGGCGGATGATCATCAGCCTTCTCTTGCTCGTGGGCGGCGTTGTGATGCTCTCGTTCGGGGCCGACTGGATCGTGCGTGGGGGCAGCCGGATGAGCCGCAAGCTCGGCGTCTCGTCGGTCATCGTGGGCCTGACCGTGGTCTCCTACGGCACGAGCTTCCCCGAGTTTCTCGTATCGACCATCAGCTCCGCCAAGGGCCACACGGAGCTGGCACTGGGCAACGTGGTGGGGTCCAACATCTGCAACATCGGGCTGGTGCTCGCCATCTCCGCTCTTGTCCGGCCTCTGGGGGTGTCGCGCAACACCGTGCGTCAGGACATGCCGGCCATGGCCGTCGTGAGCCTGATGCTCTGCCTCATGTCCGTCGACGGCGTCATCGGGCAGGTGGACGGGACGATACTGGCGCTTGGTACCGTCCTGTACACGGTCTGGCACGTGATGAACGCCCGGAGGCAGTACATGCGGGCGTCCTCGCTGCCGGGCTTCGAGGAAGAGTCGAAGAAGCAGGGCAGGACATGGGTCAACGTGGGCCTGATGCTGCTGGGTGGAGTGAGCCTGTGGCTGGGCAGCGAGGGGGTCATCCGCGGCGCCGTGGACCTGTCCATGAGGCTATCTCTGGACATGCGATTCGTGGGCCTCACGATCGTGGCCCTTGGCACGAGCCTGCCCGAGCTGGTCACGTCCATCGTGGCCGCAGCGAAGGGCGAGGAAGGGATCAGCCTGGGCAACGTCATCGGATCGAACATCTTCAACATAACGTTCGTGCTGGGCATCGCCGCGCTCGTGAATCCCATCCCGGTGGCCCTCGACGCAGCCATGGCCGTGGACATGGGGGTCATGCTCCTCATCGCCGTGACGCTGTGGCCCATCCTGCACGTGCAACATAGGGTATCGCGGCCGAGCGGGATCCTGTTTCTCGCCATGTACGCGGCCTACGTGGGCTACAGGGCCTGGGGCCTGTATTCCGGCTAGAGCACCGACCGGTTTGGGACCCGTGGCGAAATCGTGAGATTGCGGGCAGATCGCGTGCGCGACCGGAGCGAGCGAGGACGAAAGCCGCAAGATGCCCGCAAGACCGCGATTGCAGCAGGGTTTCAAACCGGTCGGTGCTCTAGGCTGGCAACGGCAGATGGGTGGGCTTGCGCCGGCCGGTGACCTCGTCGATGCACCAGGCCATGTTGGCGCCCAGCAGCATGAGACACCACGACAGATACAGCCAGGCCAGGGCCAGGGGCAAGAACATGAGCGTGCCGTAGATGAGCTCGTAGAGGCCCGAGAACTGCTTGACGTAGTACGAGAGACCCAGCTTCATGAACTCCAGAAACAGGCTCACCACGGAGGCCGCGATGAGCGAGGAGGCCGTGCTCGGGCCCCTGTCCGGCAGGAACCTGTAGACGAGGAAGAGCACGCCCATGGTGGAGACGTAGGGCCTCAGGATGGTCAGGAACGAGGGCAGGCTGAAAAAGACGCGGCTCTCCGAGACGATGAACCAGCTCAGGGGGGGCAGGATCATCACGACGAGCGTCACCCACCCGATGCGACGGAAGAAGCCGGAGCGGCTGGATTTGAAGCCGAGGGCGTTGAGGCAGGCCTTGAGGTTGAGCACCAGCATGAAGGTGGCGAGGAACGTGCCCACCGCGCCGATCCAGCCCATAGCCGCGAAGTTGAAGCTCCGGACGATGTAGGAGATCTCGTCGGTCACGCGCGTGGCCACCTCGGGCACGAGGTAGCCGCTCATGAAGGCGTATAGATCCTGCTCCGACTCTCCAGGGATCAGCCGGCGCATCATTCCCACGAGAAACAGCAGCACCGGCACCATGGAGACCAGGGTCTGGAAGCTGAGGCTCGCGGCCATGTGGCCGGCCCTGTGCCGCGAGAACCCGAGAGCCGTGCCGCCGAGGATCCTCAAGATGGGCACGGAGCGCGCCAGGTCCCGGAGCCTCGAGAGCGTCTCCATGCCTTTTTAAGGGGAGCCCTGCTCAGCAAGGAGCTCGGCCAGTGCGTTGTACCCGGCTTTCACCGCCGCCCCGTCGGGCGCCGAAACGCGCGTGAACTGCACGCCCATCCCCGGGGGCTTCATGGGATCGGCCTTCCGCCCGAACTCCTTGCGCCAGGCCACGCGCCCGCCGACCTTGACCGTTCCCTCGGCCGTGGGCGATCTGAAGTCGAGCGTGACGACTGTCTCGGGCGGTGGCGGCGCCAGGGTGCGGATGAACAGCCCGTTCAGGCTGATGTCCCGCGTGAAGGCCCAGACGCTGTCTCGTATATTATCCACCTGGAAGCGCAGGGGCGTGAACATGGGTAGCCTCCTGCTCGTGCGCAGGTCCTCGAGGGGCCTGTTCAGGATGTCCTGGACGTGGAACATGATCGTGTCGGGGTTGGGATCCGCGCCGATCCTGACGAGACGATCGGTCGCGCCCCCCTGCGTGTTCGAGAGGATCTCATTCCCACCGTAGACGACCCAGGGCATCCGTCGGATCGAAGGGTCGTTGTTCAAGGCCAAGAACAGCTCGTCGGTGATCATCGCCCGGCAGGCGATCACCATGGAGCACGGTCGATCGCCGGAGAGACTCTCGACGAGGCCCTCGCGGTCATCCACGAACAGCACGTCGAACCGCGCGATGCGCATGAGCCTGGCAATGGCGATGCGCCTCTCGAGGCTTGGCTCCACGAGAAGCAGGCGGCCGCTCGTCATGGGCGTCTCGCTCCAGGGGTTTGTGCTCATGACCGCCATGGCGAGACGCTTGAGGTGGTAGGGCTGGCTGGTCAGGAAGTAATCGATGGCGCAGGACTCCAGCGCGGACCTCAGGCCAGGGCTGTAGGGGTCGTCGACGGCCACGATGACGCTCACGCCGTCGAAGCGCGCATCGCTTCCGAGCATCAGGTGCAGGTCGAGCTGCTCGAGCATCCTGAGCGGCAGCACGATCAGAGAGGGCGGCTGCTGCTTGAAGGCCTTCGTGAAGGACGTGATGTCATCGAACCGCAATGGATCGGCGCCGGCGAAGAACAGGGTCTCGCTCACCAGCGACGTCATCTCCTGATCGAAGCCGGAGACGTGCGCCCTGTGCCTCTTGGGCGCATCCATGGAGTTTCCCATGCTCTGATCTTCCTTCAAAACGATGTTATGATGGTATCTCGCGTGTGCAAATGCAAGAGCACGCAAGGAGAGAGCATGGACATTTGGAGGGCCGATGTGGCGATCATCGGCGGCGGACCGGGAGGTTACGTGGCCGCGGTGAGGGCCGCCCGGCTGGGCAAGAAGGTCGTCCTCGTGGAGCGCGACAGGATGGGAGGAGTGTGCCTCAACGCGGGCTGCATCCCCACCAAGGCGCTCATCACGACGGCACGGCATGCCGAGGCCCTCGGCCAGGCCGGCAAGCTCGGTATCGATGTGCAAGGTCCAATCGCCGTGAACCAGCCAGCGGCCGTCAAGCGGGCGCAGGCCGTGGCGCAGCGGATGAGCAAGGGGGTGAGCCACCTGATGAAGGCCGCTGGCGTCGAGGTGTTGACAGCAACGGGAAGACTCGCGACCCCCCGGGAGGTGGAGCTCGATGACGGGCGGAGGGTGTGCGCGACGGCCGTCATCCTGGCCACGGGCGCACGGCCGAGGCCGTTGCCCTCTGTGGCGTTCGACGGGCATAAGGTGATCTCGAGCACCGAGGCGCTGTGGCTCGACAGCGTGCCCGGCCGGCTCGTCGTGGTGGGGGCGGGAGCCATCGGCATCGAGCTCGCCTACTACCATGCCGTGGCCGGCGCCGAGGTCACGGTCGTGGAGGCGCTCGACAGCATCCTGCCGTTCGCGGATCCCGAAGCCGTCAAGGCCGTGGCGCGAGCCATGCGCCGGCGCCGGATGGAGATGATCACCGGTGCGCGCGTGACGCACGTGGACAGGTCCGGCGAGGGCGTGGTCGTGAGCGTGCTGTGCGGGAGCGAGGAGAGGACCCTCGAGGCGGATCGCATGCTCGTGGCCATAGGCGTCTCACCCAACACGCAAGGGCTGTGGGACAGCTCGCTCGACGTGCGGATGCAGGGTCCTTTCGTGTGGACCGATCCCTGGGGTGTCACCTCGTTGCCGGGCGTGTACGCCATCGGCGACCTGGCAGGGCCGCCTCTTCTGGCCCATGCGGCCTCGCACGAGGGCATCATTGCCGCCGAGCACATCTGCGGCCTCGCCCCGGCGCCCAAGCACGAGGCCGTCTGCCCGGCGGTCGTCTACTGCCAGCCCCAGGTGGCACAGGTCGGCATCACGGAGGCCATGGCCGCCGAGCAGAGCAAGCGGATCCGCATCGGCCGCTACCCGTTTTTGGCCAGTGGCATGGCGCAGGCCTCGGGCGACAGCGAGGGCTTCGTCAAGCTCGTCTTCGATGACGCGAGCGGCAAGCTGCTCGGCGGCACGGTGGTGGGACAGGAGGCTGCCGAGCTCGTGTCGGAGCTGTGCCTGGCCGTGCAGATCGGGTTGACGGACAGGCAGGTGGCGGCAGTCGTACATCCCCATCCGACGTACTCGGAAGCCATCATGGAGGCGGCGGCGCAGGCGGCTGGCGAGGCCATCCACGCGCCCTGACGGCGCCTTTTTCGCCTGCCCTTCTCGCAGGCGTGGTCGGGTCCTGCGGATTTGGGGTGGATCGTGCGTATGGGTTGTATTACTTAGAATCCATGCAGCAAGCCAAGCTCTCCTTTGACATCGAGAAGAAGTGCGTCGACACCATACGGACCTTGGCCATCGACGCCGTGGAGAAGGCGCGCTCCGGGCATCCCGGAGGCGTGATGGGCGCGGCGGATGTAGCCTTCGTGATATGGCACGACATCATGCGCCACGACCCCGCCGCACCGGACTGGGTGGGTCGCGACAGGTTCGTGCTCAGTGCAGGCCACATGTCGATGCTCGTCTATGCCCTGCTCCACCTCGCCGGCTACGACCTGTCCATCGACGACATCAGGTCGTTCCGTCAGTGGGGGTCGCGCACCCCCGGCCACCCCGAGAAGGGAGTCACCCCCGGGGTGGAGGTCACGGCCGGCCCGCTTGGCAATGGGTTCGCGCACGCGGTGGGCATGGCGCTCGCATCCCGCATGGCCGGAGCGAGGTTCTTCGACGACGAGGGCTCACTCGTGGACAGCCGCGTGTTCGTGCTCGCCTCGGACGGCGACATCATGGAGGGCGTGGCCAGCGAGGCCGCATCTCTGGCCGGACACCTGCGGCTCGGCAACCTCGTGTGCGTGTGGGACGACAACCGCATCACGATCGACGGCTCAACGGACCTGGCGTTCTCCGAGGACGTCCTCAAGCGATTCGAGGCGTACGGGTTCGCCACCGCGGCCGTGGACGGTCACGATCGTGAAGCTCTGAGACATGCTCTCCAGGAGGCAGTGACCGACGGTTCGCGTCCCTGGCTCGTTGCATCGCGCACGCGCATCGCGTACGGCTCGCCTGGAAAGCAAGACACGTCGGACTCGCACGGCGCTCCGCTGGGCGAGGACGAGGCCAGAGCCACGAAGAGGGTCTATGGCTGGCCCGAGGACGCGCAGTTTCTCGTCCCCGAGGAGGTGCGCGAGGCCTTTTCCCGGCGCAACTCGAGAGCCAGGGTTCAGCGCGAGGCCTTCGACAGGAGGCTCGCGCGCTACCGCGCAGCAGACCCGGACCGGGCCGAGGCCTGGGACTCGTTCTGGTCGAGAAAGGTGCCAGCGAACCTGCTCGAGACCACCGTCGAGGCCATGGCCGGTGCAGGCGTGCAGCCCACGCGCAAGCACTCGCACAGGGCGCTCTCGGCCGTGGCAGGCCGCATCCCGGCCATAGTCGGCGGAAGTGCCGACCTGACAGGATCCAATTCGGTAGGCATCAAGCAGTCACGGGCGATCCAGCCAGCGAGCAGCGCGGACATCACCAGGCCTGATCCCTCGTTCGAGGGACGTAACATCCATTTTGGCATCCGCGAGCACGCCATGGCGGCCATGGTCAACGGAATGTCGTTGTTCGGGGGGTTCAGGCCCTACGCAGCAACGTATCTGGTCTTCAGCGATTACCTGAGACCCGCGCTGCGACTGGCGGCGATCATGGAACTGCCCGTGGTGTACGTCTTCTCTCACGACTCGTTCAGGGTCGGAGAGGACGGGCCCACTCACCAACCCATCGAGCACCTCGCGAGCCTGCGAGCCATCCCGAACCTCATCGTGCTCAGGCCCTGCGACGGCATCGAAGCCGCAGCCTGCTGGACGTTCGCGGCCTCGCTCACGAACAGGCCCGCGGCCATCGTGGTGTCGCGCCAGAAGGTGGCCGACGTGCAGAGGCCCGATGGATTCACGCCATCGGATGTCCTCAAGGGCGCCTACGTGGTCAAGGACCCGGGCGACGCGCGGCTGGTCATCATCGCCACCGGCAGCGAGGTCGCGCTGGCATCGCAGGCCGCGGACCTGCTCGCGGCCGAGGACCTGAGGGCAAGGGTCGTGAGCATGCCATCCGTGGAGCTGTTCGAGAGGCAGACCGCTGGCTATCGGGAGTTTGTGCTGCCGGCGAAGCTGCCCGTGGTCACGCTGGAGGCAGGCTCGACGACCGGCTGGCATCGCTTCGCCGGACGTGACGGGCTGACAATGGGGATCGACCACTTCGGAGCGTCCGCACCTTCAGCGGTGCTCGAGGAGCAGTTCGGGTTCACGGCACCGGCCGTGACATCCAGGATCCGCGAGTGGTGGAGCGCCCGCACGTCCACCGGAAGCTTGACATGATAGACCACATCGCGACCCTGCTCGAGACAGCTCGCGAGCTTCGCGAGACGCCCGATCTGAGAGAGGCCCTGGCTGGCCTCACCCGCAGGGCGCTCGAGCTCGTGAGCGGGTCGCAGGCCACGGCCCGGGTCCTGGACGCGGAGGGCACCAGGCTTCTCGTGGGGGCCAGGACCGGACCATCCGTGCACCGTCACGACTTCACCCCGTTCTGCAGGGGAGAAGGCGTCGTGGGGTGGGTCGTGGAGAACGGGCAGGCCGCCCTCATAACGGACTGCAGCACCGACGCCCGGTTCTCTCGGCGCGACGACCAGATAAGGATGCCCCAGAGCATCGTGGCTGCGCCCATGCACGGACACTCGGGACCGCTGGGAGTACTGAGCATGGCGCGGCTCGAACCGCCACCGTTCGAGGAGAAAGACCTGGCCCTGGTGAAGCTCTTGGCGGAGATGGCGGCCCCCCACCTGGATCTGGCCCGTCTCAACGTGCTCAGCCAGACGGACGCACTCACGCTGCTCTACAACAGGCGTTACCTGGACGGCGTGCTGCCGAGGGAGATCGACAGGGCGCGCCGCTACGGCCACGCCCTATCGCTCCTCATGATGGACCTGGATCACTTCAAGAAGGTGAACGACGAGAACGGCCACGAGGTGGGCGACGAGGTGCTCCGCACGTTTGGTGACAGGCTGCGCGCGCTCTGCCGTTTCGCCGACGTGGCAGCGAGATGGGGCGGCGAGGAGTTCATGGTCATGATGCCCGAGACTCGGAGCGAGCGGGCAGTGGAGGTGGCCGAGCGACTCCGCATGGGAATCGGTGGCCCACCCTACGAGACGAGCGCCGGGCCGCTGGAAGTAACCCTGTCGGTGGGTGTGGCCACCCTGCTCGCGGGCGACGACAGGAGCACCCTCGTCCGAAGGGCCGACGACGCCCTCTACGAGGCCAAGCGAGCTGGCCGCAACCGCGTCCACTCCTGACCTTTCCAAGGAAACCGGAAGGCTGACGACGAGATCGCGTGAAAGTGCCATTTCAAGACGGCAACAAGCTAGCTCGACACGTCGTGTGCAAAAAATGAGCTACCTTGCACCCGACAGAGATCCCGCCGGTCGAACCTCGCACGAGGGCCGTGCGCAAACCTGGCGACGACCTATTGAAAAGCGACCGCTTCGTGCACTATTCTCGCCCGCGTCATGACTGTCGACCGTTGGGATCTCGGTACATGGGACTGGAAGTCTTTGGGACTGCGCAGCGGGGTGGAGATCCACCAGCAGCTGCTGACCGACCGCAAGCTGTTCTGCCGCTGCCCGGCTGGCCTGTACAGCGACCACCACGACGCACAGGTGCTCAGGCACATGAGGCCGACGCTGTCGGAGCTCGGCGAGTACGACGGCACGGCCCTCATGGAGTTCAAGACCAAGAAGGAGATCGTCTACCTGCTCGATTCCCGCTCGGTGTGCACGTACGAGATGGATGACACACCCCCCTTCGAGATAAACCGCAAGGCCATCGACATCGCCATGGAGATAGCCCTGACTCTGGGGTGCAGCATCGTCGGTGAGCTCCACGTCATCCGCAAGCAGTACCTGGACGGCTCCATCCCGGCGGGGTTCCAGCGCACGGCCATCGTGGGTGTGGATGGAGGCTTCCCTCTGGCGGGAAAGCGGATCCGCGTCACCCACGTGAACGTCGAGGAGGATGCCTGCCGGGAGGTGTCCGACGAGGGTCACAGGATCGTGTTCAGGACCGACCGTCTCAGCATGCCCCTGGCGGAGATCGTGACGGCCACGGACATGCGCACACCCGAGGAGGTGGCCCAGGCCGTGCGGCTGCTGGGAGACGCCATGCGTCTCACGGGCCACGTGCGCAGCGGCATGGGAGCGACGCGCCAGGACGTGAACGTGAGCGTCGAGGGCGGAACGCGCGTGGAGATAAAGGGTGTGCCCTCCGTGAGGCTCATCCCTGCCCTGGTGGGCTACGAGGGGATCCGGCAACACCTGCTTTTGGGTATCCGGGATCGCGCGTGCGCGCTGGGCATTCACGAGGATCCGGGATACGGACGCAAGAGCCTCATCACGCAGCAGGTCCAGATGCACGGGGCAGATGGGCGAGCGGCCGAGGCTCTCGCGCAGGGTGCGGCCTTCGGAGCGGTCAGGCTGCCGGGGTTCCACGAGTTGCTCATGACACCACTCGGTCCTGGACGTACGTTTCTGGATGAGATACGCGGCAGGATCAGGGTGGTGGCGTGCCTCGACCGCGTGCCCATCGCCCTCGAGTTCGCCGAATGGCGCTCCTTCGGTCTCAAGGGAGACACCTGCAGAAGCATCCGCCGCTACCTCAGGCACAGGCGTGCCGACGGCCTGCTGCTCGTATGGGGACCGGAGCAGGACGTGCACACGGCCATGGAGGAGATATGCATCAGGGTGCGTGAGGCGGCCCAGGGAGTTCCCGGCGAAACGAGACAGGTGCTCGAGAGCGGTGTCACGGACTTCGAGCGCATCCTCCCCGGCCCCAACCGGATGTACCCCGACACGGACTCGGCGCCCCTGGCCATCCCGGATACGTGGCTCGAGAGGATCCAGGGACTGCTCGTCGAGCCTCTGTGGGAGCGCGAAGAGTCTCTTCGAAAGCTCGGGGCACCCGAGAAGAAGGTCCGCCTCCTGGCGAAGTCCCCTCGGTTCGGACTGTATTGCGAACTCACGGGCAAACTGGGGATTAACCCGGTGCTCGCAAGCGTGGTCATCACGGAGACGATGCCGGCGCTGGCGCGCAAGGGCATCCTGGTGGAGCGGATCGAGAACGACCGCATCGCCGAGATGTTCGAAGCCATGCTCGCCGGGCGGCTCTTCTACGAGGCGATCCCATCGCTGCTCTCGGCCATGGCCAAGATTCCGGAGGCGAGCCTAGAGACGATCCTCGACTCTTTGGCCATCCGCATGGCCTCCCTGGACTGGGTCGAACGACAGGTAGACGACGCGCTCGCCAACGACCCGGTGCCGCGAAGCAGCGACCATGCGGCCAGGCAACGTTACTACATGGGTTGCTGCATGCAGAGGCTGCGGGGCTCCTACCCGGGCAGGGGGGTGGCCGAGATCCTCGCTCGCCGCCTCGAGATGCCGGCGGGCTAGCCGTGATCTTTTCCGCCGATCACGGAGCAGGCGACGGCGAGCCTCGGGTGTGGACCGTGGCCGGGCTCCTCGAAAACGTTCGAGGCGTCCTGGAATCTGGCTTCGCGCAAGTAGTGGTCGAGGGCGAGGTGAGCGAGCTCACGATCGCGCGGTCGGGTCACGTCTATCTGTCGCTCAAGGACGACTCCGCCGAGGCGTCTCTCAGGGCCGTGATCTGGCGAAGCCGTTACGGTCGCAGGACTTTCGATCTCGAGATGGGGCTCAGGGTCAGGCTGACGGGCAAGCTCACCCTCTACCCGGCCAGGGGTTCGTTCCAGATGGACGTGACCTCCCTGACCGAGGCGGGAGAGGGCAGGCTGACGAGGCTCGTCAAGGAGATCATCGCACGTCTCGAGCAGGAGGGGCTCACGGACCCGTCGCGCAAGAGGCCCCTGCCATTCTTGCCACGCCGGGTCGGGGTGGTGACGAGCCCGACAGGAGCGGCCATCCGTGACATCCTGCGGGTCCTGGGCCGTCGTTTCCCCGTGCCCGTGCTGTTGTCTCCCTCGCCCGTCCAGGGAGAGGAGGCGCCCGGTGCCCTCGTGAAGGCACTCACGAGGATTGCGGCCGTGCCGGATGTGGACGTCGTGATCATCGGGCGGGGCGGTGGCAGCACCGAGGATCTGGCTGCATTCAACGACGAGAGGCTGGCGCGTTGCGTGGCGGCTCACCCCGTTCCCGTGATCTCCGCGGTGGGCCACGAGGTGGACGTATCCGTGACGGACATCGTGGCCGACAGACGAGCTGCCACGCCGAGCGAGGCCGCCGAGCTGGCCGTGCCCGAGCGTGCGGAGGTCACGAGCCGTCTCGCCTCGGCTTCCCGCCTCCTGGGACGCGCCATGCAATCGCACATTGCAGCGGGAAGGAACCGGCTCCTCAGGATGGACGGCCGCCTGCCCCGCCCCGACCGGATCCTCATGGACCGGCGGATGACGCTCGACGACCTGATGGAACGGATGCTCCGGCACGGCCCACAGGGGCGCATAGTGGCTGGCAGGCACGAGATGGACATGAGCCTGCAGCGCTGCATGCACCTCTCCAGGTCGCACGTGGCGAGGGCACGCGGATCTCTGGCCACCTGCGCGGCATCCCTGCAGGCCTTGTCCCCTCTCGACGTGCTGGGACGCGGCTACGCAGTGGTCATGAGGGCCGAAGACGGGCGCGTCGTCAGGGAGGCATCTCGACTCGGCCCGGGTGACCGGCTGAGGTTGCGCCTGCACAAGGGAAGCGCCTGTTGCACGGTGGACGAGGCCGTAGACGGGGAGTGATCCATGGATGCGCGGACTCGCGATGGTTTGCACATGATGAGGCTCGACCGGGACGAGGACGTGCTCTCTACGCTCGCGGCCTACATGGAGCAGTCTGCCGTACGCTCCGGCATCGTCTGGGGTATCGGCGCGGTCAAGGACGTGACCATAGGCGCGTTCGTCTCCGGGAACGGGCAGTACGTGAAGACCGATCTCGGCGGTGAGTGGGAGCTTCTGTCGTTCAACGGGACGGTGTCCATGCTGGACGGCCGGCCCTTCGTCCACCCCCACGTCGTGCTCGGCGATGCACAGGGCAACGTCCGCGGAGGCCACCTGTTCGGCGCGAAGGTGGCGGTGACCGGAGAGTTCGTGATCCTCCCGGCGCGCATTGGCGTGTCCCGGGAGCCGGACCTCGACACGGGCCTCAGGCTCTGGCGGTTCGTGGACACCGACAGCGACCAAGGACGGGACGCGCGATGAACGCGGCCGCCGGCGCCGAGACCGTCTCGAGGCTCATCAGGGCCGCACGCGACGACGGCCGCAGCATGCTCGACGAGGCAGAGAGCCTCGAGGTGCTCAGAGCCTGCGAGATCCCCACCGTCGCCTTCACGGCCATCCCGGCCACGGCCGACGACGCGCAGGTGATACGGCAGGCCCACGAGATCGGCTTTCCGATCGTGCTCAAGGGGCTGATCGCATCCGTGGCGCACAAGACCGAGCGTGGACTCGTGTTCACGTCCATCACGGACGAGACGGGGCTCGTGAGCTCGCTCGCCAGGCTGCGAGCGCGCGCCGAGTGCGAGCTTGGCACCCTGCTGCTGCAAGAGCACGTGGATCGGGCGCGAGAGCTCGCCGCAGGGATGATCAACGACGCCGTTTTCGGCCCCACCGTCATGGTGGGCCTGGGCGGCATCAACGCCGAGGCCGTCGATGACGTGGTATTCAGGACGGCCCCTCTGACCGTCGAGGAGGCCAGAGGAGCGCTCGACCGTCTCAGAACGAGCAGGATCCTGGACGCCTACAGGGGCCACCAGCATGCGAACCGTAAGGCCCTGGCAGCCATCCTCGTCGCCCTGGGCGACCTGGGCCTCTCGAACCCGGAGATCTCCGAGCTGGACGTCAACCCCGTGATGATACGCCACGACGGCTCGCCTGTTGCGGCCGACGCCGTCGTGATCCTGGCGACCACGACTTGACAGGCGCGCCGCGACCAACCAACCTTCGATGGCAGACATGCCGGCGAACCTGACACCCGATTACCTCGCGGCCGAGGCGAGGTACAAGGCCGCGAAGACCGTCGAGGAGAAGCTCGCGGCTCTCGAGGAGATGCTCGCCACGGTGCCCAAGCACAAGGGCACCGAGAAGATCCAGGCCGACATCAAGGCCAGGCTCGCCAAGATGCGCAAGGCGCCACGCAAGAAAGGCGCCGCGAGGCACACCGATCCTTCCCACGTCCGCAAGGAGGGGGCAGCCCAGGTTGCCATCCTCGGTGTCACCAACACGGGCAAGAGCCAGCTCGTGGCCTCGTTGACCAAGGCGGAGCCGAGGGTCGCAGAGTACCCCTACACCACCCTCGCTCCTCAGCCGGCCATGATGCCCTTCGAGGACATCCTGCTGCAGCTCGTGGACCTGCCGGCCCTCGGTGAGGACAGCCCGGTGGCCTGGGTGCCCCAGGTGGCGCGCTACGCGGACGCCGGCCTGGTGCTGCTCGATCTGTCCGTGACGGACCCGATGATGCAGTTCAGGCAGGTCGAGAGCGCGCTCGAGTCGCGCAAGGTCCAGCTGGTTCCGAAGCAGGTACCTGAACCGGAGGAGCCGGGCCCCGTGCGCCTGCTGCCGACCCTCATCGTGGCCAACCGCCTCGACGTGCCTGACGGGCACGACATGCTGGAGCTGCTGCGCCAGGAGCTTCCAGCCGGCTACGAGGTGCTTGCCGTGAGCGCCCTGACAGGTGAGGGCCTCGCCGGGATCGGCCCGGCCCTGTACTCGCTGCTCGAGCTCGTGCGAGTCTACTCGAAGGAGCGTGGAAAGAAGCCGGAGACCAATCCCTTCGTCCTGCACAGGGGAGATACGGTGATCTCGTTCGCCGAGAAGATCCACAAGGACTTCGTCGTGAACTTCCAGTTCGCCAAGGTCTGGGGATCGGGCGGATTCGACGGTCAGCGCATCTCGCGCGACTACGTGGTCCAGGAAGGCGACATCATCGAGATCCACACCTGAGTGCCGACCGGTTCGCTGGACGCCCGGCGCACGTCTCTGGCCCAGGCCTTGGTCCATGCCTTGTTGAAAGAAACGGCGGCACTGCTATGCTCGGCTGGCCGTGAAACAGGGCAAGATGAGAGGCTCACCGCCGAGAACGGACGAGGGTTCGAAGCTGGCCTCGTTGCTCTCGAAAGCTCGTGAGTTGATGGGCGAGGGATGCCACGCCGATGCCGTCGCCACCTACGACAGGGCACTCGAGCTCGCACCCGGTCATCCGGAATGCCTCAGGAACAAGGGGGCTGCCCTGAGTCGGCTCGGTCTGTTCGAGGCATCCGTGGCCTCGTACGATCAGCTGCTTGGCATGAGCCCAGGCGACGAGAGGATCCTGCGGCTCAAGGGTGTTGCCCTGAGCAAGCAGGGGCGCGAGCAGGAGGCCATCGAGTGCTTCGATGAGGCCATCCTGAAACGTCCGGAGGAGGCAGCCAATCATCGCCAGAAGGGGGTCAGCCTCGGCAAGCTCGGACGCCACGACGAGGCCCGCGTCTGCTTCGAGAAGGCTCTCGAGCTCAAGCCCAGGGACGTGGACACCCTGCGCAATCACGGGATCACGCTGGCGGCCCTGGGACGGACCGAGGAGGCATGCGGGAGCTTCCGCAAGGCCCTCTCGTATAGAAGCGACGACGTTGCCTCCTTGAGGAACCTCGGTGTGGCGCTGTCGGAGCTGGGCAAGCACGAGGAGGCCATGGCGTGCCTGGACAGGGCGCTCAAGCTCGATGCCGGCGATCACCTCGCGCACAGGCGCAAGGGCGCCGTGCTCGCAGCCATCGGCAGGCAGGAGCGGGCCATTGTCCAGTACGACAGGGCCATCGCACTGAACCCGGTGGACTTTCACTCCTACCGTCTCAAGGGCATGGCCCTGGCGGCCACGGGACGCGCCGACGAGGCGCTTCTGTGCTTCGATCAGGCGCTGGCCATCGAGCCCGGCGACGAGCAGACCATGATCTCGAAGGGCGTGCTCCTGGGGGAGCTGGGACAGCACGCAGAGGCCATCGACATCTTGCACCAGGCCCTGTCGACGGGAGCCGACGAGCTCCACTGCTCGCGGGAGCTCGGAATCGTGTTCACGCGAGCGGGTCAGTTCGAGGACGCGGCGAGGATCTTCGACCGGGTCCTCGGGGCACGGCCCCAAGACGTGGAGACCTTCCGGGCACGTGGTGCCCTCAGGGTACGTGCCGGGGACACCGACGGGGCCATGGAGGACTTCCACAAGGCTATAGAGCTTCGACCAGACGACCAGAGCCTCTGGAGACTGGCCGGCGTGACGGAGGCCGGTCGCGGCCGCACCCAGCAGGCCATCGTCTTTTTCGATCGCGGCCTGCAGATCGCACCGGACGACCCCTTCCTGGCCAGGAGCCGGGGAATCGCGCTGTCGACCATCGGCCGCAACGAGGAAGCGCTCGCCGACATAGAGAGGTGCCTGCGCGGGTTGCCGGGCGACAGGATGGCCATGCTGCACAGGGGGATCATCCTGCAGAGGCTGGGGCAGCACGAACAGGCGCTCGGCATGTACGACGCGCTTCTGGACGGCACCCCGGACGACGAGCGCATCCTCAGACAGAAGGGGGTGTGTCTGAGCGAGATGGGCCGGGACTCGGAGGCGATCCGTTTGTTCGACAGGGCCATCTCCATGGCTCCGGAGGACCTCCTCTCGCTGCGCTGCAAGGCCATCGCGCTGACGAAGACGAGCCGTTTCGATGAAGCCGTCCGGACCCTGGACAGGGCGCTCGGCATCGACCCGCATGACACCGCGGCCCTCAGGATGCGAGGGGTGGCACTGGCAGAGTCGGGGCATTCTCGTGCCGCCGCAGAGGACTTCGTGCGAGCCATCGATGCCGATCCCGAGGACTGGCTCTCGTTGCGCCACCTCGGGACCAGCCTGGGCCGCATCGGGGATCACGCGGGGGCGCTCGAGAGCTTCGATCGCGTGCTCGAGTCAAGACCGGACGACCCCACCGCCTTAAGAGGTCGTGCCGCGGCCCTCGTCAACATTGGTCATCCCCAGGATGCCCTGGCCGACATCGACAGGCTTCTCGTTATTGAACCATCTAATGCGGCCGCCCTGCTTGCGCGTGGACAGATCCTGGAAGCCATGGGAAGGAACGCGGAAGCGAACTGGGCCTACAGGCAGTGCATGGACCGATCCGGGCAGGATGACGGCTGGGCAAGGGACCTCGCCGCGTTCAAGCTGGATTGCTTCGAGCTCTCGTCAAGGTGTCATCCGAGCGGCCTGCTGTCGCTCATGGACAGGCTGGTGAGCTACTGCATCCATCGCGAGGATCACCTCTTCGCGCCGGGCCGGGATAGGTCCAGCGGAGATGAGGCGCTGCTCGATCCCCGGCCCACGTTCGACAGGGAGTTCCCCACCGTCCTCATCGTGCTCGGCCGTGGCAGACCGGGAAGCGGCGGAGCCGACGGTTGCTGCTCCGGTGTCCTCGTCGTCCACGAAGGTCATGGCATTGCCATCGATCCCGGTCCGGGGTTCGTCAGGGCCATGGCCATAGAGGCCATCCGTGCAGCCGACGTGCGCACCGTGGTGGTCACGGGCCCCCAGAACGGCAAGACGGCCGATCTGGAAGGCCTGCTCGAACTCGTGACGAGGGCTCGAAGGCGTCACCCGGAGATCCAGAGGGTGGATCTCCTTCTCTCGTTCCCCGCTTTCGTCAAGTATGGCGGCTGGATCGCCAGCGCATTCCAGGATGCCGTGGCAGAGGTCCACATCCTGCACCCGTGGCTCAAGCACGTCCTGGGCAGCAATGAACAGGAGCTTCAGATAGTGCCCGTGGCCCGCACCGTGTCCATCCATGCGCCAGAGGACGGGTTGAGCGGGCTCAAGTTCTTCATGGGTGGAAGGCCGAACTTGCTTATCATGGACGGCCCGTGCATGGACTGGAGCCGCTCGAGAGAGAGAAGACCCGCAGTCATCATGCTCATGACGCGCCCGGTGGAATCTTTTGACATCCAGAAGGCCCTCGGGATCCATGCTTCGGATGCACTTGCAGAAAGTCAGGACGGCCTTGCCGTGTCCGAGGCGCTGAAGATCGTCGAGCAGCTCGAGCCCCAGCTCGTGCTGCTCGCACAGCCCAGGACCGGCCCGGCCGGCATTCGCCACGAGGTGGCCAGGGCCATGGCTCATGCAGCCGGCATTCCGGTCCTGCCCGTCGATGGCGGTCTCGCGGTAGGCCTCGCCGCCGCCACTCCCTTCTGCCAGCTCAGGAAGACCTTCGTGGCCCCGTCGCGAACGGAGTTCTTCGAGAAGGATCCCAACCTTCCTCTCATGTACTTCGATACGGGGCTTTCACAGCGCATCGGCCCGGACGGCCTGCGGTGGGCCTACGACAGGGTGCTCGGCGACGGTGGCGGCATCGCAGAGGCCGCAGCGCGGTTCGCGACCCGGGAAGAAGGACCGAGCGACCTTCCGATCTAGTTTCCATCCCGAAATGGAGGTGGGAACACAGCCGGTTGCCAGTCACGAAACGAGGAATTTCGCGCGAAGTCAACAAAGCCGAGGGGTTGCGCAAGGTCGCACTCCCGTACATCGCACAATCAAACCCGAAGACTGACGCCTGGATCGCGTGAAAAGGCCAATTCGAGACGGCAACGACCTTGGTTCCCGGTAAGGGGGTGGACTG
>JBFYZU010000178.1:0-19934 GCA_041309365.1 Myxococcota bacterium
CCAGGGGTCTACGGAGCGGCGGAATCGATGAACGACTTCGCCTTCGACCTGTACCGGCAGATCGGATCGAGCGAGGGCAACCTGTTCTTCTCGCCAGCCAGCATCTCCTGTGCCCTCGTCATGACGTACGCGGGCGCGAGGGGGACGACTGCCGACGAGATGCGAGACACGCTCAGGTTGACGGGCGACGACGACGAGATCCACGCCGGGTTCGGGGCCATCCTCGAGAAGCTCGCGAACAAGAAGAAGAAGGGCACGAGCGTCGCGATCGCGAACGCCCTGTGGGCCCAGAAGGGGTTCGCCTTCGACAAGCCCTTCGTCTCTCTGCTCGGCAAGAAGTACTCGGCGGGCTTCAAGAAGGTCGACTACGGCAAGGACCCCGAAGCCGCCAGGAAGAAGATCAACGCCTGGGTCGCGAAGAAGACCAAGAAGAAGATAAAGGACCTGCTGTCGAAAGGCATCCTGAACCAGGATACCAGGCTGGTTTTGACCAACGCGATCCACTTCAAGGGCACGTGGCTGGAGAAGTTCAAGAAGAGCGACACGGAGAAGGAGACCTTCACGACCTCGAGCGGCGACGGCGTGTCCGTGGACATGATGCACCTCGATGGCCCCTCGATGCGCTACGGAACCGGCAAGGGCTACCATGCGCTCGAGATGTCCTACGTCGGGGAAGGGATCTCGATGGTCGTGCTGCTCCCGGAGGATCCGTCCGGGCTGCCGGCGCTCGAGAGCTCGATGGATCGCACCGGGCTCGAGGCGATCCTGAAGAGCATGAAGCACCAGGAGATGCGCAAGGTCGCCATACCCCGCTTCACCATCCGCAAGGGAAAAGACCTCACGAGCGATCTGAAGCAGATGGGGATGGTCGCGCCGTTCGGCAAGGCCGATTTCTCGGGCATCACCACGCAGGAGCCTCTCAGGATCTCGGCTGTGGTGCACCAGGCCTTCGTGGACGTGTACGAGGAAGGCACCGAGGCCGCTGCGGCCACGGCGGTCGTGATGTCGGGAACGGGTGGTCCGCCGCCGGTCCCCAAGCCGTCGTTCATCGCGGATCACCCCTTCATGTTCCTGATCAGGGACAGGAGCACCGGCGCCATCCTGTTCATGGGACGGGTCGCAAACCCCACGTTGGGGTGACCGCCTGTCCGTGCCGGCTCGAGCCTGTCACAGGCCGATGGCAGACATGAATCCCGAGGGATCGATCTCTATCGCGAACGAGTACTCGTCGGTGTTCTTCTCGTTCCACGTTCCAAATGCACCGGCGAGATGTTCGGGCAGCCGACTGCAGGCACGCGACCCTGGGTTCGCGCTTGCCTGGGTGAGGGGCGCATCATAGAGTCGTGGCCTGACAGGACGAAGGAGAAGCCGCATGGCCGAGGCACGAAGAAGCAAGGCGAGATCCCCGGAGAAGACCGGCAGGCGCTCGGGTCATGAAGGGAAGAAGGGCGAGGACGGCCAGGTGGTGCGCCTGCGTGTCAACGGGCAGGATCACGAGCTGGTGATGGGCAAGGATCTCGATGCCGGCTCGACGCTCTCGTGGGTTCTCAGGGAGAGGCTGGGGCTCACAGGGCTCAAGGTCGCGTGCGACGAGGGCGCCTGCGGGGCGTGCACGGTCTCCATGGACGGCAAGGCGGTGCTCTCTTGCATGATGCTGGCCGTTCAGGCCCAGGGGCACGAGATCGTGACCATCGAGGGGCTCGCCAAGGACGATCCCGTGGTGAAGGCGTTCGCAGAACAGTGCGAGCCCGGGCACGGCACGGCCCTGCAGTGCGGCTACTGCACTCCGGGGTTCGTCATGGCCGGCCGCACGCTTTTGTGGAAGAACCCCTCGCCCACCGTGGACGAGATCAGGGAGGCTCTTTCGGGCAACATCTGCAGGTGCGGGTGCTACGCCGGAATCGCCAGGGCGGTCGTGCACGCCTCCGAGGAAGGCGAACGTCGGCCGGGCAGGACGAGGGGGAGGGCGAAGCGATGACGAGGAGGTTCGAGCCGAGGGTCGCGCGAAAGCACGTGGGCACGTACCGTCCCAGGGTGGACGGCGAGGAGAAGGCCAGCGGGAGGGCCATGTACGCGGACGACGTCACGACCGAACGGGCTTTCCCGGACCTCTTGTACGCAAAGGTGATGCACAGCCCCCATCCGCACGCCAGGGTGGTCGGGATCGACACGTCCAGGGCGCGCGCACTGCCCGGCGTGGAGGCGATTCTCACCTTCGAAGACCCCGAGGTCGCGGCCATCAGGCCCACGAGCGCCGGATGGACGGACGGCGTGGACACGGTGACCTACGACCGGATGATGTGGCGCAGGTACAAGGACCGCAGGGTGCTCGACCGCGAGGCGCGCTGGGTCGGAGACGAGGTCGCCGTGGCAGTGGCCGCAAGGAGCGAGCGGATCGCCGAGCAGGCCCTGCGGCTGGTCGAGATCGAGTGGGAGATCCTCCCGTTCGTGCTCGACCCCCACGAGGCGTCGAGGCCGGGCGCTCCGGTGCTGCACCCCGGCATCGCGCCGGACAACGTGCTCCCGGCCGACGACGTGGGTGGGCCCGACGTGTTCGTGATAAAGGGCGACGTCGAGGCAGCGCTCGCTGGCGCCGAGGTCGTCGTGGAGGCGGCGAGCACCTACCACAACGCCGTCCAGGGATCGCTCGACAACTGGTGCTGCCTGGCCAGGTGGCAGGACGGCGGGCTCACCATCTGGTCGAACTCCTACGAGGCGGACCAGACCCGCATGCACGTGAGCGAGATGCTCGGGGTGCCGGTCCACCGCGTCCGCGTGGTGAGCCCGTACGTGGGCGGGCAGTTCGGCAGGGCCGATACGGGCGACCAGCCGTTCTTCCTCATCACGGCGCTGTTGGCGCGAAGGGCAGGCAGGCCGGTCAAGTTCAGGCACACACGCAGGGAAAGCTTTTTCAACTCCCGGCAACCGGCCATCTACAGCTCGAAGTGGGGCGCGCGCACGGACGGCACCATCACGGTCATGCAGTACGAGTGTCTCGGCAACGCAGGCGCCTACGCGGACCACACGATGTTCGCGCTCAAGTTCGCACCCAAGGAGATCACCGAGGTCGCACTGGCCCACGTCCCGAACGTGCGGATGTCCGCGCTCGCGGTCTACACGAACGTGCTGCCAGCGTGCATGATGCGCGGCGTCGGCAACGTCCAGTTCAACATCATCCTCGGGCTCATGGTGGACGTCCTCGCGGAGCGGCTGGGAATGGATCCGATCGATCTGGTCGTCAAGAACTTCGGCCACGAGTGGGAGAGCTTGCCGGACAAAAGCCTCGATGCGGTGCTGCACGCAGGCGCCGAGCGTATCGGCTGGAAAAAGGCCAGGCACGCACCGGGCGCAGGACCGGCCGGCAAGGACCGGAAGCGTCGAGGGGTCGGGTTCTCGTTCCACCCGGGCTGGCACGCGGAGTGGCAGGAGACCAGGCGAGGCCCCATCCAGGTGGCGGTGACACTCAACCACGATTGCACCCTGAGGCTCGATGCGCCGACCGTCGAGACCGGGCCCGGCTCGAACACGTGCAACGTGCTCGGGTGCGCGGAGGCGTTCTCGTTTCTCGGCATCGGGGTGGAGGACATCACCTGGGTGAGCCAGGTGGACACGGGCACGGGGCTCAAGGACACGGTGCAGACCGACAGCGCGGTGTCGTTCCTTCAGTCCGAAGCCCTCGTGGAAGCGGCGCGGGAGATGAAGAGGAGGCTAGCCGGCCTGGCCGCCGCCGGGCTGGGCGCGGCGATCGACGAGCTCGACGTGGCAGATGGACGGGTGTTCGTGAAGGCCGACCCGGCGAGGTGCGTGGGCGTGCGCGAGATGCTCGCGAAAGGCGACCTGGTGCCGATCACCGTCATGGTGGCCAGGTGCCCTTGCGAGGTGAAGACCGGGATACCCTACATGGCCTCGTTCGCAGCGGTGGCCGTGGACACCGGCACGGGCAAGGTCGAGGTCGAGAGGATCGTCCTCGTGAACGACTGCGGCACGGTCATGTACGCCTCCGGAGCCGAGGCGCAGCAGCTGGGAGGCCAGACGACCGCCCTGGGAGAGACGCTCACCGAGGAGATCGTCTACGACAGGGCCACCGGCGTCCCGCTCAACTTCAACTGGATCGACTACAGGATCCCCACCATGGCCGACATGCCGGACATCGATCCCGTGCTCCTCGAGG
The DNA here is from genome assembly GCA_041309365.1 of Myxococcota bacterium. Taxonomy (GTDB): domain Bacteria; phylum Myxococcota_A; class Polyangia; order DRWM01; family DRWM01; genus JAFDER01. Next base: position 4,172 of record JBFYZU010000178.1, read on the forward strand.
TGTGGAAGGGCGCGGGCGAGTACGGAGCCTGCGGCATCGGGGAGGGCGTGGTCACGTGCACGCCCAGGGCCATCCTCAACGCGGTGTACAACGCGACGGGCGTGCGCATGGACGAGATCCCGCTCACGCCGGAGAAGGTCTTGGCGGCGCTCGGGAACACTCTGGGCGAGGTCGCGCAGGAGGTCGTGCCATGACGCTCCCGAAGCTCGGATACACAGCCGCGAGGACGACCGAGCAGGCGTGCTCCCTGGCCAAGGACACGCGGGCGCCCGCAAGGGTGATGGCCGGCGGGACCGACCTTCTGGGCATCCTCAAAGACAGGGTGCACTCGGAAGTCCCCGGCGTTCTCGTGGATCTGAAGACGATCCCGGGCCTTGATGAAATTCGTGCGGATCGCAGGGCTCTCAGGATAGGCGCGCTCGCGACGCTCGACAGGGTGGCAGCCGACCCGGCCGTCGCGGCCAGGTGGCCACTCGTCGCCAGGGCTGCCAGGGACGTGGCCTCGCCGCAGATCCGCAACGTGGGCACCGTGGCCGGCAACATCTGCCAGGAGCCGCGTTGCTGGTACTACAGAAACCCCGAGGACACGTTCCACTGCATGCGCAAGGGCGGGACGACGTGCAACGCGCTCGCGGGCGACAACCGGTACCACTCGGTCTTCGGGGCCGTGCGCGTTGGCGCATCGCCCTGCTCGGCCGGCTGCCCGGCGGGAGTGGACATCCCGGCGTACCTCGAGAAGGTGCGCGCAGGGGACATGGACGGGGCGGCGAGCATCCTCATCGAGGCGAACCCGATGCCGGCCATCACGGGCCGCGTGTGCCCTCACCCCTGTGAGCTCGAGTGCAACCGGAACGAGGCGGACGAGGCGGTGTCGGTGCGCGCCGTCGAGAGGGCCGTGGGCGATCACGTGCTCGAGAGGGCGGCGGACCTGATGCGGCCGCCGGCGAGGCGAACGTCGAAAAGCGTCGCCGTGGTCGGGTCGGGGCCCGCCGGGCTCGCGGCAGCGTACGCGCTGCGACGAGCGGGCCACGCCGTCACGATCTTCGACCGCATGCCCAAGGCCGGGGGCATGCTCGCGTGGGGGATCCCGTCCTACAGGCTGCCCAAGGATGTGCTGCAACGCCAGATCGCGGCCTTCGAGGCCATGGGGATCGAGCTCCGGCTTGGCGTCGCGGTCGGAGAGGATGTCCACCTGGCGCGGATCCGCAAGCAGTTCGACGCCGTGTTCGTCGCGACAGGGGCCTGGCGGCAACGCCGGCTCGGGATGGAGAACGAGGACCTCGCCGGCTCGGGGATCGGGTTTCTCGCGGACGTCCAGAGGGGGCTCAGGAAGTCACCCGGTCGTAGGGTGATCGTGATCGGCGGAGGCAGCGTTGCCGTGGACGTTGCCATCACGGCCAGGCGTCTGGGTGCTGGCACGGTCACCATGGCCTGCCTCGAGAGCACGGACGAGATGCCGGCTTTGCCCGAGGACCTTACGCAGGCGCTTTGCGAGGGCATCCGGATCCTGCCGTCGTGGGGACCCTCGAAGGTGATCGTGCGCGGCGGACGGATCGCGGGGATGGAGTTCGTTCGTTGCACCTCGGTGTTCGATCCGCGAGGGAGGTTCGCGCCGGCCTACGACAGGACGAGCACGAGGGTCGTGAAGTCGGACTGCGTGCTTTTCGCCATCGGGCAGACGGCGGACCTGTCGTGGCTCGGCAAGGCGATGAGGACGGGCAAGGGGCGCATAGAGATCGATCCGGAGACGGGCGCGACCAGCCTCGAAGGCGTGTTCGCGGGAGGGGACGCGGCGCAGAGCAATGCCACGGTCATAGCGGCCGTCGCGTCCGGCATGAGGGCAGGCCGGGCCATCGACGCATGGCTCACGGGCTCGAAGAAGGGCAGGGCGGGCGCGCGAGGGGGTTCGAGCCGGTCCACGCTCGTTGCCCCGAACCCGGCCGCGCTCTCTTTGAAGGAGCGCGCGAGGCCGCCTTCGCCAATGGCCAAGCTCGCCGTGGACGTCGAGGACGCGACCGGGCTCGACGCCGGGGCCGTCACCAGGGAGGCTCACCGGTGCCTGAACTGCGGGTGCGTCGCCGTGAACGCCTCGGACCTTGCGCCGGCCCTCGTCGCGCTCGATGCCCGGATAGTGACCACAGAGAGGACCGTGCCGGCCCAGGACTTCTTCGCCGCGCCGGCAAGGGGAACAACCGTGCTCGATCGCGGGGAGATCGTCACGCAGATCGTGGTGCCGGATCCCGGGCCGCAGACCGTGCAGGTCTGGCAGAAGTTCAGGATCCGCAACTCCATCGACTTCGCCATCGTGAGCGTGGCTTGCGCCATGGCCATGAAGGGGGACAGGGTCGCGAGGGCGAGGATCGTGCTCGGCGCGGTCGCGCCCGTGCCCGTGCGCGCGAGGCAGGTGGAGGCATGGCTTGCCGGCAAGAGGCTCGACAGCGAGACGGCAGACGTGGCGGCCACGCTCGCCGCGGCCGGGGCGCGCCCGCTGGCGCGAAACGCCTACAAGGTGCAGATCGTGAAGACCCTGGTGCGCCGCGGCCTCGCATCGAGCCGGCCAGCCCGGAGCGCCGGCCGCCCGAGAGGCAAGGGCCCTGCGAGAAAAGCGAAGGCAAGAGGATGAGCATCACGAAGAAAGAGAGGACCACCAGCGATAGGCGAGGCGTTTTCGAGGTGGCACTCTGCGCCGCGACGCTCCTGACCCTCCATGCCGGCTGCTCGAAGGACCAGGGCAGTATCGGCGATGCCGACACCGATACGGATACCTTTACCGATACCGGTCTCGATCTCGATGCGCCTCCCGACACCGGCATCGACACGGAGACGGACCTCGTCCTGGACACCGATATCGACACATCCTGGGATGTCCCTGAAGATCACTCTGCCGAAGAGGTGATCGTGATCCCGCCCGAGTGCAACGTCGACGGCGACTGTCTCGGCGCACAGGGGTGCTACCACGGCGTCTGCCGGTACCGCTGCACCCTGGGCACCTGCCTGCTCGCGCCGGGCGGCGGGTACTGCATCGACGGGTTCTGCGTGGACTGCATCGCGGACGACCAGTGCGAAGGGAGCCGGTTTCTGTGCGACGACTTCACCCACGAGTGCGTCGAGGGGCCGGTGGACCCCTCGCTGACGAAGATCGGCATCTTCTACAACACCTGGCACTGCGTCGTGTCGGCGGACAACCCCGAGGGCGATCCCGTCCACGACATCTCCGAGATCCTCGCGGGCCGGCAGACCTACGGGCCCATCGGGGAGTTCCACTGGTGGGACGAGCCCGAGGCGGGCTACTACTGCCTGGCGCGAAACGACACTCTCCTGGCGCAGCACGCCACCATGCTCCGCGATGCGGGCGTGGACTTCATCTTCGTCGACGTGACCAACCACGCCTACGTGGACTGGCGCTCCGACAGGACGGTGCAGATGATCCTCGAGCCCATGGAGAGGCTTCTGGCCGTGTGGAGCACGATCGACGGCGCACCCCGGGTCGTTCCGTGGGTCCCTCTGCCCCAGGCCGGCACGGACCCGGATCAGTACACCGTGGACGCGCTCCTCGAGATGCTCGGCAGGTACCCGGGGATGCAGTTCACGTACCTCGGCCGGCCGCTCGTGCTCGTGACCCAGAACGATATCCACGTCACCAACGAAGCGAAGTTCGCGGCCCTGTCGGCGAGCTACACCCTGCGCCGCATGTGGGGCGTGTTCACCGACGACGGGCCCATGTGGAGCTTCATGCAGAGATGCCAGGACGATCCCACGTCGGCAGCGCTGTGCGACCAGCGATCGGCCGTGCTCGGAGGGGAGATCGAGCAGATCACGATCGCCGCCGCCTACCAGGAGACCTACATGTCCATCCCGTCGGCCACGCCTAAACACCGGGGGCTGACGTTCCGCCGCCAGTTCGAGACGCTTCTTCGGAACCCCGACGTCCCCATCGCGACCATCACCGGCTGGAACGAGTGGATCGCGCAGCGCCAGCCCTGCGACGCGAACCCCACATGCCCCTGCTCGACCTACCCCTCGGGGTGCTTCATCGACCAGTGGGACATCGAGCGCAACCGGGACATCGAGCCCGGCAACAACGAGATGGGCGACTACTACTACCGGCTGCTGGCCGACTGCATCACCCTGTTCCGTTCGGGGCTGATGTGCGGGCCGTCCACGGCGGCCAACCTGTGCTGCCGCGAGGCCGACGTCTAGGAAACACAGAGCATTAAAGCCGCGGAACGCGAGCAGCGCACCCGCCCTCGTCCGGATCCGGTTCTTGAGCCGCATTTCTGTCCACGATGAAGACGGGATTCTCTGATGCACTCACGCTTTTCCACTACTGTCGGCGACGCCAGTATCACGTGGCCTCGACGCACCTCGGTCTTTCCCTTTGCCAGATCTGCCCATCCCGGCTCCTCACCGTCCGCTCGGCGTTCGATCTGTGGTATACGGAGGGGCAGAATGGGCGCGAGGAAGAGCCTGCTCGAATCACCGGTGAACTCTTCGCTGGTATGGATGTACGGGTGCTTCGGGCTCGTATGGGTCCTGGCCGTCCTCGCCGCGTCTCTCGATCCCGACTCGGTGGTTTCATTCACCCGCAAGGAAGGACCGGTTGAGATCATCACCCATCTCGTCCTCGTAGCCGCCGTTTGCTGGCATGCGCGTGACTTCTGGGTGCGAAGGGAGGCACGCGAGCACCTCCTGCTGGCGCTTGCATGCCTGGTCATTCTCATGGAGGAGGTGGACTGGCTCCAGCTTTACTATGGATTCGACACCCCCGAGATGCTGATCGGGCATCTGGGCAACAGTGATCGATTCAACTTCCACAACACGGACATAGCCCATGTGCTCATTCCCGCGGCGGGTCTCGTATACTTCTTTGCGCTTCCACTGCTCGGTCTCAGGTATGAGCTCGGCGCCTCGCTCAGGCGCATCGGTTTGCTTCCACTCAGACCCGCGTTCGCGTTCGTGTTCTGGATGAACCGGCTGGCGACACTGCTGCTGAATGTGGGCAAAACGGCGATCGACGAAGGCGAGGTACTGGACCTCATGATATCGGTCCAGCTCTTGCTCGTCGCCGCAATGCCCTGGGTAGCGTTCCACGTCCGGATCACGCATCCTGCGTCCGGGGGACAGTCATTGTCGACGTGAACGATCTAAAATAGCTTCTCCTTGCGTGTCCGGTTCCGGGGGCTCACGGCGATGTCGGATCCCTTGCGGAGGGCAGATGAAAGACAGATACTTCGAGATAGGCTTTCCCAAGACCGGCACGACGAGCCTCTCTCGCGCCATGTCCATGCTCGGTTTCGATGCAACGCATACGCTCATCGAAGAGTGCAACGCGCCATGGAAGGACCGGTCGCCGGCCGCCCACGAACTTACGGAGAAATGGCTCTGTGACCGCTTCGACTTCGGGGCGCTCGCGCGGTGGGACTATGTCGGGAGTCTCTTGTTTCCCGTTTTCGACAGGATCGATCGCGAGTTTCCCGGCAGTCGCTTCATCCTCACGGTACGCGATCCTTCGTCCTGGCTGACGTCCTTTCGGCACTTCCAAGAGCAGTACCGTTTCAGGGACATCACGCGGCCGCTGGAGCTGAACCTGGGCATGGTCATCAGGATCCATCTCATGGGGTGTTTGACGACGTCCGACGACGACAGGGTCATCAAGGCCTACGAGTCACACAACGAGAAGGTCCGCAGGCATTTCGACGGGACGGACCGTCTGCTCGTCATGGACGTGTGCGCAGGCGACGGATGGGACGTGCTGTGCCCGTTCGTTCGCCGCCCTCGACCTGCTCGGTCTTTCCCTCACGAGAACCGCACGCGGGTCCGCAAAGAGTCCGGTAGAGTCCCGTGATCCGTTGGGCCGGTCCGGCGCGGTGCCAGTGCCAGGGGGTTGAGGATGCTGCCCGTCAGGATCTCGCCCTGTCGGTCGCCACAAGTTCTTGCGTTCCGTGATAGTCGAACTTGCGCCCGCACGCGGGCACGGTTCCACGGCCATGCTCAGAATCATCCGGAGCACACTCGCCAGATGCACCTGGGCCGTCCGATCGGTCAGGAGCTTGTCGAGGATGTCAGCGCCGGCGGACGCGGTAGAGCTTCTGCCAGTCCTCGACGCCATTCAGGATGGCGTCGTCGATGGCGCCCACGAGCGTGGCGATGGCGAGCTTCGCGCAGCGCTCGTGGTCGGGCGGCAGGCCGCCCAGGACCTCGTCGATGCGCTGCGGGGTCACGGTGCTGCGGATCTCGGCCGGCTCCTTGCCCCGGGCCAGGGCGCAGGCCGCGCTCAGGCAGGCCATGGTCACCGAGCAGCCCTGCACGAAAAACACGGCGTCGGTGACCTTGCCGCGGCGTATCCGCACCTGCACGTTGGCGAGCCCGCCCTCGTGGTCGCGCCTCACGGCCTCGCCGTCGGGGTCGCTCAGCCGGCCCATGAGCGGGATCGAGGCCCTGTCCGTCATCGGGGGGGAGGCTGGGGCGCCACGGGGGGCTGGGCCGCGGCCGGAGCCGGGCCCGGGACCCACCCCTGCTGTACGTACATCCCGGGGGGCGGCCACACCGCGGGGATGGGGTGGGTTCTCATGGCCCAGTTGCCCGCCAGGGGCAGGCAGTACCACTCGCCGTTGTAGGCCTTCACGCAGGCGATGATCTCGAAGACCCAGTAGGCGACGCCCACGGCAATGGGGCCGATGATGGTGATGAAGGTCACCAGCATGAGGACCAGGAAGATGAGCCCGAAGTACAGCGACTGCAGGGCGTGGAACGCCACGAACGGTGAGCTGTCCTTCTTGACGAGGTAGATGATGAGCGGGCCTATGATGCCGCCCTCGACGAAGCTCACGGCGTGCGATCCCGTTGCCCAGAGCCTCTCCTCGTTGCTCACGCGCGGATCGGGCTGGCCGTCCTCGGGCACGACGTCGGGCCGAAACGGGGGACTGTACTGGGGTGCTGCCATGGTGGACATTATGATCCCCGGTGCCCTCGATTGCAACTTGCGGCACGGGGCCGTAGACCTATCGGCGGACATGGACGTAGGATCCAGATGCCCGCCAGACTGCCGGAACAATCCCGGCACGCCGGGTTCCAACTGACCACCGCCGGCAGGGCCGGGGGATGGGAGGAGGCTTCCAGGATGCGCGCAAGAAGGACCGTTCTCGGCTGTCTCGCGTTGATGGGCACCGTGGCCGGGGCGCTCGTGGCCGGCGATGCGGCCAGGGCCGAGGAGAAGCTCGTCACGAGCGGCGTGGAGCTCGTGCCCGTGCTCATCGGCACCAGGGTCGAGGGCTCGGACGTGAAGCTCGAGGGCAACGAGACGTACGACGGGCCGCTCAACGTTGTCATCGACAGCCCGTACCAGATCTGGGCGGCCATGGGCAGCTACATCCACGTGGCAGCGTTCGATCCGTCGTTCAAGCCGGCCACGGGCGCCAGGGTGTTTTTGGACGGAAAGCTCATCGGCCGCGCGGACGAGCACGGCACATTCGTGTTCGCAGACGCCACCAACAAGGACATGAGCTACTCGAACAGCCACTCCGTGGACGTGGTGTACGACAAGGGCTCGAAGCGCTACCGGGGCTCCGTGTACTTCAACTCCTTCCCGCGCACGCAGGGCTTCGAGAGCGCGCACATCTTCGTGTACACCGACAGGGGGGTCTACAACCCGGGCCAGACCATCCGGATCCGCACCGTGGCCTGGTCTCTCACGGACGACTTCGCGGCACTCGACCACGAGTCGGTGGACCTCCTTCTCGAGGACGAGGCGGGCCGCGTGGTGGCGGGCGGGGCCGTGGAGACCGACGAATACGGCATCGCCACCCTGGACATCCCGCTGCCGGAGCACGCGCCCGAGGGGCGCTACACGCTCAAGGCGAACTTCGACCGCGAGAGCGCCAGCGCCAGGCTCAGGGTGGAGAGATTCGTGCCGCCGGTCATCGACATCCAGCACGACCTGGGGCGCTTTCTCACACGCGACCAGAAGAGCCTGCCCGTGAAGATCACGCTGGGCATGTTCGGAGGCGGAGAGTTCACCGAGGGCACCCTGAAGCTCGTCGTGACGGCCGGCGGGAAGGTGCGCTTCGAGGCCACGAAGAAGGTCTCGGGCAAGGGGCCGCACGATGTCCTCATCGACGAGAAGGCGCTGGCCAAGGTGACCGATGGCCTGGCCGAGGACGAGAACGTGAGGGTCACCATCGAGGTGACCGACGAGTACGGGCGCAGGGACGAGATCAAGAGGGACATGCGCTTCACCTCGAACCCCTACAGGGTCGTGGTGGAGATGGACAAGGACCAGTACGCGGAGGGCGACACGGTGAGGGCCATGGTGCGCGTGGTGGACCTGGACGAGGTGCCCATCCGCGAGAAGAAGGTGAAGCTCGTGGTGGAGGACAAGACCTACCACGCCGAGACGGACGACGGAGGCATCGCCAAGTTCGAGCTTCCCATGGGCAAGATAAGCCTCACGGGCCAGGTCTACATCGAGGGCGTGGACGCGTCTTTGGCCACCATGTACGCCACCTACTACCCGCCCAGGCCCATGACGAGCGAGATCCCTGAGGGTGTGGTCAAGGAGAAGGCGGACACCGAGATCGTCATCCGCTTCCCCACCGAGTTCGTGCCCGTGGAGAGCGTGGTGCACGCGGACATCGTGGACCAGAGCGGCGCGCTCATCGGCGCGGCCCTCATCCCCATCGGCAAGGAGAAAGGCAAGTGGATGGGCCGCGGCACCTTCCCGGCGCCGGCCTGGGGCTCGATGCTGCTCACCATGTTCTGCCTGGGCAAGAGCGGCGACGGCGCCGTGGGCCTCCTCACCGAGGGCCAGAACCTGCCCGTGCAGGCGAACCGCACGCTCGAGATCGCCATGACCGGGCTCGCACACGAGGCAGGCCCGGGCGACACCCTGAGCGTCACCGCCACGGTCAAGGGGCCGGACGGCAAGCCGGCCACGGCGGCCGTGGGCGCCAGCATCGTGGACCAGGCCGTGCTGGGCATGCTCGACCCGCTGGAGATCACGCCCATGGACCGGTTCTTCCACCCGCAGCTCAAGGTGCTCTCCTCGGCCGGGTCCAAGATCCTGACATGGCCGGTGGTGAGCCGTAACTGGGGGTACGCCACACACGACATCGCGTTGCCACCTTTCGGGTTCCGCGAGGGAGGCGCCAACACCCAGGCGAACCAGTACGGCGCCGCGAAGAACGACGGCATCGCGACGACCGAGAACGGCGGCAAGAAGGGCAAGACCGGAAGCAAGAAGGACAAGGCCAAGGCGAAAAAAGAGAAGATCGCCGGCAAGATCGAGAAGCCGAGCACGGAGTACTCGGAAGCGGAGTCCGACTACGACAACATGTACGACAGCCTTGCAGGAGGAGAAGAGGGTCAGACCTTCGGGTGGGGAGGCCTGGGCCTGTCCGGCACGGGAATGGGTGGAGGAGGCACGGCCGAGAGCTCCATCGGCATCGGATCCTACGGCGCGGTCATGGGCTCGGCCGCGGTCACCAAGTCCGCGAGCTCCCCGGTCATCGTCAATGCCGACATGGAGAAGCTGGTCCAGCCCTCGTCCGACGCTTTCTCGGGCGCAGCCATGGACGAGGCCAGCGCGGCCCTGTCCATGGGTGCGGGAGCTTCGCTCTCATCCAAGCCTTCGGTTCGCATCGTGGTCAGGACCAACTTCGCCGAGACGAGCCTGTGGGCGCCCGACCTCGTGGCCAAGGACGGCAAGCTGTCGTTCGAGGCCAGGCTGTCCGACTCCATCACGACGCAGACCGTGACCCTGGTCGCGTCGGACGAGAAGGGCCGGGTGGGCATGGTGCGCGAGAAGGTGGACGTGAGCCAGGACCTGTACTCGCGCTCGGATCTGCCCGCCACCCTGACCCTGGGCGACGCGGTCGAGGTCACGAGCGCGGTGCGAAACTTCACGGACAAGCCCGTGAAGGCCACCCTGGGCCTGAGCTCGGACGGCCTCGCCATCGTGGGCCCGAGCCAGCAGAGCGTCAACGTGCCCGTCTCCGGCACGGCCACTGCCACCTTCCAGGTGAAGCCGCTCCGAGCCGGGGAGGTGTCCTACGAGGTGTGGACCGAGGGCGGCGGCGTCAAGGACGTGCAGCGTCGCACCCTGTGGGTGCACCCGGCCGGCCTGCCCACCGTGATCACGGCCACGGGAGACACGAAGCGAGACGACCCGTTCGTGGCCGAGGTCCATCTCTCCGGCAAGGACACCCACGTGTCCGCCATGCTCAACGTGAGCTTCCCCAACGCGGTGCCCGTGCTCCAGGGCATCGAATCCATGGTGGACCAGCCGGGCGGGGCCATCGACTACATCTCCTCGAACGCCCTGGTGACGGCCATGGCGTATCGCTACCTTCTGGCCGCCGGCAAGAACGAGAGCGCCCTGGCCATGCTCGAGCTCAGGATGCAGGCGGCCATGGCCGGCCTTCTCATGAGCCAGAACGCGGACGGAGGCTGGGGCTGGCACGTGTGCCTGCTCAGGTCGGAGACGTCGGGCAAGCCCGTGGTGGACGTGCCCGTGTCCAACCCCTACATGACCGCGCAGAGCCTGGAGGGCCTCGTGGAGATCCACAGGGCAGGGCTGCCCGTGCCCGAGAGCGCCGTGCGCGCGGCGCTTCTGCAGCTGGCCTCGAGCCTGGGGTCCGATGGGCTTTGGAGCGTGAAGGACATCGCCTTCTGGGAGGGCGAGACCAACGAGGTGCAGCTGGGCATCAGCGCCGAGATCTTCCGCGTGATGGCGGACGCGTGCCTCGAGTACCCCATCCTGGCCGCGGAGGCGTCCATCGACGCGTCCATGGGCAAGCTCGCAAAGAGCCTGAGGCCCCTTCTCACCGATCCGATGATGCGCGACCCCATGGCCCTGAGCCACGCGGCCCTGGGCGTGTGGAAGTGGGCCAAGGTGAAGGGCTCGGCGGACGCGGCGCTGGACAAGGAGCTTCGCACGGCCGCGGGGACCCTCGTCAATCTGCGAGACGAGGCGTACTGGGAGCCGTCGTGGTTCAACGCGTTCGGCGGCACGCTGGAGGCCACGGCTGCGGCCATGGAGCTTCTCGTGACGCTGGACCCCGAGGCCTTCGAGCTCGAGCTGCGCCAGTGCCTCGAGTACGTGCTCAGCACCCAGGAGTCGTTCGGGGCGTGGCACAACGCCCGGGGCACCGCGGCCGCGGTGCGCGCACTCCTCCTCGTGCCGCCCACCAAGCCCGAGGTCGCCAGCAAGGTCGAGATCAGCGTGAACGGCAAGCTCGTCGAAGCCGTGGACATCGACCCGGACGACCCGTTCATGAGCGCGGTCTCACTGCGCATGATCGAGCTCACGCCGTACCTGGCAAAGGGCGACAACGAGGTGGAGGTCACCTACACGGGCAACCTCGTGGCGCCCGTGAAGCTCACCCTGACCAGGTGGGGCATTGCCCAGCCCGAGGGAGCGGCCATGCCCGGCGCGCCCGACGTCAAGGTCAAGCGTGTGGTCACGGATCTGTCCGACGGCCAGGGCGCGCTCGTGAGCGTGACGCTCAAGGTGCGCTTCGCCGGCGGCGCCGTGCCCGTCGTGCTCACCGAGCCCTTCCCCAGCAACGCCACGCCCGAGGCCGCATCGCTCGACGCCCTGGTGTCGGACGGCTCCATACTGGGCTACGACCTGCACCCGGACGAGGTCCTCCTCTTCCCGGCCCCCGGAGCCGACAAGATCACGCTGACCTACCGGCTCGAAGGCCAGCGGGAGGGTAAGGCCGTCCAGGGTGGCACTCGCGTGGCCCCGCTCGCCGACCCGTCTCTGGTGGTGAGCGGCAACACCACCACTCTGGTCGTGAAGTAGCCTGCGGCGACCGGGCTTTTCAACCGGTCGCGAGGTTCATATTGAAGCCATCATCCTCCATCGAGGCCCAAGGCCATGGTCCGGCGGGCAGGCGGAGCCAAGGGGCCCGTCGAGAACGTGGTCATCGACCCCGGGTACTTCGACGTCCGCCTGCCGGCACGGGGCAGGTTCGTGCACGACCTGCCTTCGGGCTACACTGCCATCGCATATGTCTTCGATGGAGCCGCGAGCTTCGACGCGGACGGCTTCGACCTTCAGAATGACCACTCGCTGATCCTCTGGGAGCGCGAGGACGCAGAACACGGGTCCGACCTGCCCGTCTCGGTGATTGCAGGCACCGACGGGACGAGACTGCTCCTGATGACGGGCAAGCCCCTCGGCGAGCACGTGGCCTGGCACGGCCCCATCGTCATGAACACGCAGGACGAGCTGCGCACAGCTTTTCGCGAGCTCGACGAAGGCACGTTTTTGAGGCAGCGAGGCTGACCCCGCCGGCCCGAGGTCGAGCCACCGGCAAGCCTGCGACGGGGGAGGTCAACTCGGGATCCCGCTTCACGAGAGCCGCGCTCCAGATCCCTGTGCCACCGGTGCGATCCGTCGAAAAGGTGTGAATACGAGCGGCCGGGGGATATCCGTCGCAGGGACCAGTGCGGCCAATCTTTGCATCGGTCCCTCCGTGGATGCTACCAGGCTAGTTCCCATCCCGAAAAGGAGGTGGGAGCACATTGTCCGAAAGGTGACGTGGAAAAAGGCGTTCTTCGGAAATCCGCTTTCCGACTTCACCGCCTTGTAGCCTGCCGGACAGGACCGCGCCCCTCCGTTCGAGCACATGCTTTCGGTTCGATCCGGTTGCGCTGCAGCCGGAGCCGTGAAACGATACCTTCCAGGTGCCGTGATCGGGCTTTCCGCCAGGGAGGGCGACATGGACAGGCGACGCCGGGCATGGCGCCCAGGAGCTTTCCCCCTCGTGCTCCGGGTCATTGCCGTCGCCGCGCTGGCGCAGTGCGGGGGCCCTCGTGCGCCAACCGTCCTCGATCCCGACCGCACCGCGTACGAGGGCCGGTCGCCAGAGCAGCTCGAGGAGATGTGCGAGGGGAAGGACGCGGGAGCCTGCACGGCACTGGGGATCTCGTTGCTCGAGAGCGCCGAAACGTACAAGGAGTGTGCGCGGATCCGGGAGCTCTTCGACAGGGCCTGCCAGGCCGGCGACATGATGGCCTGCAGCGAGCTGGCCGTGATGTGGGCACGGGGCATGGGCGGCCCACGGGACATGGGGAAGGCCACCGAGCTTTTCGAGATGTCGTGCAATCTCGGCGATTGCGCGGGATGCCTGTACCTCGCCGGGATCCGGGGAGACGAGCAGGACAACGTCGCCCGGGGCGAGGCGCTCGAGAGGGCCTGCGAGCTCGGTTGCGGGCAGGGGTGCGAGGAGCTGGCCTACCACTGGTACGAGGGCAAGAGCGGACCACCCGATGGGGCCGCGGCGCAGATCCTCTACGACAGCCTCTGCGAGCAGACGTCGCAGCATCCGTTCTGTCCGGACGCGGATGACACGTACTACCTGCAGCCGTGCAAGGACCAGTGCCTGTTCGACGAGGATGAGTGCACCTACGTCGCCGCCGAGGCCATGGACACCTGCGCGTTCGAGTGCGATGAGCACGACGTGCAGGCCGCCTACGACAAGTGCATGGGCAGCTGCGGCTACAAGCACGATCTGGCTCGCGAAGCGTGCAGCGCGAACGGCGTCGAGTGCCAGGCCTCGTGCGAAGCGAGCTGCAACGCCCACGGCTGCGACTGAAAACGATACCCGGACAACTGCATGGCCATTCTGGCGCCTGCCATGTCCCCACCGGGCGCGTGGCATCCATGACATGACACGTGAATCGGTCACCGCCCGGGGAGTGAGCGAAAACCGGCCATCAAGCCTCTTGTGGTACGGTCCGGCACGACGTAGAGTAATGCCCGCCGACCAGGGGAGCCGGCAATGGTGGGCATTCATCGCCCATCTGCCACCCCGATCGGATCCACACGGGAGGAGGGATAACATGGCGATCGATATGAAGTACCTGCCGCTCGAGAGGCTCTACCAGCACGAGAAGGAGCGTCCTGACGACGTGTACATGGTCCAGCCTCTGGGGGCAGGCAAGCTGCGCGAGTACACCTGGAAGCAGGTGGTGGACGAATCGCGCAGGATGGCTGCCTATCTCAAGGCGCAGGGCTTCGCGCCCGGGAGCTCCATCGCCATCCTCTCGAAGAACTGCGCAGAGTTCATCATGAGCGACCTGGCCATCTGGATGGCCGGGTACACGTCCTGCGCCATCTACCCGACGCTGGACCCAGAAACTGTCAACTACATCATCACGCACAGCGAGTCGAAGTTCCTGTTCGTGGGCAAGCTCGACATCTGGGACAAGCTCAAGAAGGGGGTGCCCGAGGGCCTGCCGCGGGTCTCCTACTCGCTCAGCCCGCCCAACGACTACCCCACGTGGTCGAAGATCGTGGAGGAGACCGAACCCATCGAGGGCAGGCCCACTCGGGACGCCGACGACGTGGCGCTCCTGTTCTACACATCGGGGAGCACGGGCAAGCCCAAGGGCGTGGAGAACACCTTCAAGAACATGGCGGCCGCGGCCACGGGCGAGCTGGCCATCTTCCACCTGACGCCCCAGGATCGCTACATCTCGTACCTGCCCCTGGCACACTCTTTCGAGACCATGGTGGGCCTGAACCTCATGCTGGCCGCCGGGTGCAAGGTGTTCTTCGCCGAGGCGCTGGACACATTCGTGCAGGACCTGAACAGGGCGCAGCCCACGCTGTTCGTGTCCGTGCCGAGGCTCTGGCTCAAGTTTCAGGCCGGCGTGTTCAAGAAGATGCCACCGAAGAAGCTCAACCTGCTGCTCAAGATCCCTATCCTGAGCGGCATCGTCAGGAAGAAGATCCTCAAGGGGCTGGGCCTCGACCAGGTCCGATGGGCCATCAGCGGATCGGCGCCCATGCCGCCCGCGCTCATCCAGTGGTACCGCGATCTGGGCCTGGAGCTGCTCGAGGGCTACGGCATGACCGAGAACTTCTCGTTCTCGCACTGCTCCATGCCGGCCAAGACACGGGTGGGGTATGTGGGAAACACGTGGCCGGACGTGGAGTGCAAGATCGGCGAGAACGACGAGATCCTGGTGCGTGGAGGCGGCACCATGAAGGGCTACCACAAGATGCCGGAGGCCACGGCCGAGGTCATCACCGAGGACGGGTGGCTGCGCACCGGCGACCAGGGGTCGATCGACGAGGAGGGTCGGCTCAAGATAACGGGCCGCATCAAGGAGCTGTTCAAGACGTCCAAGGGCAAGTACGTGCACCCGGTGCCGCTCGAGAACATGATCAACGCCTGCAACCACGTCGAGCAGTCGGTCGTCTCCGGCGTGGGCTACCCGCAGCCCATGGCCATGGTGATGCTGGCCGAGGGCGTCCGCGAGAGGCAGACGGATCCGGCCGTGCGCGAGGAGGTCAACGCGGCGCTCAAGGCCCTGATCGAGGAGATCAACGGCAAGGTCGCCGGCTTCGAAAAGCTCCAGTTCATCGCCGTGTCGAGCAAGGAATGGACCATCGACGAAGGCATGCTCACCCCCACCATGAAGATCAGGCGCGCGCAGATCGAGGCGGCCTTCAAGCCCTTCTACGACAAGTGGTACGAGAGCGGCGACGCCGTGGTCTGGCAGGATTGACGCGAGCCTCTCCCGGTCTTTGGCCTGTTGCCGAGCACCAGTCCGGCCGCGACACCTGCCGGGTCATCGCCCGAGGCACACGAGCCGGCGCAGGCGGGCGGCCTGGCAAGCCACCCGCGAGGGGCCGAGGTGATCCCCCTCCTCGAACTGGGCCGCGCCGTGGCACCGCACGCACCAGGGCATGAACTCGCAATCGGGGCAGGTCCTGAGCGATCCCCAGGTGATCTTTTCCAGCTAGATC